>NZ_CP110009.1:1065000-1420000 GCF_025947305.1 Flavobacterium sp. N3904
CATCCTTTAGCATCGGTAACCGTAACTGTATAATCTCCTGCTGTCAAACCAGAAGTTTGAGTCCCATAATTATTATAAGTTGGTGACGTTCTTTCTACTATAAATACAAATGGTGCAACACCTTTTGTATTATCAATTGCAATAGCAATCGACGCAGTAGCCTCACCATTACAATTAATAGATCCTGTTTGAGTAACCCCAATAGCCCCTGGCAAAACAGTATTATCAATCACTGGATTTACAGGAATAGTAACAGAAATACCCGCAGTAGTAGCTACACTACAGCCACTGGCATCTGTAATACTGAACGTATAAGAACCCGCTGTATTTGTCGTGAAAACATTTCCAGCAAAAGTTCCACTAGCTGGAATACTCGTGTAAGTGTAGGAACCAGTTCCTCCTGCTGCTGTCAATGTTATTTGGGCATCATTAGAAGTAAAAGGAGCAGTAAAAGCACAAGTAATGTCTTTATCCAAAATACCACTTAATGTCAATTTAGGAGCAACCGCTACCACATTACTAGGAGCAGTACAGCCATTTCCGTCTCTTATGGTTACCGTATAATTATTCGCAGTAGTAATGGTAAAAGTATTGGATAGTCCAAAACTTCCTCCATTCAAACTATAGGTTGGAGTGCCAAATACAGTAGGTCCCGGAGTAGCCGTTATAGTATATGTTCCTGTTCCTAAACATTGTCCTACTGCACTAGCAGTCACTGTTGGTAAAGGATCACTTACTACAGTTGCCGTTCCCATAGGAGCAGGACAACCGTTCTTATCTTTAACATACACATCATAAGACAAGCCATCAACAGTAGTATCTTTATTAAACACATTACTACTTTGGTAATCTCCTGGTACTGGTACTACTAAATGTTTTACTACGGCATACGCCAATGGTGAAGTTCCACCAGTAGCGGTTACGGTAATAGTCGAAATTGGTTTGGTACAGAAAACTTTGCTAGCCGTTGTTCCAGTTATAGCTACAACAGTTGGTTCAATAACTGTTAATGCTTTTGTGGCTGTACAAGCTGTCGCTGGGTTGGTAATAGTTATGGTATAAGTATCTGCTGCCAAACCTGTATAGTCAATAACATTCCCGGTTTGTGTAGACTGTCCAATTGGCACTGTTGTACCCAAACTGTTTTTAAGCACATAAGTGAAAACACCTGAATTACCCGAAACAGTAAATGTAAGCTTCCCATCAGCTGAGCCTTTACAGCTTACATTCGAAACTAACGAACCATTTACAATAACAGGCAATACGTCTTTTACTTTGTAAACTCCAGTTACAAAACAATTATTAGCATCTGTCACTTTAATTGTATAATCCCCAGGAGTCAAACCTGTAAGAGTTGACGATCCTTGTTGTGGTTTTATGATTGGTGATGGGGCGATTGTTTCATATTTCAACACTCCTGTTCCTGTTCCGGCTGTGATACTAACAGTTACATCACTGGTCAATTCGGTAGCTTTACATGAAATTGGTCTTTCTACAAAAGTAGCATTCAACGGTGGGTTCAATGCCACAATATTCATAGCTGGGGTTGTAAACGGACATAGTCCACTATCTGTTACAGTTACCGTATAACTTCCCGCTACGCTAATATTATTGAATACTCCTGTAGTATTTGAAGATACTGCAGTAGCGCCTCTATTTAAAGTATAATTGTAAGGTCCCGTGCCTCCTGAAATGCTCGTTACAGAAATCACAGCTGAACCATTACAAGTATAAGGTGTCGTTATAGCCGCTACAGCTGTGAGTACTGCTGGAGCTGCTAATGTAACTTTAGCTGTTGTAACTGTACAGCTCTTGGCATCTGTAACTCTAAACCAATAATCTCCTGCTGGTGCACCAGAATATAAACTTGTAGCCATGGCAACAAAAGGCCCTGTTGAAGAAACTGTTGAAACTTCATACGTATAAGGTGCCAATCCTGAGCTGGCATTGATCAAAACAGATCCATTATTTCCTCCAAAACAAGTTGGATTCGTTGGTGTTGTAGTTACTGTTGGAGACACTCTGGCGCTAATATTCTGGGTTACCTCAATAACACATCCTTTAGCATCGGTAATTTCAAACTTATAGGTTGCTGCAGCAGCTCCTGTTGTTGTTGTATAAGGAAAACTAGTAACACCTGCTCCTAACGGAATTGGTAATCCACTATAACCACCTCCATTGGTATTTACTCGGTATGAATAGTCTGGATAACCATTACCAACTGTAACTTTAATTACTGCATCAGGAGATGTAGTACAATCTAAATTTTTAGTCACAGCCGTATTTGCCGTAACTTGATTGGCTATTGTTGCCAATAAATCAATAGAACAATTCGTTGAAGTATCCGTTACACGAATGGTATAATCGCCTGGTATAAGATTAGCAAATGTACCATTTGCTTGTGATGTACCTCCATTGATGCTGTAAACATAGTTGGCTTGTGTATTTGGAGAAACGACAAGGGTCGCTTTATTGGTGCTATCATAGCAAAAATCGGAAGCACCAATACTAGCAGTAGGCGTAACCTTCGCAGCGATAGTAAAGGCAATCGAAACTGTACATCCATTCAAATCAGTTACCGAAGCGGTATAGTCTCCTGCTGCAAGATTTGAAAAAGTCTTACTAGGCTGTGTAACAGCAGCCACTACAGGAGCAGTTCCCGTAACGGTATAACTGTTACTTCCCCAACCTCCCGTTGTATTGATAACTGCCGTAGCATTTGCTGAACAGGTTATCGGCGTGATTGTTGGTGGCGTAATGGCTAATGCTAATGCAGGTGAAGCAACTGTTAATGCTTTTGTGGCTGTACAAGCTGTCGCTGGGTTGGTAATAGTTATGGTATAAGTATCTGCTGCCAAACCTGTATAGTCAATAACATTCCCGGTTTGTGTAGACTGTCCAATTGGCACTGTTGTACCCAAACTGTTTTTAAGCACATAAGTGAAAACACCTGAATTACCCGAAACAGTAAATGTAAGCTTCCCATCAGCTGAGCCTTTACAGCTTACATTCGAAACTAACGAACCATTTACAATAACAGGCAATACGTCTTTTACTTTGTAAACTCCAGTTACAAAACAATTATTAGCATCTGTCACTTTAATTGTATAATCCCCAGGAGTCAAACCTGTAAGAGTTGACGATCCTTGTTGTGGTTTTATGATTGGTGATGGGGCGATTGTTTCATATTTCAACACTCCTGTTCCTGTTCCGGCTGTGATACTAACAGTTACATCACTGGTCAATTCGGTAGCTTTACATGAAATTGGTCTTTCTACAAAAGTAGCATTCAACGGTGGGTTCAATGCCACAATATTCATAGCTGGGGTTGTAAACGGACATAGTCCACTATCTGTTACAGTTACCGTATAACTTCCCGCTACGCTAATATTATTGAATACTCCTGTAGTATTTGAAGATACTGCAGTAGCGCCTCTATTTAAAGTATAATTGTAAGGTCCCGTGCCTCCTGAAATGCTCGTTACAGAAATCACAGCTGAACCATTACAAGTATAAGGTGTCGTTATAGCCGCTACAGCTGTGAGTACTGCTGGCGCTGCTAATGTAACTTTAGCTGTTGTAACTGTACAGCTCTTGGCATCTGTAACTCTAAACCAATAATCTCCTGCTGGTGCACCAGAATATAAACTTGTAGCCATGGCAACAAAAGGCCCTGTTGAAGAAACTGTTGAAACTTCATACGTATAAGGTGCCAATCCTGAGCTGGCATTGATCAAAACAGATCCATTATTTCCTCCAAAACAAGTTGGATTCGTTGGTGTTGTAGTTACTGTTGGAGACACTCTGGCGCTAATATTCTGGGTTACCTCAATAACACATCCTTTAGCATCGGTAATTTCAAACTTATAGGTTGCTGCAGCAGCTCCTGTTGTTGTTGTATAAGGAAAACTAGTAACACCTGCTCCTAACGGAATTGGTAATCCACTATAACCACCTCCATTGGTATTTACTCGGTATGAATAGTCTGGATAACCATTACCAACTGTAACTTTAATTACTGCATCAGGAGATGTAGTACAATCTAAATTTTTAGTCACAGCCGTATTTGCCGTAACTTGATTGGCTATTGTTGCCAATAAATCAATAGAACAATTCGTTGAAGTATCCGTTACACGAATGGTATAATCGCCTGGTATAAGATTAGCAAATGTACCATTTGCTTGTGATGTACCTCCATTGATGCTGTAAACATAGTTGGCTTGTGTATTTGGAGAAACGACAAGGGTCGCTTTATTGGTGCTATCATAGCAAAAATCGGAAGCACCAATACTAGCAGTAGGCGTAACCTTCGCAGCGATAGTAAAGGCAATCGAAACTGTACATCCATTCAAATCAGTTACCGAAGCGGTATAGTCTCCTGCTGCAAGATTTGAAAAAGTCTTACTAGGCTGTGTAACAGCAGCCACTACAGGAGCAGTTCCCGTAACGGTATAACTGTTACTTCCCCAACCTCCCGTTGTATTGATAACTGCCGTAGCATTTGCTGAACAGGTTATCGGCGTGATTGTTGGTGGCGTAATGGCTAATGCTAATGCAGGTGAAGCAACTGTTAATGCTTTTGTGGCTGTACAAGCTGTCGCTGGGTTGGTAATAGTTATGGTATAAGTATCTGCTGCCAAACCTGTATAGTCAATAACATTCCCGGTTTGTGTAGACTGTCCAATTGGCACTGTTGTACCCAAACTGTTTTTAAGCACATAAGTGAAAACACCTGAATTACCCGAAACAGTAAATGTAAGCTTCCCATCAGCTGAGCCTTTACAGCTTACATTCGAAACTAACGAACCATTTACAATAACAGGCAATACGTCTTTTACTTTGTAAACTCCAGTTACAAAACAATTATTAGCATCTGTCACTTTAATTGTATAATCCCCAGGAGTCAAACCTGTAAGAGTTGACGATCCTTGTTGTGGTTTTATGATTGGTGATGGGGCGATTGTTTCATATTTCAACACTCCTGTTCCTGTTCCGGCTGTGATACTAACAGTTACATCACTGGTCAATTCGGTAGCTTTACATGAAATTGGTCTTTCTACAAAAGTAGCATTCAACGGTGGGTTCAATGCCACAATATTCATAGCTGGGGTTGTAAACGGACATAGTCCACTATCTGTTACAGTTACCGTATAACTTCCCGCTACGCTAATATTATTGAATACTCCTGTAGTATTTGAAGATACTGCAGTAGCGCCTCTATTTAAAGTATAATTGTAAGGTCCCGTGCCTCCTGAAATGCTCGTTACAGAAATCACAGCTGAACCATTACAAGTATAAGGTGTCGTTATAGCCGCTACAGCTGTGAGTACTGCTGGAGCTGCTAATGTAACTTTAGCTGTTGTAACTGTACAGCTCTTGGCATCTGTAACTCTAAACCAATAATCTCCTGCTGGTGCACCAGAATATAAACTTGTAGCCATGGCAACAAAAGGCCCTGTTGAAGAAACTGTTGAAACTTCATACGTATAAGGTGCCAATCCTGAGCTGGCATTGATCAAAACAGATCCATTATTTCCTCCAAAACAAGTTGGATTCGTTGGTGTTGTAGTTACTGTTGGAGACACTCTGGCGCTAATATTCTGGGTTACCTCAATAACACATCCTTTAGCATCGGTAATTTCAAACTTATAGGTTGCTGCAGCAGCTCCTGTTGTTGTTGTATAAGGAAAACTAGTAACACCTGCTCCTAACGGAATTGGTAATCCACTATAACCACCTCCATTGGTATTTACTCGGTATGAATAGTCTGGATAACCATTACCAACTGTAACTTTAATTACTGCATCAGGAGATGTAGTACAATCTAAATTTTTAGTCACAGCCGTATTTGCCGTAACTTGATTGGCTATTGTTGCCAATAAATCAATAGAACAATTCGTTGAAGTATCCGTTACACGAATGGTATAATCGCCTGGTATAAGATTAGCAAATGTACCATTTGCTTGTGATGTACCTCCATTGATGCTGTAAACATAGTTGGCTTGTGTATTTGGAGAAACGACAAGGGTCGCTTTATTGGTGCTATCATAGCAAAAATCGGAAGCACCAATACTAGCAGTAGGCGTAACCTTCGCAGCGATAGTAAAGGCAATCGAAACTGTACATCCATTCAAATCAGTTACCGAAGCGGTATAGTCTCCTGCTGCAAGATTTGAAAAAGTCTTACTAGGCTGTGTAACAGCAGCCACTACAGGAGCAGTTCCCGTAACGGTATAACTGTTACTTCCCCAACCTCCCGTTGTATTGATAACTGCCGTAGCATTTGCTGAACAGGTTATCGGCGTGATTGTTGGTGGCGTAATGGCTAATGCTAATGCAGGTGAAGCAACTGTTAATGCTTTTGTGGCTGTACAAGCTGTCGCTGGGTTGGTAATAGTTATGGTATAAGTATCTGCTGCCAAACCTGTATAGTCAATAACATTCCCGGTTTGTGTAGACTGTCCAATTGGCACTGTTGTACCCAAACTGTTTTTAAGCACATAAGTGAAAACACCTGAATTACCCGAAACAGTAAATGTAAGCTTCCCATCAGCTGAGCCTTTACAGCTTACATTCGAAACTAACGAACCATTTACAATAACAGGCAATACGTCTTTTACTTTGTAAACTCCAGTTACAAAACAATTATTAGCATCTGTCACTTTAATTGTATAATCCCCAGGAGTCAAACCTGTAAGAGTTGACGATCCTTGTTGTGGTTTTATGATTGGTGATGGGGCGATTGTTTCATATTTCAACACTCCTGTTCCTGTTCCGGCTGTGATACTAACAGTTACATCACTGGTCAATTCGGTAGCTTTACATGAAATTGGTCTTTCTACAAAAGTAGCATTCAACGGTGGGTTCAATGCCACAATATTCATAGCTGGGGTTGTAAACGGACATAGTCCACTATCTGTTACAGTTACCGTATAACTTCCCGCTACGCTAATATTATTGAATACTCCTGTAGTATTTGAAGATACTGCAGTAGCGCCTCTATTTAAAGTATAATTGTAAGGTCCCGTGCCTCCTGAAATGCTCGTTACAGAAATCACAGCTGAACCATTACAAGTATAAGGTGTTGTTATAGCCGCTACCGCAGTGAGTACTGCTGGCGCTGTTAATGTAACTGTTATGCTTTTAATACATTTATTGCTGTCTTTTACATAATAGGTGTAAGGTATTCCTGCACTCAATCCACCATAAGATGATATATTTGTATAAGTTATACCATCATTACTGTAGGTAAACCCACCTGATCCACCGCCAGGATTCAATTGTATGCTTCCATCCGAAGAACCATTACATTTTGGATTTGTATTCGTAGAACCTAAAGTAATAGGTACTAATGCATTTATAGTACCGGTAGTAGTTGTAGTGCAATTATTGGCATCTTTAATTTGAAATTTATAAATACCTGCAACCGCATTAGAATATGTAAAAGTATTTCCATTTCCAACAGGCTGAACCAAAGTTCCTCCAGTTCCTGAAGTGAGTGTAATCACAAATGGCGCTGTACCTCCAGAAATTGTACCCGTGATCACTGCTTGATCTGCAGGAGCAACATCACAGTCTAAAGCCGTTGTAACAGGAGTAACTGCAGTCAATTTATCATTAATAACTTGAGTGATTATTGGTGCTTTACAGCCATTACTACCTGTAACTTCAAACACATAAGTCCCCACTGCTGTTGCATTATAAGCAAAAGTGGCTGGGAAAGGAGGTCCATCAAAAGTAGCACTTGCTGAGCTTGTTGTACCTGAATTAAACTTTGTTGTATAAGTATAAGGCCCGACCCCTCCAGTAACATTCCCTTTGATAATGGCTCCCGTTGCTGGGTCAAAACACAAAGTTGAAGTTGGATCTAAGTTCGCAGTTGGACTCGTAGGACCTGCAATAGTTATTGTTGGATCTGTGGTTGGTTTACAACTATTGACATCCCTAACTACTACAGTATACGTACCTGGCGCAACGTTATTTAAAATTAAAGTATTCGGAAAATTAGTTACTGTAAAAGGAGCAACTGTATCAACCAACTGAATCGTATATGCACCTGTACCTCCAGTAGTTCCTGTTGCATCTACTGTAGCACCACCATTTGGAAGACAAGTAGCCTGTGTTTGTTTTGTTTTTACAATTATAGGCTGAGGGGCAATAATTTTGGTTAGCGTTAACGGAAATGTACAAGCACCCGCAGCATTATAACGCACTTGAGGCGTGTAAGAACCCGCAGCTAAATTGGTAAGTGTTACTGGTGAAGTAGTAGATTTAAGCCAAGTAATACCATCTTTAGAATATTCAAAACCAGCAATTGGATCAAAATTTTGGGCAGATATTTCGATAGTACCATCTGTAGATCCAACGCATTTTGTGTTGGAACTTGTGTTAACTTGAGCCGTAAACTTTTTATTGCTGGCTATCGTAAAATTAATGTCTTGGTACGAAGCACAAGCTTTAGGAAGTTGATAAACTTTGATGTCATCTATAGCCACATCGTTACCATTTCTATCGCTTTTATTAGAACGAATAATAAAGGTTAGTGTGGTATTGTTTCCAGGATTAAGCGTTATTGGCGTTTTAGGATATTTTTCCCATATTTTAATTATAGGAAGAGCGGCCGTTGTATTTTTTTTAGGAATATCGCCTGTTGTAAAAGTAGAAATTTCCTTTCCACTTGCGTCCACCAAAGCTACTGCTAAATTGGGATCTACTTGACCATTGCCTATTTGAAGCAAATTCAGTGCATATAACTCAAAATTAATGGGTTGAAAGGGAATGATGTCCTTAATTACTTGTTGATAGATAACATCTTTTGTACCAATTCTGTCTCCTAAGTTAACCACTAAGCATCTTCCTTTGGGTGTAGGAGGAACCGTTTGAGGCGTATGATCTCCTGGTTGCACCCAGGGACCAAAGGGCTTAACAATTTTAGCCGTTACAGAATACTCTCCATCATTAATTTCTGTTGTTGTACCACATTGTGTAGCTGTAACTTGTCGCTCAAAACAATAAAAAGTGGTATTGATTCCAGGAGATTGAGCGTCCTCTCCATACCCAAAATTTTCACTCAATAAATTACTGAACGTAGAAACACTTTTTAAAACATACCCCACTTTAATTATGTGAGGGCCAGAAGGAACACCAACAAAAACATTGGATGTAGGGGGTGTATTGAGAGTCCCATCTAATGAATAGGTATAATCGTAATTTACATTGGGCGGATTATTTACTGTAACGGTACTGGTGGCCGTTCCATCACAACTAAAAACAATAACAGGATCGGTAGTTATCGAAGGGGGAACTGGTAATGGATCTATTGTGACATTTGCCATCGGAAAAACACACAAATTCTTATCCCTGATGTAAACCGTATAAGTCCCTACAGGTTTGTAAGCATCGTTTACAGAAGTCCAATCAGACGCAGTAGCCGGATTATTAAAATTGTATTGATAAGGAGGTACACCGCCTTGAGGATTGGTAATTCTAATTTTTCCATCCAAGATATTTGGTGCCAAACCACAACCAGATAACTCAGATACTCCTGCAGAAGCTGTTAATGCAGCAGCTGGTCCTGTTAATGTAATCGTAGGCAAAACATCTTTACAGAAATTCACGCCGTCCAAAGTGTATCTTACTACCGGATTATATACGGTGCCAGCTACAAGCCCTGTAAAGTTAGGATTTGTAACAAAGTTGGTGCCGTCAATACTGTAATCAATAGTATAAGCCCCAAGATTAGTCAGTAAATTAAAATTAATAGCTCCCGTATTTGAACCATAACACAAAATGTCAGTCTTATTGACATTGTAAGTTGGTTTAGGAGTCGCATTTACGGTTATTTGCGGGATTGTATATTTACATCCTAATCCATTGGAATCGGCTACAACAATATCGTATTTTCCACCAGGTGCTACAACTGGAATGAGGTTGCTTGTTAAAAATGGCCCACTATTTACAGAGTAGTAATAGGGTGCTACACCTCCTTGTACAGTTACATTAATCTCACCATCAATACACGTTAATGGCTTAACTGCTGTTGTTGCTTTCAATCCTATTGGAGCATTTATTGTAACGGTACGGACATCATTACATCCATCAAGTGTCCAGGTTCTTATTACATAATCTCCAGGTGCTTTACCTGTAAAGTCATAATAATTTTGACCGTTTATTGTTCCTATTGGACCTACAGATTCTACCAAAGTGCCGTTTAGTGTTGCACTAAAATAATAACCAGGACGAACATCTTTAGCCTGAATTCTAAAACTTCCTAAATCTCCCGTACACAAAGGTTGTTTAACATTCTGTACTTCAACATCCATAGTAAATGGAGAGATTGTAATTGGTCCTTTAACAGGAATTTCGCAAGAACCTACACCTCCAGCTTTGAGCCTAACTTTTACATTATGTGAACCCAAAGCAACATTTAAAAAGTCTGGATTGTCCTGATAGGCTGCATTATCTAAACTATATTCATAACCTATCAAGGGGTTCACTTTTATAGAACCTGGTGTCGTACAATATTGATTTGTAGCAACAACAGTTGGATCCAAAGTATTTTTATATACATTAAAATAATAAACAATAGAACAACCACCTGTAAAACTAAAAGTAACTTTATAATATCCTGCGTCCTTGGCTAGAAAATCATTGGCAGTACCAACTACGTTCCACTTACAAGAAGGATTTTTATTGGCACATTCTTGATTAATTGGATAAGTAGGAATTGGACAACTTGTCTCGTCTAGTTTTTCCCATTTTGCAGTAGAATTATAAGAAAGATTGGTTTGTATTAATGCTTGATCACTGGCACTACAAAGAAAAATTTTAGGTAATTCTGCACCATCAATTTGACAATGATCTATTGTTCCTTTACTTGGATTGCGATTAACATAATCACTTATGGGATTTACAAAATTTTTAACATCCACTACCGTAATTTCTTCTTTGATCGATTTGCAAGGAAAAATGGTCGTATTATCAAACACATAATAAGTACCAGCCGCATTTGCAGTATAAAATGCATCGGGACCTGATTTTAAAACTGGGACTCCAGTTGGACTTGATGACCAAACATAATTTTCGTACCCTGGACGGGCAACCAAGGTTATATCCTTACCGCAATAAATCATTGTCTGAGTAAATTTACAGCTGTCGATACCAACCAAAAAATTAGTTGCTTGCGGAACAAAAACACAACCGTATGAATTTAAACTTTCGTCGGTAAAAACTTTGTCATTGTTGTACACCCCAATATAGCTAACATATGCTCTGTTGTCAATACTATTAATACAAGCATTTTTCAATTCATTACAATCTGCAACCACTTGAACTTTGAAGCGTATCTGGTACTCTGGACTATTTTGTTTCAATTGAGCTACAGGCATTGTAAACAAAAGCGTTCTGGTAGCAGGATCATAACTTAGTAAAGTAGCTCCACCCGCATGCGATAAATCAATAGAAGCGGGATCAAAATTTATGTTTTCAGGAAGAATATCTTTAATGATAAAAGGCACCGGATTTCCATTTCTATCCTTATCGCCTACATCATCACTACCTGAGTTCTTAAAGTTAATTTCATAAAAAAGCACATCTCCAAACTTAACGTTTGTATTTCCTATAGGATTGTTTTTGTCATCTTTTACCTCTTTAATCAACTTAACAATAGGTTCGATAATATCTACTGCAAAAGTGGTAACAAAAGCACCATATCCGTCCCCAGTGGTAGTCAATTTTAAATAGGCTCCTTGCTCGTCGTTTTGAAGTGTGGCATTATTGGTATTTGGAATCTTAACATAATCAATATCAAAACCCAAAGTATTGGAACTTTTTGGTTTTCTATTGGTTACAGCAACTCCATCTCTAGTGACAGTGGCATTAAAGAAATTTTTAGATGGATTTAGCACATCTGTTATTTCAGTAAAACCAGTCAATGGATTTGGAGCAGGAATTGGTATATTTTTTTTTCCCAAAATCTCAAAAGTATCTCCCATACCAGTTTGATCTCCTTCTAATGCACCAACACCAATATAAGCTTTAACAGCAAAACCAATAGGCAAAGTTCGAAATCCGTCAACATCAAATGTAATTTCAGGTAAATAACCAGGTGTGTTTACATCTGGATTTACCCCTTCGTACCCATCAAATACAGAAACAAATTTACTAGGTAATGTGGGAGTATCATAAACCACCACCAGAGTCCAACCTCCTGCACCACCACCATCTCTTTGACCTCTAGATGCCCTAACATTTGCTACTGTATATTCCCCATCTGCATCCGTTAATTTATCTAGAATTGAAGTAACATCCTTAAAACAAACATAAGGGGAGTCTTTGAAAGAATCTGAAACTTTAAGTTTTGGAGGATAATATTTATACCCATCAAAAATAATTTCGTCGGCCACCAAATCCCTATAAGCAGCATCTCCCGGCGCTTTGAATTTTATTGTATTAAAATCAGAATCTCTTAAGGATCCTTCGTATTTTTTGTTATACGTTACACTTCTATCATAAGGGTAAATTGCCGACCAATACAAGCCTGCAAAAACAATTTTTTTACATTTTTGATTGATAAATAATGTGGCAGAAGTCGAATTATAAGTAGAAAGATCGGTATCAAGATCTATATATTCAACAAAAAAATTATTGTTGTTACCCCCAGCAAAATTATCCAGGTTTGCCTCAGCTGTCAGTGCAGCTTGATTGGTTACTGTGCCTAAATACTTAACTCCATCAATTGGTCTTGCAGGGCTATACTGCACAGGATCACCATTATTCGGATTACCTTTTACAGATGAAACTTTATTTAAAACCGTATTTCCTATTAAAATAACATCCCCTTGTACCTTTATATTCGCTCCTGCAAGCCTTGGAAGAAATTTTCTACCTTCTTGCGCAACAATAGTACCGCTGCCTAACAAAAAGAATACAAGTAGTAAAGCAGCCACTTTATACTGTAACTTATAAAAAGAGCTTTTTACAAAAACAGATGTATTGAAGTTATAAAATTCTTTTACTAGGGATACACAAAAAAGCATACTTTTTATAAAAAAGTGTGTGAAAAGAAATAAAATCGAAAGAACTAATTTATAAAAAGTAGGTTTTTTCATGGTATATATTTTTTAAAGTATCTCTATTAAAAAAGCTTTTGGCGGGCCATGAAGCAATTTAATAGAAAACTAGTTTTTAATGAATTGTTGAATTTTTAACATAAATAATCCAAAATGTACTTTTATTTGTTAAAAAACATTCCTGACATTCTGTTTTTGTTTCTTTTATTGCCTTTAAAATTTTTAATTTTTTTCTAAATATAATCGACGAAAAGCATAAATAATCGTTTAAGGGTTTAAAAATAAACATTTTATAGGAATAACAAATACTATTCCAAAATATTTATTTAACAAAACATTTACAATTTTATTTTTCAATCTTAACAATTACCATTTTACCATTATACGGTTTAGTTCCTTTGGCCTCCAACGCTTGCGTAGCCTCTTCCAACATTTCAAACTTTTCTTGATAAATAAAATATTTACTTGAACTTGCATCATAGAAGAAATTCACCTCTTTTTGTCCAGCAGCAACAGTTTTGGTCACAAAGGCATCTCTTTTTTGTACGTCACTATGAACGGCCAATATCATATAATAACCACTTTCAACATTTTTATTATTTTTAATAATCTGCATATTAGTTTGATTATCTCCAAAATCAAAATCAGCAGCAGTAAGTGGTGTGGTACTTACTTTTGTTGTTTCTTTGATTCGTTTCAAAGTAGCCAAATCCTGATTGTAACGGTCTTGATCATTTAATGATGCGGCACGTTTAATTCTACGTTTTTTCTCAATTTCGGTTTCGACCTTAATTTGTTCCAATGTTGTAATCAAAGCTGCATTGGATTGCTCCGCTTTTATTTGTTCTGCTTTTAAAGCATCTATAGTTTTTAAATAATTTTGATTGATCAAATCATTTTTTGGTGCTTTTTTAAGTCTTTCATTATACAGTCTATTGAACTCCGCTAAAGATTCGTTTTGAGCTTTATTCACCTCTGCGATTTGTGCTCTAATTGATTCTAACTCACTATTTTCAGCAGCTGTACTTTTGAATTCAACAGTAGTTTTGACAATTCCTTTATCGCTCAAGTCATTTTCTTCTCTTAATTCTTTTAACGCTTTTTCTTTATTTGCGACAGAAACATCCAATCGGGATAATAATTGTTGTTGTTTCTTTTTAGAATCCTCAAGAATTTTTGTCAAATTATCCATAGATTTTCCAGTCTCATCTTTCGGCATTGCATCAGCTCTTGCTTTTGCAAGGGCTTCAATAGCTAATTTTGCAGCAGCAGCTTCTTCAATTTTATCTTGCTCCGCTTGAGCTGCAGCATCTGCTTTGGCTTTTGCATCGGCAGCCAGTTTTGCAGCAAGAGCAGCATCCGCTTTGGCTTTATTATCAGCAGCCAATTTCGCAGCAGCATCAGCATCGGCTTTCGCATCGGCAGCCAGTTTTGCAGCAAGAGCAGCATCCGCTTTGGCTTTATTATCAGCAGCCAATTTCGCAGCAGCATCAGCATCAGCTTTGGCTTTCGCATCGGCAGCCAGTTTTGCAGCAAGAGCAGCATCAGCTTTGGCTTTATTATCAGCAGCCAATTTCGCAGCAGCATCGGCATCCGCTTTGGCTTTTGCATCGGCAGCCAGTTTAGCAGCAAGAGCGGCATCAGCTTTGGCTTTATTATCAGCAGCCAATTTCGCAGCGGCATCAGCATCAGCTTTAGCTTTTGCATCGGCAGCTAGTTTTTCTGCTAGTGCAGCATCAGCTTTGGCTTTATTATCAGCAGCCAATTTCGCAGCAGCATCGGCATCCGTTTTGGCTTTTGCATCGGCAGCCAGTTTAGCAGCAAGAGCGGCATCAGCTTTGGCTTTATTATCAGCAGCCAATTTCGCAGCGGCATCAGCATCAGCTTTGGCTTTTGCATCGGCAGCTAGTTTTGCAGCAGCATCGGCATCCGCTTTGGCTTTATTATCAGCGGCCAATTTCGCAGCGGCATCAGCATCCGCTTTGGCTTTATTATCAGCAGCCAATTTCGTAGCAGCATCGGCATCCGCTTTGGCTTTCGCATCGGCAGCCAGTTTTGCAGCAAGAGCGGCATCAGCTTTGGCTTTATTATCGGCAACCAATTTCGCAGCAGCATCAGCATCCGCTTTGGCTTTTGCATCGGCAGCTAATTTTTCTGCTTGAGCGGCATCCGCTTTGGCTTTATTATCGGCGGCCAATTTCGCAGCGGCATCAGCATCAGCTTTGGCTTTTGCATCGGCAGCTAATTTTTCTGCCTGAGCGGCATCCGCTTTCACTTTATTATCCGCAGCCAATTTCGCAGCGGCATCAGCATCAGCTTTGGCTTTTGCATCGGCAGCTAATTTTTCTGCCTGAGCGGCATCGGCTTTGGCTTTATTATCGGCAACCAATTTCGCAACGGCATCAGCATCCGCTTTGGCTTTTGCATCGGCAGCTAATTTTTCTGCCTGAGCGGCATCGGCTTTGGCTTTATTATCGGCAGCCAATTTCGCAGCAGCGTCAGCTTTGGCATCAGCAGCAAGCTTTGCAGCGAGAGCGGCATCGGCTTTCGCTTTATTGTCAGCGGCCAATTTAGCTTGAGCAATTGCATCTGCTTTAGCCTTATTATCTGCAGCAAGTTTTGCAGCAGCATCTGCATCAGCTTTTACTTTAGAATCAACAGTTAGTTTTGCTTTGGCTTTTGCATCGGCTTTGGCCTGGGCATCAGCAGCCAATTTTGCTTCGGCAGCCAATTTTGCATTTGATTCAGCAAGTGCTTTTGCTTTTGCATCTGCTATAAGTTTAGCCGATGCATCTGCATCCGCTTTTGCTTTTGCATCTGCAGCAAGTTTAGTTTTATTAACAGGAGCGTCTGTTTTTTTAGCAGCAGCAACTAATGCAGCGGCAGCGGCAGCATCTGCTTTAGCTTTATTATTCGCAGCCAGTTTGGCTTTGTTTTGAGCAATAACAGCATCTGATTTAGCTTTTGCATCAGCAGCCAATTTAGCTCTCGCAGCAACAGCATCCGCTCTGGTTTGAGCAGCTGCAGCAAGTTTAGCTTTAGATTCAGCAGCTGCTTGAGCTTTTGCAGCACTTGCATCAGCGACAGTTTTGGTATCTGCTTTAGGTTTGGCAACTACTTTTGGTCGCGTATCTGCAGGAGGTATAATAGAACCTTCTTCTTCATCGTCACCATAATCATATTTGTTGTTTTTTAGCTTATATGCCAAAACAATTACATGGGAAGCCCCTAGATCTGAAATTGTACCCAATCCCATACCGTAAGAATATTCTAAGGCTATATTTTGGGTTATATTAAATCCTAATCCGGCTGATACACCCAATACAGAATTGTATCCAGCTTGTGCCCATATTCCTTTAGGAATAGTAAACATTGCTGATCCTGAAATTACTGTTTGATCTTTATTTAATTCCGTTTTTACAATTCCTGAGAATTTACTTTTGTCAAAAAAACCATAAGAATCAATAAATCCCGTATACATTACATGGGCTTCTATTCCTTGATTGGGATCATCTTTTAATAATCCTGAAGAAAAATTATAAGTAACCAAATTATTTAAACCAAGACCAAAATCTAAAAAAGCAGTACCATAATTGATACCAGGCGTAATGGCTATTTGTGTGTTGGATGGAAAATTTTGTAAAGATGGATCTGATGGATCTCCAGGATTTGAATTGTTTAGCCCGCTTCTATAAGCACTTAAATTAATTCCGAAAGTTAGATTACTGTCTTCCTGAAGCAGTAAATTGTGAGAAAAATTGGCGACCAAACCAAAAGTTGAAAAAGCCCCATAAGTTTGTTGAAAAACACCAAGTGCCACACCATCATTTTCTCTAAAACGCCCTGAATAACTCAATAAATAGGTTTTGGGAGCACCTTCAAAACCTGCCCATTGTGTTTTGTTAAACAACGTTATGTAAGCACTCTGTTGCCTAACAAAACTGAAAGTAGGATTGATGATAAATGAATTAAATTTTAAAGAGTTTCCTGGTGGGATAACATAAGACACAACACCATCTTCCTGCTGCGCATAGAAAGTTTGTATGATACAAAAGAAAAAGAAAACACTTAAATAAAATTTTTTCATACTATTTAACAAGAGTTATCGAGCCTTTTTTAGCAGACCCAGCAGAAGGAGTAATTATATAATAGTAAACAGGGTTGAAATTTTTAAAATCAATAGGCGCTTGCGGCCATCCACTATAGTTATCGTAATTTTCAGTTTGAAAAACATTTTCTCCGACTGAACTCAATATTAAAACATTAGCCTTGCCATTAGTATATTCATCAGGAATAATCCAAGTGTCATTGGTTCCGTCATTATTTGGAGAAATAATATTAGGAATTTTAGAAACATTGTAATCAACTTTATAAGAAACCTCAAAAGGAAATTCATTTACAATTTGACAACCCGAAGTTTGAGTAATAGTAACTTTGTATTTTCCTTGAGCAGTAATATCCAAAAAACTTTGTGTCTCTCCAGAAATAGGCACATCATTCAGAAACCATTGATAAGAAGGATTAACCGCCGTAGTAGTAGTAGTAACAGCCAATGCTTCACCATCTTGTATATAATTGATTTTATCAACATCAACACTAATCGTACTCGCAATTTGATCTGCTTTCAAATCGATTGTCCCAGTCGATTTACATCCACCAAAATCAACATCACAAGTGTAAATTCCAGGTAAATTGGTTTGATAGGTTTGGGCAATTTCCCCAGGCAGTACAGCACCATCTTTTTTCCAAACATACGAATTACCAGTACTTGCTGTCAAAGTTGTCATATTAGTAGTAGAACAAAAAGGGTTGCCCAAGCTAGAATTTATGTTCGCCACAGATCCCGACGCACCAGTTACCTTAACCGATTGAGAGTGTGTATTCACGTCAGTACAAGGTCCATAATTGATTTCAACATAATATTCGCCTATTTGATTAACCGATAAAGAACTACTAGTTTCATTTGGAATAATAGTCCCATCTTTATACCAATTGTATTTTAACTGTGGATATTGCAATGGAGATGAGTTAGGGACAGATGGAGTTGTGTTATCAATAGTGAGCGTGACACTTCCCCCATTACAAAAACTAACTGAACCGTTCTGATTATTAATATAAAATGGCCCAGAATAGGAAAGATAATAAATAGGGAATGATGATTGTAAATCACTAGCTTTAAATGGTTGGCTTATATAGCCAGTAGAACTTTGTACCTTTAATTGATAAATATCAGATCCTATAATATTTGAAGGCAGTTCAAATGTAAGTGTTTTATCGGTAGGAGTATCTGCTGGTGTATTTGGCGGAGAATTATTAGGTATAATCACTGGTTTAATAGGATTCGAAAAGCTACCTTTATCGTCAGACAATATTACAAAATAAGTAGTTGTTGCATCAAAACCACTAACTTTAAAAGAAACTTCATATCTATTATATCCTAACGGGTACTCAAAATTTGGTTTGTTAGCGCAAATTTCAGGATAACCTAATTTTTTAGGAGCAATAGTTTGAGCAACTAATGTCAGTGTTGAGGGCAGGACCAACAACATTAAAAATAACAAACAAGATTTTAAAAAAAAGAATGGGGTAGATTTATTTGTCATATTAAAATAGCATTTGGGGAAGCATTCAACAGAACTGTTTTTAATTAATAAAATGAAAGCCAAACCTTGTCTAAGGATTAACTTTCATTTTATAATAAAGTTCATAATATAACTTTAAATTTATTTGGAAGCGGTAAATTTAGAAAGAGACAATCTAAAATCCGGTCTTTTTGGGTTAGCAAAATCATTGAAAGTTTCTAAGTTGGTTGTTTTTGAATATAAATTAAAAAACACACTATTTCCATAATAACTTTCTAAGTCTTCATTATTTGTAGAACCTTCTGAAAATATGTTTCCATTACAGAAATTAAAATACATTTCTTCGATTCTAATCTTTTTAAGATTTTTATCGTTGATTTCTATCTTGCTTTCAAAGACAACAGCAGGACTATATCCTGAGATTACACTTTTTCTTAATACTAAAGAAGAATTCTCTGCTATATATACAGCCTCTTTAACCAAACCAGCTTTAATATCCTTATCGATGTCGTCACTATCATTAGCTAACGTAAGATTAGTAGCTGTAACAAAGGTTTGCTTTTTGGTAAAATCAACATCCGCTTTATTACTATAAGAAGAAATATCTAACGAACGAGAATCAGTACTATTCGAAGTATAAGAAGATCTAACAGCTAATGAATTATCAATTTTTGCTTGAGCTCCTAAAGTAAATTTAAAATCTATTCCGCCTGAACGATAACAAACAGCTTTGTTAATAATTGGTTCGCCTCCCAGCACTTCAAATGCATCAGCAGAAGCATAACTAACCATGATATTCTCTAATATGGTTTTGTTACCAATACCTCCCAATAATATTGCGTTGAAAGTTTCTGAACCTCTTACTTTTTTCCCAGCATATTCAACTCTAACGAATTTTAAAACACCTGAATTGCTTGCAGAATTAGATCCCCCATAAGTAGTAAGAGTAGGATCTAAGTCGTAATTTACGGAAGAATAACTCCCAAATTTATTAATAGGTGCATCACCAAGGATTACAATTCCTCCCCAATCACCTCCTTTTTTAATAGTTTTGCTTGAAGTAAACACAATAGGATCTGTTTCCAAACCTTGTGCCATAATTTGAGATCCTTTTGTAATAATTAAAGTACCTTTTGAATCAAAATCACCTAATATAACCGTTCCTGGCTCAATAGTAAGAACTGCATTATTGGTTACATAAACATTTCCCTGTAACACATATACATCTTTCTTGACAAGTGTAGTATTAGTCGAAATATTTCCTGCAAGTATAACTGTAGCATCGCCATAGTCCACTTTTGCTGGCTTAAATTCTGTCCAGTTATTTAACCAATTGCTTGATCCAAAAATTCCTTTTTCTTGTTGTGCATTAACTGAACACAAAGTAAAAAGAAAAACCCACATAAGTAAATTTATGTTTTTCATAGGTTTGGGGTATTAAAATTAAAATTATAAATCTCTGTAGGATAAGAGTGTAAACTCATTTAAGAGTTAAAGAACGGCTTAAGAACTATCTAATTCTTAAAAACAAATATTATTGATGATCAAACTCATTCAACGATTTTAAAGTTTGCTCGTAAAATATAATTGAATTCACTAACTGAGATTTATCAGAATAAGGAAGCATTTTTCTTTGGAAATCAACGGTGATTTCTAAGAATGCTTGTGTTGCTTCTGATTGTAAATCTAATGCTTTTCTGTTATTAACATCATCTGGAATACCCAAATCAGTCATTGTAACCCCTGGCTTTGTAGCCAATGCAACATAAGGCAATATTTTTACTAAAACTTTTATGCGTTCGATATATAATTCCAACAATTCGCCTTTTGACATTGCATTCAGCGTTTTATCGTCGTGATATGTACGAATAGCCGCATTTGTACTAATAATACTTTTTGGCATATTAGGTTTTGTTTGTGCCAAAGTTTTAGAACTTAATGCTAACATAAAAATACTGAAAAAAATAATTTTCCCTTTCATATCTTGGATTTATTTGATTAATAAAACAAAAATATACAAATTAATTGAATTTGCAAGTCCTTTAAAAAAAAATCAGAAGAAAATTTTATTTAAAAATACTTAAAACATTCATTCTGTCGAGTAAAATCAACACTTTGTCGATGTAATTGAATTATACAACTAAATGATAAATTAACATTAAACGAAAATAAAATGTAGCTCTATATGTGTTAATATATTTTTTTTTTTAACTACAATTCGATTAGGCGTTAATAGTATACAAAAGTTATTAACAATTTTATTTTTGAATTACAATATAAATTACGTTCAAACTTTTTTACTCTTTTACAAATCACAAAAACAGTACATTGCAAAATTACATTAGAAAATTTTTGCCTTTATCATTTTCTACTATCTTTGCTTATGCAATTTTCAGACATTCTAGGGCAGGATTATATAAAAAATCATTTAACAAAAAGCGCCGATTTAGGTCGGATTCCACACGCTCAATTGTTTATTGGCCCAGAGGGCTCGGGGACATTACCAATGGCCATAGCCTATGCTCAATATGTACTTTGCAACAATACGGATGGAGAAAACAACGGCACTAATGAGTCTTGTAATATTAAATTTCAGAAAATATCACACCCTGATTTGCATTTTGTATACCCAACCGTTACAACGGAAGAAGTAAAACAAAAACCAAAAAGCATCGATTTCATTGCCGATTGGAGAGAATTTATAATTGAAAAACCCTATGGCGGATTATTCGATTGGTACGCAAAATTAGGTGTTCAGAATAAACAAGGTGAAATACGCGTAGATGATGCCCAGGAAATTTTAAAATCCCTATCTTTAAAATCTTATGAAGGTGGCTATAAGATTATGATTGTATGGATGGCCGATAAATTGAATATCGCAGCATCCAACAAATTACTTAAACTTTTAGAAGAACCTCCTGAAAAAACCATATTCCTACTAATATCAGAAAACGAAGAAGATATCATTCAGACCATTCGTTCCCGTTGCCAAATTTTACATTTCAATGGACTGAGCGAAAAGATCATTTCAGATGCATTAATCAATAGAGAACAGGTTGACCCGAAAACAGCATTAAAAATAGCACATCAAGCACAAGGAAATTATTCCAAAGCAATTCATTTATTACAAGATAACGCTGATGACTTGCCATTTGATGAATGGTTTGTGACTTGGGTGAGAGCTGCATTTAAAGCCAAAGGCAATGCTGCAGCGATTCAGGATTTGATTCTTTGGAGTGAACAAATAGCGGTATTGGGAAGAGAAACTCAGAAAAAATTTCTTCAGTTTTGTATCGAAATGTTCCGACAGGCTTTATTGCTCAATTATGAGACTAAACCTTTAGTCTATATAGAGCCAAAAGTCGAAAAGTTTAAACTGGAAAATTTTGCGCCATTTGTAAACGGAAATAACATTAACGACATTTTCAACGAATTATCAGATGCGATGTATCATATTGAACGTAATGGAAATGCCAAAATAATTTTAACTGATTTATCCATCAAACTTACACGTTTAATACATAAAAAATAGCCCCTATGAACAACATTGCCTCAATCTTAATTTTAGTTTTTTTAGCCATTACTTTTTTGCAGTCTGCACAAGACAAAATATTTCATTGGAAAGACAATGTAGATTGGTTAAAAGAACATTTTCTCGAAACGCCCTTACGAAATCAAGTGCCATTGGCTTTACTTAATGTGCTGATATTGGAATTAATTTCTGGTGTTTTGTGCATTGTCGGAAGTATAGAAATTGCCTTAAACAGCGGAAGACTATACGGTTTGTACGGTGCAATATTTTCGTGCATAACCCTTATAATGCTATTGTTTGGTCAGCGCTTGGCCAAGGATTATGATGGTGCAAGAACTATCGTACTATATTTTATTCCTGCAGTAATGGCCGTTTATTGGTTGAATTAAACTTAAAAATTGTAATTAAATATAAAAAACAAACAATCCCCTTTTTTTAAATATGACACCAAAACACCCTTCAGAATCATTAACAATTTTAACCGATTTGGTTTTACCGAGCGAAACCAATCCTTTGAACAACTTGTTTGGTGGGGAATTATTGGCTCGAATGGATCGTGCTGCTAGTATTGCAGCAGGCAGACATTCCAGAAGAATTGGAGTAACTGCGTCTGTTAATCATGTCGCTTTTAATAAAGCAATTCCGCTGGGAAGTGTAGTCATTATTGAAGCCAAAGTGTCTCGAGCCTTTAAAAGTTCGATGGAAATCTATCTGGATGTTTGGGTAGAAGATCGTCAATCTGGCAATAGAACCAAAGCCAATGAGGCGATTTACACTTTTGTAGCAGTCGATGATACCGGAAGACCTGTTGAAGTACCTTTGCTGGTTCCTGAAACGGAGTTAGAAAAACAACGGTTTGATGCCGCTTTAAGAAGGAAACAACTAAGCTTAGTCTTGGCCGGAAAAATGAATCCTCATGACGCAACTGAATTGAAAGCTTTATTTGATTAAATCTAAATTTTGAGGAGAAAGCATCAAATAAGAACTGTTCTTTTGGCAAGCTGCTTTTTAAACTAGAATCATTTCTATAACAAATAGCGCAATTTGTTCAAAAAAAACAACTGTTGCAACTTCGAAAAAAAGAAGTATTTTTACGAAAATAAATTGAAATCCATCCAATATTTTAAGCTTAAATAATTGGAATAAAATATGAAAATAAAAGAAAAAGAGATGAAAGAAAAGACTGGTTCAGAGAAAGAAGCAAAATTAAAAGCGTTACAACTTACACTTGACAAATTAGACAAAACCTACGGAAAAGGAACTGTAATGAAAATGGGCGACAAAGCCATTGAGGAAGTTGAAACAATTTCGTCTGGGTCTTTGGGAATCGATTTGGCTTTGGGAGTTGGTGGTTATCCGAGAGGACGAATTATAGAAATCTACGGACCGGAATCGTCTGGTAAAACAACTTTGACACTGCATGCAATTGCCGAAGCCCAAAAAGCGGGTGGAATTGCAGCTTTTATAGATGCTGAACATGCTTTTGACAGAAACTATGCTGAAAAATTGGGTGTAGACATTGAAAATCTAATTATTTCACAACCGGATAATGGGGAGCAAGCATTGGAAATTGCCGAAAACCTGATTCGCTCAGGAGCTATTGATATTGTGGTTATTGACTCGGTTGCAGCCTTGACTCCAAAAAGTGAGATCGAAGGCGAAATGGGAGATTCAAAAATGGGTCTACACGCCCGTTTGATGTCACAAGCTTTAAGAAAATTAACAGGAACGATTAGCAAAACCAATTGTACCGTATTCTTTATCAATCAATTGAGAGAGAAAATTGGTGTAATGTTTGGAAATCCTGAAACAACGACTGGAGGAAATGCTTTGAAATTTTATGCTTCAGTACGTTTGGACATTCGTCGTTCAACTCAGATTAAAGACGGTGATAACGTACTTGGAAACAGAACCAAAGTTAAAGTGGTTAAAAACAAAGTAGCTCCACCATTCAAAGTAGCAGAATTTGATATTATGTATGGCGAAGGAATCTCTAAAACAGGTGAAATACTAGACCTTGCGGTAGAATTTGAAATTATCAAAAAAGCGGGTTCTTGGTTCAGTTATGGAGAAACCAAACTAGGACAAGGTCGTGATGCTGTAAAATCACTGATAAAAGACAATCCTGAATTGGCAGACGAACTAGAAGCAAAAATCAAAAATCACATCAAAGAATTAGCAAATGCTTAAATAATTCGAAACCGGCTGAAAATCAATTCAGTCGGTTTTTTTTTAGAATCAAATCTTTGTCTATTATCAATTACCAAAAAAAAGTCACGCAACCAATATGAGTTTTAATCATCTTTATTAAAATCAATATAATTTAATAAAAATTTAAAACCATGAAAAAATTAAGATTACAAACCGTAGCAATGATTCTTTTTGTTGCTGTTTCATTAACTGCTTGTTCTAAAGACGATGACCAACCACAACTGATTACAAAAACTTCTTTAGTTAGTGCAGTTACAGGACCAACTACAGGAGTTCCCAATCAAGAATTGAGTTTTACGGTTACTTATGCAGTAGAGAACAATTGTGGAACTTTTAATAAGTTTATCGAAATAACTACTGAAAAAACAAAACAAATTGAAGTACAATCTAAGTATGAAGGAACAAGTTGTGGCACAACACCCACAACTAAAACAACAACCTATAAAGTGACACCAGTTGCTGAAGGAACGTACACTTTAAAATTTAAAAAAACCGCAACAGAATTTGTTACTCAAACAATAGTTGTAAAAAAAGCATCATAAATAAATTAAAAAGAAGACTTTCAAAAATAGAAAGTCTCCTTTTTTTATATAAGAATTTAAATTATTTCATCTTATCTTTTTTCTCAAACTCGAGTAATTCATTATAAATTAAATCTCGAATTTCCTCTCGAATTTCTCTTCTATCTGTAACAGCAGTTCTACCAGCAGTTTCAACATAAGGAAGGATTTTAACACGCATTAAACCTGGACTTCCGCTATAAAATGTATACGATAATCTTTTTTTATTGTCTGGAAACACCAAAGGCACAATTGGCAATTCATGTTCTATGGCCAATCTAAAGGCCCCATCTTTGAAATTATCCAATAAAATAGATTCGTCATGTGGAACTCCTCCTTCTGGGAAAATACAAATGCTTAATCCGCGATCTATTCTCTTTTGAGCTTCATTAAACACTTCCATTCTGCTTTTTGAACTATTTCTATCTACCAAAATACTAGTACGTTTATAGAAAAAACCAAACAACGGAATTTTAGCCAAAGACATCTTGCCAACAAACACAAATGGATTATCAACGGCAGCAAGCATAAGCATTATGTCTGTCATTGAGGTATGATTGGCCACAAACATATAACTTTTGTTATGGTCTAATTTTTGAATTTTTTCTATTTTATAATAAAAACCCATACCAAAAAGTACACATTTGGCCCAAATACGAGACATTTTAAAAAAATAGGGATATCCACTTTCGGTTAATATTGAAGCTACCAAAAAAGGGAGCATAACAAGGATTGGAATCAGCATTACAACGTAAAACCAAACCCGCCAAATGGCCCATAAAATCTTTTTTATACTTTTCATAAAGTCAAAAGTAAGGAAACTTGCGGAAAATTTAGCAAAAGAATTAACTTTGCGATAAAATAGTATACCACAATACAATCATACGAGATTTAAATAACTAAAAATGGCAAAAATACTTACAGGTGTCCAAAGTACAGGAACTCCGCATTTGGGAAACCTATTGGGCGCAATTATACCCGCAATAGCATTATCAAATAAACCAGAAAACGAATCTTTCCTTTTTATAGCCGATTTGCACTCCATTACCCAAATAAAAGATGGTGAAACACTAAGAGCAAATACTTACAGTACAGCCGCGGCTTGGTTAGCTTGCGGATTGAATGTAGACAAAGTTGTTTTCTACCGTCAGTCCGATGTGGCACAAACCGCAGAGTTGTCTTGGTATTTGAGTTGCTTTTTTCCTTTTCAACGTTTGACCTTGGCGCACTCTTTCAAAGATAAAGCCGATCGATTGGAAGATGTTAATGCCGGTTTGTTTTCATATCCAATGCTTATGGCAGCCGATATTTTGTTATACGATGCTCAATTCGTCCCAGTTGGAAAAGATCAGTTACAGCATTTGGAAATTACACGTGATGTCGCGTCGCGTTTCAACCACCAAATGGGAGAAACTTTCGTGATTCCGGAAGCAAAAATCCAGGAAGACAACATGCTAATTCCTGGAACCAACGGCGGTAAAATGAGTAAATCTGCCAATAATTTTATCAATATATTCTTGGATGATAAAGCCTTGCGCAAACAAATCATGAGCATTGAAACCGACAGTACACCACTAGAAGATCCTAAAAATCCTGATACTTGTAACTGTTTTGCTTTGTATAAATTGTTGGCAGACGAAAGTCAAATCGGAGCGATGAGAGTCAATTATTTGGGAGGAAATTACGGTTACGGTCACGCCAAACAAGCCTTGTTTGAATTAATCGTTGAAAAATTCAAAACAGAAAGAGAAAAATACAACTATTACATTAACAATCTTCCAGAAGTAGATGCATTATTGAAAAAAGGTGCTGCAAAAGCCAGTACTGTTGCGACTGGTGTTTTGAATAGAGTAAGAGAGAAATTGGGATTTGAGGTTTAAAGAACAACTCGAAGTCAAATAACAGTCAAACTATAACTACCAAAACCGAAAGCCAAAAATGGAGTCAGAAAGAATTAAGAGTATAACCATAAATATCAGCTTACTACTGTTCTTTATTTCATTAACTCAAAATGCAATAAAAATAGACTACCATGGAGAATGCTCCATATCTTCCTTGAGTTATCTTCTAACAGGAAGTACCGCTTTTGCTGGTGGGGGATTATTGGAGGAGATTATTTGGCTTGCAAATCCTTTATGTTTATATGCAATAATTATGTTGCAAAGAAATGATCGAAAAGCAATTATATTTAGCTGTATAGCTTCGGTCTTGGCAATTAGTTTTTCATTTTGGACTGAAATACTTGGGTCTGAAAGTGGTTCATTAGCAAAAATTTTATCTTTAGAATTGGGTTATTTTCTCTGGTTACTGAGTATTATTACATTAACAATCGGTACATTTCTCTTTTTTATAGTAGAAAAAAAGGAGCTTATTGAGGAGGAAAATAGTATTGTTTAGTTCCAAAAATTAAGGAAAACGCGAATTGCCCTAAGTTTCACGAATCAATCCGTAAAACTTAGAGCAATTGCTATTTATAGAGGCTACTGTATCGGCAAATTTTTCTCAAAAGCCGATCCAAAAGAAATAAAAGAATCCGTTCCCCCCACTCCTTCAATAATATGTATTTGCTCGTAGATTATTTTGCGTAGCTCTTCGTTATTTGCCGCTACAATTTTTATAAACAAAGCATATTTACCCGAAACCCAGTGGCATTCCACAATCTCGGGAATCAGTTTTAATTGCTCGGCTATTGAATAGGCAAAACGGGCTTCTTTGGTGGTGATTCCGGTATAGGTAATGGTTTCAAAACCATTGGCTTTCGCATTCAATTTTACAGAAAACCCTGCAATCACTCCCGATTCCTGCAATTTTTTTACCCGTAAATGTACCAACGAATTAGAGACTTTTAATTCTTTGGCCAATTCAGAATAGGGAATTCTTCCGTTCTCACTCAGCTTTCTGATGATTTCTTGGTCTAAATAATCAGTATTTTCGTTGTTTTTGGTGTTTAACATCACTTAACTATTTGGTTGGAAACTATAACATTGACAATTCTAAAGCAAAAACAATGCTTACTACTGTCAAAATTACACAAATATCAATCAAATATGTCTATTTATAAATAATCGAACCATAATTATGTTAGTTCAACAGATTTCTATCTAGTTTTGCGTCATTATTACAACTTAAAAATACTGACAGAAATGGATAAAAATCAACTGCTTTCGAAACTATGGGAACAATATGCTGAAATAACCCCATCTGCAAAAAAAATACACACTTTATTAGAGCAAAAAGGCGAAAAAATTCAAAATGACCACATTGCGATTAGAACATTTAATGACAAAAGAGTCAACATCTCTGTGTTAGAAAAAATTTTCGTAAACGTTGGATATGAAGCCCGTGGAGAATATGTTTTTGAATCTAAAAAATTGTTTGCAAAACACTACGAACATACTACAGACACAGATGCACCGCGAATTTTTATCTCTGAGTTAGAGCTAGAAAAATGTTCAGAATCTCTACAAAATACAGTAAAAAAATTACTGGATGATTGTGACCCTAATGAATTTAATCATCCCGAATTAGCTTTAAACAGCACTTTTTGGAAATCAGATTCACAAGCCATATACAAATCACTTTTGGAGGAATCAGAATATGCAGCTTGGATGTATATCTATGGTTTTCGTGCCAATCATTTTACAATTAGTGTAAATGGGCTTAAACATTTTCAAAAACTGGAAGAACTAAACGATTTCTTGGAAGAAAACGGGTGGAAACTGAATGCTTCGGGCGGAAAAATAAAAGGAACTCCTGAAAAATTATTAGAACAATCCAGCACCTTAGCCGATTTATGCACCATCAACTTTGAAGAAGGTTCATTTGAAATTCCATCTTGCTATTATGAGTTTGCATTACGTTATGCTATGCCTGATGGAAATTTGTATCAAGGTTTTGTGGCTTCATCAGCCGATAAAATTTTTGAAAGTACAGATGTAAAATTACAAAATTAGAGACTAAAAAAAATCCAATAACTTGTCAAATTCTCTGTTTCGTATAGCGAATAGTGACGAGTTATTGCTTTTTTTAAGAAATATCGTTCTCCTTTTACGGAAATCAATTTATTAAAGCGTTTTTAAAATAAATAAAACAAAATTTAAAATTGATTTTAGCAGTTAAAATTTAAAATTACCCAACCAAAAAGAGAATTTATAACAATAATCTCAATTCTCGTTAAACTGTTTAGTATTATACCAATAAATTTTCAGAAAACCAATAGAGGGGCTATCTTTGAAAAAAATTGACAAATAACTTCTATTTGTGAAAAACAGTAAAAAGATGACAGAAAATCAGGAAACATTTATATTCGATTTTGACAGTACTTTTATGAAAGTCGAAGCACTAGATGTATTATGCGAAGTAATTTACCAAGATAGTGCCGCAGGCGTTCAAATATTAAGCGAAATTCAGCGATTAACCGACCTTGGAATGGAAGGTAAATTGTCCTTAAAAGAATCTTTGACTCAAAGAATTCAATTATTACAGGCCAATAGAGATCACATAGGTGCCGTAATTGAAGAATTAAAAAAGAAAGTGACTGCATCGGTGATCAGAAATAGAACATTCTTCAAACAACACGCTGAAAACATTTATATCATTTCAAACGGTTTTAAGGAAATCATCATCCCAATCGTTCAAGAATACGGAATCAAACCAGAACACGTTTTGGCCAATACGTTCAAATTTGACCACGAAGGAAACATCATTGGTTTTGACGAGAAAGACGAATTATGTGAAAATCAAGGAAAAGTTAAAAAAATCAAATCATTAAACCTTCAAGGAGAAGCCATAATGATTGGTGATGGTTATACCGATTACGAAACCCTTGAAGGTGGAGCGGTATCCAAATTTTTTGCTTTTACCGAAAATGTGAGCCGAAAAATTGTGGTAGAAAAAGCCAGTCAAATAGCACCGTCATTGGATGAAATTCTTTATGAACTATCCTATAAAGCTTCGGTTTCTTATCCAAAAAACAGAATTAACGTTTTGTTGTTGGAAAATGTTCATGAAGACGCTGTAAAAATCTTCGAACACGAAGGTTATAATGTAGAAACCATCAAAGGGTCATTGTCCGAAGATGAATTGATTGAAAAAATAAAAGGCGTTTCTATATTGGGTATCCGTTCTAAAACTCATGTTACCGCCAAAGTTTTGGAACATGCCAAAAAACTGCATGCGATTGGAACATTCTGTATAGGAACCAATCAAGTAGATTTGAATGCTTGCAGTATGAAAGGAATTTCAGTTTTCAATGCGCCATACAGTAATACCCGTTCGGTAGTAGAATTGGCTTTGGGTCAAATCATAATGTTAGTTCGTAACACTTTCGAAAAAAGCAAAATGATGCATGCTGGTGTTTGGGATAAATCGGCCACAAACAGTGTTGAAATACGCGGAAAAAAATTAGGGTTGGTTGGATACGGAAGTATTGGATCACAACTTTCTATTATAGCCGAAGCATTGGGTATGAAAGTCTATTTCTATGATGCGGTTGATAGACTGGCTCTAGGAAATGCAAAAAAATGTTCTTCATTGAAGGAATTATTGGCACTTTCGGATGTGGTTTCTTTACATGTTGACGGACGCGCCAGCAATAAAAACTTAATTGATGCCGATGCTTTTGAATACATGAAGCCAGGAGTTATCTTTTTGAATCTTTCAAGAGGACATGTTGTAGATATTGATGCATTGGTAGCCAACTTGAAAAGCGGAAAAATTCGTGGTGCTGCAGTGGATGTTTTCCCTGAAGAACCAAGCAGTAATGACGACCCTTTCGTATCTGAATTACAAGGAATGCCAAATGTAATATTGACTCCGCATATTGGAGGAAGCACAGAAGAAGCGCAAGAAGATATTGGGCATTATGTGGCCAACAAAATAATTAATTACATCAATACAGGTACTACTTACGGAAGTGTAAACCTTCCTGAAATTCAACTTCCTGAACTTCAAAGTGCGCACCGTATCATGCATATTCATGAAAATGTAAAAGGTATTTTGGCGCAAATCAACAATATTCTTTTGGAATATGACAACAATATTTTGGGACAATATCTTAAAACCAACGAAACTTTGGGTTATGTAATTACCGACATCGATAATTTTCATAACAAAGATTTGGAGAAAAAACTGAAAAAGATTCCGAATACCATTCGATATAGAATTCTGTACTAAATAATTTTAGATTTCAGCTTATAGTTTCAAATTAACCGAAATCTATAAGCTGAAATTTTTTAAATCTAAAATCACCAAAATGAACCTTGAAAGTCTTGAAAAGCAATTAGATGGAAAATTACTGTACGACCATACCATGCGTACGCTTTATGCCTCTGATGCTAGTGCTTACAAAGAAATGCCGTTGGCAGTTGCCATTCCAAAAACGAAGGAAGATATTCAAAAAATCATTGCCTTTGCTAGAGAAAATAAAAGCAGTGTCATTCCTCGTGCGGCAGGAACATCTCTTGCTGGACAGGTTGTTGGAAATGGAATCGTGGTTGATATTTCACAGGAATTTACCAAAATCCTTTCAGTTGATCCGGTTGAAAAATCGTGTTGGGTTGAACCTGGAGTGATTCGTGATGAACTGAATATCCATTTAAGACCCTTTAAATTATTCTTTGGACCAGAAACCTCAACCAGTAATCGCTGTATGATTGGCGGAATGGTAGGAAATAATGCCTGTGGTGCGAGATCCGTAATTTATGGCTCCACCCGTGAGCATTTGCTTGAAATTAAAGGTTTCTTGGCCGATGGAAATGAAGTTACTTTTGGTGCTCTTACCCATGCGGAATTTGAAGACAAATGCAATGGACTAAATGTAGTAAGCCCTTTGGAACAAAACATTTATGTCCAAACCAAAGAATTATTATCATCACCAGCCAACAGAGCTTTATTTGACGAAAATTATCCTAAAAAATCAATTCCTAGAAGAAATACAGGATATGCATTGGATTTATTGGCCGACAGTCAACCTTTTGGCGATCCGATCGAAAAATTTAATTTCTGTAAATTAATCGCCGGTTCCGAAGGGACATTGTTCTTTTCAACCGCGATTAAACTGAATTTGGTTGATGCACTAAAACCTTTCGCTGGTTTGGTCTGCGTACACCACAATAGCATCAACGAATCGTTGAAAGCCAATCTAGAAGCCTTGAAATTCAACCCGGACAGCGTTGAATTGATCGATCATTATATCCTGGAATGTACCAAAGAAAATATTGAGCAAAGCAAAAATAGATTCTTTGTGGAAGGCGATCCACAAGCGATTTTGGTTGTTGAATTTTTAAGGGACTCGAAAGAAGAAATTATTCAGGCAGCCCAAGAAATGGAAGAGCTGATGCGTTCCAAAAACCTTGGTTATCACTTCCCGATTGTTTGGGGCGAAGACACCAATAAAGTTTGGAATCTTAGAAAAGCGGGATTGGGATTATTGTCTAATATTCCGGGCGATGCCAAAGCAGTTGCCGTTATTGAAGATACTGCGGTTGACGTCAATGATTTACCTGATTTTATCGAAGATTTCAATATCATTTTAAAAGAACGTAATCTAAGTTGTGTGCATTATGCGCATGCGGCGACAGGAGAATTGCATCTTCGACCAATTATTGATCTAAAAACCAAAGAAGGAGCAGCACTTTTTAGAACTATCGCCACCGACATTGCTCATTTGGTTAAAAAATACAAAGGTTCACTTAGTGGTGAACATGGCGATGGAAGACTTCGCGGTGAATTTATTCCGCTGATGCTGGGGGAAGAAATATACCAATTGTTTATTCAAGTGAAAAACACTTGGGATCCGTGGGGCATTTTTAATCCGGGCAAAATCGTGAATACACCACCAATGGATACCAGCTTGAGATATACACCGGGTCAGGATACTCCAATGCCCGAAACCTATTTTGATTTCTCCGAACATAACGGTATTGTTCGTGCAGCCGAAATGTGCAACGGATCCGGAGACTGCAGAAAAACCGAGAAAAGTGGTGGTACTATGTGCCCAAGTTATATGGCAACCCGTGATGAAAAACACACGACTCGCGCCAGAGCCAACATTCTTAGAGAAACTATCAACAACTCTACCAAAGAAAACAAATTTGACGATGAAGGGTTACTCGAAGTAATGGATTTGTGTTTGAGTTGTAAAGGATGTAAATCCGAATGTCCGTCAAATGTTGATATGGCAAAACTAAAAGCCGAAACCTTACAACAATACCATGATAAAAACGGAGTGAAATTCCGTTCCAAATTAATCGGTAACACCCCAAAAATCAATCAATTGTTTGCTTCGGTGCCTTGGTTGTATAATTTTGGTTCCAAAGGAATTCTGGGAAACCTAATGAAACGTTCGACCGGTTTTGCCACCGAAAGATCATTGCCGTTAATGCACAAAACCACTTTTGCCAAATGGTTCAAAAGCTTTAGACAAACCGGAAATTTAATACAAGGAAAAGTATATCTGTACAATGATGAATTCCTGAATTTCTATGATGTCGAAATAGGTCAAGCTGCAGTAAAGCTATTTAATCGTTTGGGGTATGAAGTTGCGGTTCCTGAAATTGGCATCAGCGGAAGAACCTATCTTTCGAAAGGAATGCTGAAAGAAGCCAGAGAAATTGCCGAAAAAAATATACAGGCTTTCGCCAAAGAAATGCCGGAAAACACAATTTTGGTTGGAATTGAACCATCTGCTATATTATCATTCCGCGATGAATATCCTGATTTGTGCCGTGGTGATTTTAAAACAAAAGCAAAATCGATTTCAAACAGAGCAATGCTTATTGAAGAATTTTTAGCCAAAGAATTAGACGAAGGCCGCATCACATCAGATTCTTTTACAGAAAACACCGAAAGAGTCCGTATGCACGGCCACTGTTTTCAAAAAGCGTTATCATCATTGGTACCACTTAAGAAAATCTTGATGCTTCCAAAAAATTATACCGTCCTCAATATCCCAAGTGGTTGTTGCGGTATGGCGGGATCTTTTGGATATGAAAAAGAGCATTATGACATTTCTATGAAAATCGGAGAATTGGTTTTATTCCCAGCCATCCGTGCCGAAGAGGAAGCGACGCTAATATCTGCCTCTGGAACCAGCTGCAGACACCAAATTAGCGACGGAACAAGCCGAAAATCATTTCACCCTGTTGAGATTCTTTTTAAGGCTTTAAAATAGGGATTTTTGATGTTGATTAACGAATTAAGATTGCAGATGTTTTTTATAGACATCTGCAATTTTTGATTACGGTTCTTTCAAAATAAATTTTAGCTACAAATCATTTATATTTACAAAATAACTAAAGTCCTTTAAGACGAAAGTCTACAATGCCTATTTTCTTAATTCAGATCTAAAAATTACATCATGAAGAACCTTCTTTTCACCTTCTTTTTACTGATTAGCATTACAGCATCTGCGCAGTTAACGTTTGACAAAAGAATACTTGATTGTGAAAATAAATGGGTTGTATTTCCGGAGGAATATGGTGGATTACATAAGTATGGTTTCATTTACGTGGATTCGCGAGCAGTTCTTATATTTGAGTATCGAGGCAATTTAAAAATTGATTCTACAGGAAAGATTAAAGCATATCCAAACGAAGAGAACGCTGAGATAAAAGTCCCCTTATATCCAAGTAAAACCCTTATTGCTGTAATACCTGAAGCAAATCTCGAGCAATTAAAAATAAGCAAAGATCCCGGTTCGCTAAGCTTAAATAAATTGAAAGAAGGCTCAATTGAACAATTGTATAGCTGGGGTTCTATTTATAATGCTTGGGGAGAATATCAAAAAGGAATGGAGTTATTAGAAAAAGCATCTAAAATCAATAGCGAATATGAAGGATTATCTGTCCAATTAGCCTACTCGTATAATCGCTTGCAACAATATAAAAAAGCTATTGAATTACTAAAAAAAGCGCTAGTTGTAAATCCTACAGATGCCTTCATTAATAAAGAATATATTTATGCATTGGTAAATACTCAACAATTAGATGCAGCTATCGCTAGCTACACAAATTCTTTGGAAGTTTGTCCCGATAAAACATATGTTGCCGAAAATGCGTTTTACATTTTACAAGGCTATTTTTACAAGATTGATAAAAAGAACTTTGATAAGTGGTTAACCCAAACAGAAAATGTGATGTCTTCCAATGAACAAATAAAAAAAATAGTAGAACAAATGAAAATTGAAATGAAAAATGAAATGAAAAAAAACAAACAATAAAATAAATATAAATAAAAAAAAGACACCTAGAATACAACGGGAGATTGCGAAAAATATATAGCAGTAGAATTGAGGAATAGGACTGGATTCCTGCAACTATTCCAAATACCTAATAGCGTTAAATCGCCTCAAACATTTTCCCCGGCAAAGGTCGTATCACTCCTTTTAATTCCATATTCAACAATAAACCCGATATTCTGTAAATGGGAAAATCACAATGCAGGGCGATGATGTCCATCAACTCTTTTCCTGTTTTCAAAAGATAGTCGTACACTTTTTGCTCGTCATCATCAAGCGTGACAAACAGTTGTTTTTGAATGGGTTTGGTTTCTTTCTCGATATCCCAATTTAAAATATAAATCAAATCGGCAGCGCTGGTCAGCAGATTTGCTTTTTGGGTTTTAATCAAATTATTGCAACCCTGACTGTATTTGTCGGTAGTGCGCCCAGGAACGGCAAAAACATCCCGGTTGTAATCATTGGCCATATTGGCGGTGATGAGCGAACCGCCTCTATCGGCAGATTCGATGACAATCGTCGCTTCACTCATTCCGGCCACAATGCGGTTTCGTCGAACAAAATTCTCCTTATCAGGATTCGAAGAACTCCAAAATTCGGTCAAAAAACCTCCATTTTGTTCCATTTTGGTGACGTATTTTTTATGTGGTTTTGGGTAAATTTGATTCAGACCATGTGCTACAACTCCAATGGTTTGTAAGTCATGATCCATTGCCAGTTGGTGCGCCACGATATCCACACCATAAGCAAAACCACTGACAATAATGGGATCCAAAGGAGCTAGATCTTCAATTAATTTTCTGCAGAATTCGGTTCCATACGACGTGATTTGGCGCGTACCGACAATACTTATTATTTTTCGGTTTTTCAAATTGACATTTCCGGATGAAAAAAGTAAAACTGGGCCGTCAATGCAGTGCTTCAATCGATCTGGATACTTTTCGTCTTGAAAATAAAGCACATCGATCTCGTTGTTTTTTATGAAATAAAGCTCTTGTTTGGCTTTATCGAAAATAGTTTTGTCTTTAAAGTTTTTCAACAAAACAGTCCCTACCCCATCAATAGCGGACAGTTGCGAAGGTTTGGCATTCAAAACATTTTCGGCAGTTCCAAAATGAGTGAGCAACTTTTTGGCCATTATATCACCTACCCCTTCAACGCGGAGCAAAGCCATTATATAAAATAAATTTTCTTCTGACATATCTTACAATTATACTACATATTTTTGAATCAAAAAAAATTTCAGAGTCTAAATATTAATAAACAAACAAAAAGATATTTAAAAAAAAGAGGCTTTTAAGAAAAAAAACAAAAGCAAAACAGATTTATAGCACTTGATTTACGAATGCTAAAACAGTAATGCGCTGATGCTTAAAAGTATGTAAATTGTTAATAAAAATTGTGAATAAAATTTTGATAACTATTTTGGTTGTATAACTTTGTTACTATGAAAATCGAACTTTACATCGCGCAGCTTTTATACCGTTATCAATGTGTAACCGTTCCGGGTTTTGGAGCTTTCCTAACCGAAATCCAATCCGCTCAATTGATTGAAAACTCGCATTCTTTTTTTCCGCCAAAAAAGACGATTTCTTTTAATTCCCACCTTAAGAACAATGACGGATTATTGGCCAATCACATTGCCCAAGCCGAAAAAACTTCTTATGATTATGCCGTAAGTGCCATAGAATATGAGGTGTTGAGCTGGAAAAAAGCATTACAGGAAAACAAAACTTTTTCGATAAAAAGCATTGGAGTTCTGGGTTTGAATTCGGATAACAATATCATTTTTACGCCAAACGAACAAACCAATTATTTGGCACAATCTTTTGGATTAACTTCTTTTGTGTCGCCAATTGTAAAAAGGGAAATTGCATTTCAAAAAATTGAAACTGCAACAGAAAAAGCGGTAGTCGATCAAGAAAAACCAATTTTTAATTTTATCCCAGAAACCAGAAAAAGAAGCCCTTATCTTAAGTATGCCGCTGTCCTTGTTGTAGGACTGGCTGTCACTGGATCTATAGGTTACCCTTTATACCAAAATCAAATTGCTTCTGAAACTATTTTGGTTGAAACAGCCGTGCAAAAACAAGTGCAAAATAAAATTCAGGAAGCCACTTTCTTTATTCAAACGCCAATACCGGCTGTAACACTTTCTTTAAAATCGAATGAAGAAGAGGTAAAATACCCGTATCACATTATGGCTGATGCCTTTAGAAGTGAGGCCAATGCCAAAAAAAGATACAATCAATTAATTGCCAAAGGGTATAAAGCCAGAATATTGGCAATAAACAAAAACGGTCTGTATCCGGTTTTGTATGGCAGTTTTTCTACTTTTTCGGAAGCAGAAAAAGCAAAAAACGAAATAATAGAAAATGACAATCCCGATGCTTGGATTTTGATACAATCATTATAGAAAATTCTAAATTTCCGAATAAAAAAATCACGAATAGAACTGAATCAAATCGGTTTATTCGTGATTTTTTATTTTCTGGCAGTACAAATCCGTTTTGAGACTGAAATCTGGGTTCGTTTTAAGATGTTTTAAGCCCTTTTTGATTTAAAAACCCATTTGCCTTACCCAATAAAAAAACTGTCGTAGAAATCAACTATTCAAAAACTTACCAAATGCCATACTAAATGCATACAATCATGCAATAGTTTCGCTATCTGTTACTATTGCCAATTCCATAAACTTTCCTTTTATTCAGCGAATGAATAAAGTAGATTCATCAATAAATCTGGTTTCTGTTTTTCTCATAATCACTCAATAATAAACCAATTCCCAAGTGAAATCAAGACCAACAGGACGTTAATGCCTTAAATTAATACTAAAATTAACCCGTTGGGTGAAATTCAGATAAAATAAAAATTTAACCACATAGAATCATAGATTAATGCTGAATAGGCAAAGAATAAATAGAAATAGCACTATTTCACACATAGAATAGCTATGTGAATAGTAAAACGTCTATTTCTTTCTTTTAAAAAATATAAATTCTATGTTTCTATGTGGTAAAAAATAATTTCACCCAACGGGATAAAATTAGTACTTGGTATAATTATTATCCTTTTAAAAACCAGAATGTAATTCTGAAATAAGATCCGTTCTATTAATCACGAATACAATCTTAAAAAAATATTTGCTTAGCCCTTCTATCTTTTGTGTTTTAATCGGATTATCAGGCTTTTGAGCAGATTTATTTTTTATAAAAAAACGATTCACGTAATTTTATGTGACCCAAATTTTTGATGTTTAAAAATACAATTGAGTAATTAACTTAAAACAATCAAAAATGAAAAACAATCCAATTACAATCAAAGAATCTTTGTATCTCGTCTACGCTTATGTAAGCATCTTTACGTTTGTATTAATGGGAGCAAGCAAAATCACTAAAAATCTGGAAAGAGTTTTAGATTTCAATCCAATTGTGTCACTCATAATTGTTTTAAACATGGTGGTATTTATATCCTTGTATTATTACAAAAAAAGACATGACAGCCATATAAATCATCACAACTTTTAAAATTATAATAATACATTACGTATTAAAAAATAATTGCAAAATAAATGATTTTAAAATCAAAAAAAGAGGCTGAATCAGCATTCAGCCTCTTTTTTTTCGGAAAATTAACCCAAAACATTGTTGTATTCATCAAGATTACATTACAATTACTTCCCATTTTCAATAAACTGTAAAGCGCGGTCCAAAACCTCATCTTTTCCTTCTTGAATTCCTTTAATGGTAGGTTTCACTTCAATGTCCGGAATGATACCGATTCTTTGTGTTTCGCGTCTGTCTGGATAATAAACTCCAATTCCAGAATACGTAGTATGGAATCCTTGAAAATCAGGTCCAAATACATTTCCGTCTGCACCAGCTGTCTGACTTCCGATAATGGTGGTGTTGCCTGCCGTTTGAAAACACATGGCCGTCCATTCTGCCTGACTCAAAGACTCTTCATTAAGCAACACAATTACCTTTCCTTTGTAGTGATCTTTATTTTCAAATCCACATCTTCTTCCATCGTCTGTCCATACATATCTTCCCGGATAATTTAAATAAGGTTGGGTATAAATTGCAAACACTTTTTCTTGAGAATTTATGAAATTTGCAATATCATCAAAAGTTCCGTTTGGATAATTTCTCATGTCAAATACAATTGCTTTTGTAGATTGCAATGCTTCAATCATCTCTGGAATATGTCTCTCTTTTATGACACCCATATTGACATAACCAATATTTTTGTCGAGAAGTTTAAATTTTTCCTTCTTTTTCATGGCGCCTCTTTTGAATTCATTTCTATGAGATTCATGATAATCAAACCAAGTCATTGATTTTGTTTCGTACTTCCCCTCTTTAAGAAATTCTACTTTAACCTTTTCTGAATCGGAACTCAAAATGAATTTCACAATTCTATCCAAATACGAAGATTCATTTGAAGCAGAAACTAAATCTCTATATGCTTCAATATGCTGTTTTATTGTTTTATCATCTATTTTAGTAATTACATCTCCAATTTTAATATTGTCAACCTGTGCCAAACTATCACCAAGAATCTCAGTAACAACCATTTTATCATCAATTATTTTACAGTTCGCAGGAAAGTATGTAGTAATTGTTCCAGATGACGAGGCCCCATAAACGGCAAATTCAACATGACTGTCATTGAGTTTCGTTGTCATGGTATTCATTGCCTTATAAAAATCTTTTTGATCTTTGGCAGCAAGAGCAAGAGGCAGTATTTGTTCTAAAGTTTTATCCCATTTTTGGTCCAATACATATTTATACGGATAATAATATTCTACCAAATTCCAATAAGCAAACACCATTAGAATTCTGGAATCTTTCTTATTATAATCAAGATCAAAGTAGTTTTTTAAGTTTTTTAAGCCATCAAAACCCGGTTCAAATATTTCATTGCTTTGATACCTGTTTTCTTCTATAAATTTCAACTTTTTAGAAAGAGTTACAGCAAACAACTTGTCGTTATTCATCCAACTTAAATCAAAGTTTTTGTCAAAAAACTCAACATTTGCAGGAAGAATAATTGGAGCAATTTTCTTTACTTCACCAAGACCATCAATCCAGTTTTCCAAAACCAACGAAAACTCTTCTTTGGTATGTGATTTTTCGACTAGAGGCAAAATTGCAAAAAGCTGCTCGTCCCAATTTTTACTTCCATCGGCCACTTTAGGATGGTAGTATTTAAGAAAACCCCAAACTTTGCAGGTTGCGGCGAGTTTTTGGGCTTCGGTAAGTTGCATTTTTGCAAATACAGTTTGCGATAGAATAATGAGGAGCAATAAGGTGATTTTTTTCATTTTGAATGGTATCGGTTTTATAGTTTGGGTTGTTATTTAAAGTTATTTTCCAGTTTCAATAAACTGTAAAGCGGGAATTTTTTGTTCAATATTATTCAAAAGAAATCATCGCTTCATTTGTAAATCATTAATTTTTTTTAAAGCAAAATGTACTCTTTGGGTCAACATCCCCTTCAGGAAAATCTTTACTATAAAAAACTCTTTTGCAAGTGTAACACTCGTTATCAATACTTATAATAGTCACCACAATTCTATCTCCCAACGCTATTTGAGTCTCGCCCAATTTTTTAATACAAACTACTTCATATTCACATTCAGAAAGCCACTTTAAATCCCAAACCATTTGAAGCACACCATTGTTATAGCTTTCTTGTACATTGTCTTTTATCATAAAAGACCTGTTGGGAAATTCCGGATTATAAGCCGTTACATTTTTAAACTTACTGCAATCTAAAGTTTGCGAATATCCCACTGAACCCAATAATACTAATAAAATAAGTGCTGTTTTTTTCATAATTGTTTTTAATGATTGTTTTTTTAAATGATTGGGTGAAATAAATCACCGTTTTTAAATTTATGTACCTGTATTGGATACTATATTAATTTTGAAGTTAATTACTCTTTTTAATACAGTTATAAAAACTCTTTGTATCTGAACCATCAGCAAATTTTTTGTCTATTAATTTTCTATCAAACTCGAAACACTCACCATCAATAACTTTGATTGTTACAATCATTTTATCTCCAACTGCAATAAATTCATTCGTGCTTATAGTACAAACAGCTTCATATTCACAATCGTTTATCCATTTTATACTCCAAGTCCAAACAAGAAAATCACCAGCGTTAAAATCTTCCATCATTGTGTCTTTAATGACAAAAGAGCTTGTGGAAATTTTACTATAAAATTTTCCGTTTTTGAACTTACTACAATCTAGCTTTTGAGAATAGGATATTGAGCCGAGTAATAATAATGCCAAAAAAAATATTTTTTTATTCATGATTTTTTGGTTTTTATTTTAAAAGTTAGTTAATTTTTAAGTATTGTAGCATTATTTATTTATGAAACGAATTGCCTCGTCTAAAACTTCGTCTTTGCCTTCTTGAATTCCTTTGATTGTTTGTTTTACTTCAATATCTGGAACAATTCCAATACGTTGTGTTTCTTTTTTGTTAGGATAAAAAACACCGTAACAGGTAAACGATGTTTGATAGCCTTTGATAATTTCAAATGGAGCATTTGCGCCATCTGCTCCCGCAGTTTGACTGCCTATTATTGTTGCATTTGGTGTTACTTGCAAACACATTGCTGTATATTCTCCGTGGCTAATCGTTTTTTCATTTACTAAAATAACTACTTTTCCTTTGTAGAAATCAGGATTCGTTTTTCCACATTTTTCGATTTCTGCTCTCCAAATAAACCGGCCAGGAAAACTCAAATCTGCATCCAAAGATTTAACAAACTCTTTTGGTTCTGGATTTAAGTATTCCGCAATAGCAAAGTTCGTGTCATTAGGATGGTTTCTAGTGTCGAAAATAATTGATTTAGTATTTTTGAACTGTTCCATAACTAATGGGACATCATCTATTTCAAGCTCCGCTAGATTAACATATCCTATATTATCATCTAAAAGTTTCCATTTTTCCTTTTTGGGGAATTGAACTTTTAAATCTTGATACGAATACCTTTTTAGTGTTTTTATGGATTCTTTCCCATCTCTTATGAATTCAATTTCAGCAGATTTTGACTTTCCCATAAGGATAACCCAATAAAATTTATCCAGAACGGCACTCGGATTAGATCCTTCAACATATTTTTTATTTTCTTTTATAATTTGTGCTATTGTTTTTCCGTCAATTTTTGTAATGGCATCCCCAACTTTGAAATCGTCTATTTTTGCCAGAGAATCATTTTGAAAACCAGTAACAACTGCCTTTTCATCAATAATCTTAATTGTTGCGGCCATCCATTTATCACCAAAATATTCAAACATTTTTCTTGAAGAAAAAGAGGCATGGGTGTCATTTAATTTTGTCACTATTTCTCGCATAGCCAAAACGAAATCTATTTCCGATTCAGGCTCACTAATTTTAGGTAGCATTTCGTTTAAAGCACTATCCCACTTTTGATCCATTTGGTATTTATAGGGAAAAAAGTATTCTACATAATTCCAATATCTAAAAAGCGCTAAAAGACGAAAATTTCTATCGCTCCATTTAAAATTTGAATATTTAACTTCATTATTAAATCCTAAAAGAATCCCATTATTGAGATCATATTGAACATAATATTGTTTTCCCTGAAATCTATTTTCTTCAACAAACTTAAGTTTCTTGGACAAACTTTTGGAAAAGAGTTTGTCTTTGTTAATCCACGATAAATCAAAGTTTTTATCAAAATATTCAATGTCTTTTGAAGTAGAGATTGGAGCAATTTTATTTACTTGACCAAGACCATTAATCCAGTTTTCCAACACCAATGAAAACTCTTCTTTGGTTTGGGCTTTTTCTACTTGAGGCAAAATTGCAAAAAGCTGTTCGTCCCAATTTTTACTTCCATCAGCTACATGGGGGTGGTAATATTTTAAATATCCCCAAACTTTGCAGGTTGCGGCCAATTTTTGGTTTTCGGTAAGTTGGGTGTGCGCAAATACAGTTTGCGATAGAATAACGAGGAAATAAAGCGTAATTTTTTTCATTTTGAATAGTATCGGTTTTATAGTTTGCTTTAATTTGTTATTTTCCAGTTTCAATAAATTGTAAAGCACGGTCTAATACCTCGTCTTTCCCTTCTTGAATGCCCTTAATTGTGGGTTTAATTTCAATGTCAGGAATGATCCCGATTCTTTGTGTTTCACGCTTGTCAGGATAATAAACGCCAAGTCCAGAGATTCTTGTAGAAATATCTTTAATCAAAATATCTGTTACATTGCCATCGGCACCAGCGGTTTGGCTGCCTATGATTGTCGTATTGCCGGCAGTTTGAAAACACATCGCTGTCCATTCAGACTGGCTCATGGATTTTTCATTGAGCAAAACCACCACTTTCCCTTTATAATTATTTTTGTTCTCTCTGCCAGTAAACTGCGGTTCTGTCCATTGAAATCTTCCTGGATGTTTTAAATCCGGTTTAGTATAGATTACAAATTTTTCTTGATTAGCATTTAAAAAATTTGATATTACTTCGTAAGTCTCATGTGGATAGTTTCTCATATCAAAAATTATCGCTTTGGTAGAGGCCAGTTTCTCAATCATTTCGGGTACATTGTTGACTCTCAGAATTCCCATATCTACATATCCGATACTGTTATCCAAAATTTTGAATTTTTCTTTTTTGATTCCTTTGTTAAATCTATTTTTATCATAAATAAAATTATTGCTATAATAGTCATTTATTGTTTTGGTTGTCGTAACACCATCTTTTAAAAACTCCATTTTTAAGGCGGCGGCAGAATCTAAAATCGGACTATCAACCAGATTATTTAAATACGCTGCTTCATTCGAACCATTAATCAATTCCCTGTTTTCTAGAATTATTTGTTTTACCGTTTTCCCGTTTAATTTCGTGATAACATCACCTATTTTTATATCATGCTCTTTTGCCAAACTTTCGTTTAAAATTTCTGTAACAATCAGCTTATCGTCAATTATTCGATAATGATCCGGTAAAAAATAGGTGCCGTTTATAGAACTGTCATCAGTATAAAATGTAGTATGCGTATCATTGAGTGCAACTGTTACTTTTTGCATTGCGGTATAAAATTCATTTTCGTTTTTCGCTTCTATAAAAAAAGGCAGCATTTTTTCTAACGTTACATCCCATTGCTGATCCATAAGATATTTGTACGGAAAAAAATATTCTATTACATTCCAGTACATAAAAAATGTTAGAATTTGTATGTTCTTATCTTTAAACTTGTAAGCTGAGTAATTTTCGTTTTTTATAAATATGTTTCCATCTTCATGTGTATCAACATAATATTGATCGCCTTGAAATCTATTTTCTGCGATAAACTTAAGCTTTCCCGAAAGATTTTTTGAGAACAGTTTATTGTTGTTAATCCAAGACAAATCAAAGTTTTTGTCAAAATACTCAATGCCTTTTGGAATAGCGATTGGAGCAATTTTCTTTACTTCACCAAGACCATCAATCAAACTTTCCAGAACCATTGAAAACTCTTCTTTGGTTTGCGCTTTTTCGACTAGAGGCAAAATTATAAAAAGCTGCTCGTCCCAATTTTTACTCCCATCGGCTACTTTAGGATGATAGTATTTAAGAAAACCCCAAACTTTGCAAGTGGCGGCGAGTTTTTGGGTTTCGGTAAGTTGCGTATGGGCAAATACGGTTTGAGAAAGTACCAATAGAAGCAGTAAGGTAATTTTTTTCATTGAGTAAGTAGGTTGATTATTTGGGGTGCACATTGAATTATTTTGTTTATAAAAAAAAAAGCGCCTTTTTATCCGTCTTTTTTCTTTAGACAGCGGCCTCTTGGTTCATCTCCCTCATGAAGCACAATTTCGGAATGTAGGAACTCGGCGGCGGCGGCTGAATCTTGGACTTTGGAAGCCGAACGTTCTAACATTTCTGATTCAAAGTCCGTTAATACGCTTTTCCTAATTCCTGCTTTTCTCCATTGTGATAAAGGTCTGCATCCTCTTGCAATTCCCCGAGCCAGCGTGAGCGCATCTAGGAGCGCTTGATTGGCCCCCTGCCCTTTGAATGGACTCATGGGGTGAGCCGCATCGCCAATCAGCGTCACTGGCCCTCCTTTGGTCAACAATTCTGGCTGGAGTAATTCTCGATCATAAACGGGATAGCCAGAAATTTGAGCTTCCTGTGTCGTCGCCAAAATACTTGGAATAGGATCATGCCACTGTGTTCTACGACACGCTTCTTCTTTTAGCGCTTGAGGCCCTTTCGCACTTAATGCCTTTGCCTCTTCTTCGGACATTAGGAAGCTAAGTTGCCACATTACCGAGTCTGCCGTAAAAGGCATTATATAGATCCGTTCATTGCCATTGGCAGTTTGAAATACGGTGGCCGAGTCGAGCAAAGAACTATCCACCCCTTCGAGAGCACTCAAAGGACAAATACCCAATATCACAATACAACCCAAGTAGCGCAAAGGAGTAACATCCTCTCCAATCAGCAACCTGCGCACCGAACTACGAATACCATCGGCTCCAACTACTAAATCAGCTTTTGCTATTTTAAGATTACCTCCGACTTCAAAAGTCAGCTCGACACCTTCACCGTCGCCTGCGGCAAAATCTATTAAATGATGCCCCCATTGAACCGCTTCGTGTCCGCCGAGTTGTTCCAACAGCGCAAAACGCAAAGATTGCCTTGCGATATGTACATTGGTACGTTTGAGAAACGTTTTTGCATCCGATTGCATCCATTTTCTTATTCCCCATTCCCCAATCACTTTTCCTTCTGTAGTATGAACCAAATGTCTTGTTGAAACCACCCCATCCTCTAAAGAGAAAATACCCAATCCCTCGATCGCTTTACTTGCTTGTTGCAACGTAAGTCCGTAGCCCTGAGATCTTGCCTCGAAATTGCTATCGCGCTCATAAAGGGTAAAAGGAATGCCGCGGTGCAAACAAGCCACAGCAAGCGCCACACCACCGATACCGCCACCAATAATAGCAACGTGCGGATAGTTTTCTGTATCTGCCAAAGGAGGAGTATCAGATGGAACCAAACCTGATCCCTTACAATTCGAGCAAGAGTATAAGTGACCCTTGGGAGGAACTGGAGCCATTCCTTCTCCATTCGTTTTTTCAAATTGATCGAATGCAATCTTATATTGGCGTCGCGCTTTGTCGCTGAGGCCTCGACTTTTTTTGCCACGCCCCTGACATTCGGGACAAACAATCCAGCTTGCAGCTGAGTTTTCGAACTTTTTCAATTCTTTATATTTAAACTTCAATAATTTATATTTTTAAGTGATAAGCAAATGCAAATGGCTCGAAAGTATCTTAATTCAGATAAGCAAATTTACACACAAACAAAGTGAATTGTGCCAAATCCAATCAGCAAGCTCAATTCGTTTTTACTCTTTTCAACTTCTTCACTTTGTCGACATACTGTGTTAGCGTGTTTATCTACTTCAATTCACTTCATTCGTGTGCAAATCCTCATGATCAAGCTTTCTGTAGTCAATTTTAGGGTGTCAAATTGAAAATAATTAAATCAGGGTTTTCTTTATCCGTTTCTTTGGATTTTACAAAATTAAGTTTGGCCAAAAGTTTGGTTGAATTCTGATTTTCAAAATGAGTAAACGCTACTATTTTTTGAACATTCAAAGCCTGAAAAGCATAGTCAATGACTACTTCTGCCGCTTCTTTCATTATTCCCTGTCCTTGAAATTTTGTCATCAATTCATACCCGATTTCGCAACTGTTTTTTTCGTTTGAAAAGTCAAATAAACAAATTGTACCAACAAAAATTTCGCTGCTGGTTAAAGTTATTGCCCAATAAATCGAATCGTTTTTTCGTATACTATCATTAATCTTGTTGATAAAGTGTATTGCGTCTTCAATTGTTCTGCTTGGTTGTCTGCCTAGGTATTTGTTTATTTCTGCGTCAGAACGCAAAGCAAAAATAGCTTGTCCATCCTCTATTGACAATTGCCTAAGAGTTAGCCTTTCGGTTGTCAAAATTGGGAAAGGCGTAAAATTTCTATTTACCATTTTTTCTTATTTAATTGGACAATCTTGTGAGTCGAACGTTCTCTTGTTTCTAGTGATTTCGGACTAAATTAATCCCTATTTACGGATTTGCCACTAGAGCCCCGATAATTATCGGGACGAACAGATGAAGCAATCCCAATAGCTATCGGGACCCAAATACAAGACTAACTTTCGATTAAGCCAATTGCCCAAATCCGTTATAGTAGCTTTTGGTGAAACGTCATTTTTGGCATTGTTTTTTATACTCATTTAAATAATTTTCAAAATCATCTTCGAATAATATTTTTTTGATGTTCTCTTCGACATATTTATGATAAGCTGGACAATCTTCTACTATTTTAGCTAACTCTGCTTTCCAAGCTTTTGGAAAAGTAATTGGAAAAGTATAGTCTTTTTCATTCTCCTTTTTGATTAAATACCCTAATTTAATGTTATAATTTACACCTACATAGCCTGATCCGTAAAATTGATACACTGTTAGTTTATCTATTTTATTACCAATAACTCTAAATAAAAAAGAACCTTTACCTTTTTGATCATCATAAAATGAATCGAAGCAAAAATATCTATTGTTTGATTTGATACAGAATCCATTTAATTCACTTGGTTTTGAAGTTATGCTTTCCCCATTTAATTTATATTTTACTTTTTCCTGAAGTTTTTCTATTTTTCCAAAACTTCTTACTGTTAGTTCTTCGACATTAAATTGAACATTTATCGTATCATTGTTTCGTATAATATATCCGTTATTTTGACAATAACTTAAATTATAAAATGTAAGGAGTAAAAGTATAAATGTAAGTTTCATTATTGTTTGGTTTTAAAATTTATTTGTTGTTATAAGCGACTTCCCACCAATGTTCTGGTACTTCAGTAGGTTTGGAACTAAATTAAGCTCTATCTTCGTATTTATAATCCCGAAAGCTATCGGAACCCAAATACAAAACCAATTTTCCATTAAGCCTAATGCCCAAATCCGTTGTAGTCGTTGTTATGCCTTGTTTTTTTCTTTCTCAATAATTATTTTTTCAACTAAGTCTCTGAAGGTTTTTATATCTCCAATTAACAATTCTGAATTTTCCCAATCCAAAAAATTAAATATTTTCCAAAATCCTTTTTTTCTAATTCTTAATATTTCGATTTTATCTATTGGTTTAGTTCCTGTTAAAGTGATTTCTTCTAAAACAGGCGAAAAGTATTTGTCCATATACTCCGTCAAACTAGAAGAGGGTCTAAGTTCTGAAACATTTATACCTTTGTTCTCTAAATTTTTCTTTATGGTCAAGAATACACTTGCTTTTAAGCAAGGTTGTCCAAACAGTTTCTTCGGTTGATAATTATCCTTTTTTGCGTGATTGGCAATCAGTGTGCAAACTTCAATCAGTTTTCTTTTTTTAGCAGGCTCTAATTTGTCATACCAGACATTTTCAGGTATTTCAATTCTGAATTCTTTGTTGAGAAATTCGCTTAATTCTTTCCAACCCAATAAGTCTCTAGCCCATCTCCATTCTCTGATTGTCATTTCGGCTTTAATTTCTGCCCAAGGGTCTGCTTCAGGGTCAAGACTACTACAAAGCCTATGCTGTTCTTTGAAAATTTCAAGAACTTGTTCAGGTGAATATTTTTCTGTTGTGTTTGTCATTGTCTTGTCCTGATATTGGTTGACTATTTTTGGTTGTTTTATAATTTCAAAAATAGGTGATTGTAGACGTAATATTGATAAGTTTAGAAAAAATCTTTGAAGGGATTTTTTTCCAAACTTGTCAACATTCCTACGCAACTAAAATAGCGATTTTATTCTTCTTATAGGATTTGTATTTGTGGATTTGATTCACGTGTGCAAATTCAGGTGTTTTCATTCCCAGAGAGCAATGTCTACGTTCGTTGTTGTAAATTTCTATTGCTTGTTTTACCATTTTTTGAGCTGTTTTTAAGTTTGGAATTGTTTTATTTAATCCAAATTCGTGTTTTAATATTCCATTAATTCTTTCTGCAACAGCATTTTCATATGGGCTGGAATTTTGTGTTGTACTTAAAATAATGTTCTTAGATTTAGCAAATTCAGCAAAATCTGGACAACAATATTGCATCCCTCTATCGGAATGATGGATTAGATTTATATTGATGTAACGTCTATTTTTAACAGCCATTACTAAAGCATCTTTGACCAATTGTACGCGCATATTTGTATCAATTTTATAACCCATGATTTTCTTTGAATAAACGTCTGTGACTAAGGCTAAATAGGCATGCTGAGATGTGAGTTTAATGTAAGTTATATCACTGACAAATACCTGTTCAGCATGTTTTATTTCAAGGTTGACAAGTAAGTCTTTTGATTTGTAAAATCCATGTTTAGAGTCGGTTGTAATGTGATAAAGCTTTGTTTTTGGTATTAATAAATTGTGATATCTTAAAAAATGAAAGAACTTGTCTCTACCTATTTTTATATCATTTTTTTTAAAGTCATCTTTCAAGTCAAGATAGAGTTTTTTGGCTCCATATCGAGCCATTTTTTGGCGAATAGGAGTGATGAGTTTTTTGATTTTTTGAGCCTCTAAATCCTCAATATTCTGTTTATTAATTCGTTTGTAATAAGCCTGAGTGCTTATTCCGAAGCACCTGGAGAACCATTTGATTTTAAAAGGTCTTTTTTCTTTTTCTCCACTTCTTTTAGCAATGCTTCGGGCAATGACTTTTTTGCAAAATCAAGATTAGTACTTACTTCAAAATCAGCAATTATCATTTGTTGAAAGTCTTTAATGAATTCCAGTTCTTCGATACGCTCTTTAAGTTTTTTTAGTTCTTGATTTTTGCTCATAGTTTTGGAGTTTTGTTCAAAGGAACGTAATTTTTTCATCCAATACGTTATTGAAGAGCGAGAAATTCCATGTAATTTTGAAGCATGATTTAGGGAAATTTGACCGTTAGAAATTTGGTCAATGATGGAAAGTTTTAAGTCAAAACCGATTTTTTTGTACTCAATTTTTGGACAGTGTTCTTTTTTTGTGGGTTCCATAGTTTACTAAAAGTGTTTAATTTTTAGTCAACCTATTTCAGGATTTGTCACATATTAAATTAAGGCATAACGTCTTGGCACTCCCACGGGTTTAGGACTAAATTAAGCTCTATCTTCGGATTTATAATCCCGATAGCTATTGGACCCAAATACAACACTAACTTTCCATTAAGCCAAATCCCCAAATTGCTTGTAGCGTGTGTTAGCGGATGGACTTATTCTCAGTTTTTAGTAAAGTCTGGTCAATAAAACTATTCCGTAGATCCAAAAATTATATAAAATTGTGTATGTAAATCCGTAAAATATACTTCTTTCAATATTCCCACTACATTCTGAAGACTTTTTAAATATCAATCTCAATGCTCTGAAAAATATCCAATATAACATTCCAAAGAAAACTAATATTGATAACCAAATTATTGTTCCAAGTGCAAAAAATAGATAGCTAATAATAATCGTAGCTAAAAGCCACAAAATTATACTCATTATTATTCCACCAATTCCTTCTCCAATTTCTGGCATAGAATGTCCGAAACCACCGTCAGCATTCATCTCTTTTAAAAAGTTCAGTTTTTTAGAGTCAAATTTATCCGTTAATTTTCCTAAACCATCTTTGAGTTTAGTTCCGTTATATAAACTAATTGTAATAAAAAGAAAAAAAGCAATTGAAAGAATTGAGGTTGAAATCAAAGAATTTTCTATAACTGTTTTGTGTTTTCCAATTCCATAAAACCAAACACTTAAGATTGTAATTACAATACTAATTAATGATATTGTAAATATTTTTTTTGAGTCAATTAATCTTCTTCTGTTTGGTATTTTCATTTTTAACCGTAAATTTTTTAGTCTATCCGCTAACGTTCTGGCGCTACACGAGGTTTGGGATTAAAGAGGCGAGGTCTTTCGGTTAAACACTAATTCCCCAAATACAAAACCATCTTTAAATTCAACCTAATGCCCAAATCTCGTGTAACGGCTGTTAGTGGCTGTTTTTTATTTGTAGATAATTGTCCAATTTTGTTTATCTAAATCTTCTTTCGACAATATATATTTCTTTGTGTAAATATTTTTTTTAAATATTTTATGCCAACCATATTTTTCTACAGAATCTTGAGTAACAATAAATAGTCTTAATTTTTTATCTTCAATTCCTTCAAAGTAACTATCCCAAAATCTAGGCCTATCGTGATTTTCAATTTTTTCATTTGGTAAAATTGGAGTAAATTTAAATAGAAACAAACTATCTTCTTTTGTAAAAATATGCTTTTCGTCATATTCAAATTCCCAATAAAAACCTTCAGTTCCAATTTGATTATCTGAAGAAATTATGCTGTAGATTGTTTTGTCTGAATTGTTTTCTACTTCTAACATTCGATTATCAAATCTATCGCAAGCAGATATAAATATTAGAAAAATTATAAAGAACAAAAAAGATGATAATTTCATAATTATTTTTAGTTAATTTTCTCCGATTCTGTGGTAAAATAGCCACTAACTTACACATAGGTCTTATAAAATCAGACCTATCCATCCTAATAAGAGTAGCTTTGTCTTACAAACATACCGTTTATTTTTCTTAATAGAAAAAGATTTTAAAATCAATTGCCTATTTATTCAATAATTCCCGCATGGTTTCCAGCTGTATTTCCATCTTTTGTATTAGGGCGTTTTTCTCGGCCAGTTCTTGCTTTAGGGCTTTTTCGCGAAGGGTTTCATACCGGTACGGCAAGTATTCGCCTAAATGCGCAATAAAATTGTAGTTCATTGCCGTACTCAGCTTCCATAAAATGGCAAATTGTAGGGACTCTTTCTTAAAATATTCGTTCAATCCCGTAGGGAGTATGCCCAATGCTCTGGCAACATCGGCTTTCTTGATTTTGTTCTGGATAATGTGATAATGGATAAAATTGCCAATCACAGGGTACTGTTCCCCTTTTCCATTCTTGTATTTGTTGCTGGTCGATATCATCTTTTGTGTGTTTTAGGTTTTAGATACATGCTATTTTCTATAAAAAGTAGTGCTAAACACTAATAGTATTGGTTCTAACTACATGTTCTATTGGTTCTAACTACATATGCTATAGGTTCAAACAACAAATTCTATTGGTTCGAACTACATATGCTATTGGTTCAAACCACATACGCTATTGGTTCGAACTACATACGCTATTGGTTCGAACTACATCTTCTATTGGTTTGAAAAACCAATAAAGTTGGTTCAAACTACCTATACTATTGGTTCAAACTACATACGCTATTGGTTTAAACTACATACAATTGCTTTTGAAAACCAAAAAAAACGGCAAAAAATTGCCCCTTTTGAAATAAAAGAGGCGATTGCAGTTGTTTGTTAATGAATTGTTTTACTACACCGCAGGTGCTACTGGCGGTGATGTAACGGCATTACCTCCACTAGTTGCAAAACGCTTTTTGAGCTGGTCTACTATGCTGTCGGCACCCTGTACTCCGGCTTCGGCAGCTGCGCCAAAGGTTTTGTACAAGGCGAGCGCCACTCCATAAGCCTCGCTACCGGCGAGCATTTTGGTGTCTTCGATGCGCTCACACAATTGTGTAGCAATGCTTGAGATTTCATCCAACTGGTTGAATAGCGTTAAATCATTTTGGATATTAGCTACCGAAAGATACGATGGGATAAGCGTTGGGTTGTTTACACCCGCATAGATGGCATCCTCGGTAAAGGCTTTGTTGTTGACATCAATGGTGTTTAATGATTTTCGTTCGTCGGCCGTGAGTCCCACCAAAAAAGGAAGGTTGGTCAAGATGGTCTGAAAAGCGGCTTTAACTGCCGTTACCTGTGCTGCCGTAGCAGTCGCGTTTACGCGGTTGTTGAGTAAATTTGACATAAATAGTTTTTTTTGGTTTCTGTAATAATAGATTACAAAAACAAAGCTAAACTATTCCTGTTTTTTTTTATAATGTTTTTCTTTCGATAAAAAGGAATTTGTTAAATTTATAGGTAAAACTGTACGTTATGAATTTAAAAGTGAAGTTTTTTAGCATGTTTATGAACTAATATCGTTTGCAAAAATTTGTTTCAAGTGATTTAATTTACTGTAGTGTCAAATCGCCCTGCGGTCACCTTAACAATTTTGCCATCGCTATTTATGGCATCAAACCAAAATGTCCCTGTAATGATCCTTCGATCTTTGTCATAAAACAGTATTTTCAATTCCCCTTTCTGAATCGAATTTGTCTTGTAACGGTCTTCATTGAAGTTGTCTGATGTCAAGGTATATTCTGCATAACTTTCAGAATTTTTTTCTGTTGCCAAATCAAATACACGGCCAGCGGCCATAGTCAGGTAATTTATATTTAAGGCAACAATGCGTATGCTTTTGTACGTATTGTTCTTATCATTAGAATAACCAATAGTGAAATAATCCTGACCATTAGAATCTTGAGCAAATAGGCAATGTATATTTCCATAAATTCCACCTCCTTTGGGTTTTACAATACTACCATCAATTCTACTTGAAATTCCACCTTGACCATTGTTCTTTATTCGGGTCAACTCGTCGTCTTTGGAACAACCAAAAAAAAAGCAATGCAATCAATACAAATAGAGAAATTTTTTTCATGGTTTAAAGAGTATTGTTATGTCTAACTGCTGTAATATTCTAATGTTAATAGTAGTTTTCAACTAGATTGAGTGTATAGCTGCATTATCATGACTACAATTCTTTTATTAACCCGTTGGGTGAAATTCAAATAAAATAAAGTTTTAACCACATAAAATCATAGATTAATGCTAAATAGGCAAAGAATAAATAGAAATAGCACTATTTCACACATAGAATAGCTATGTGAATAGTAAAACGTCTATTTCTTTCTTTTAAAAACTATAGATTCTATGTTTCTATGTGTTAAAAAATAATTTCACCCAAAGGGTTTTTATTAATTCAATGGGAACGAATACCCCAAAGCCATTGCTCCGCTAAACTGTTCTACCGAGGGTTGGTAATAATACGTAAAGGCCAAATCAAAATTATGTTTGCGGCCCAATGCCAACCCTAGTGTAACAGGGATATGCATTAATATACCGCTATCTTTTATGTCAGTTAATGATGTATAGGTTTCAAAAGAACCCACAGAGGCACCGATCCCAATTTCAAAATAAGGAGCAACATAGGGAATTGGCGCAGCAAGACGCACTTTTCCGCCAAACATAAATGCCTGTGAGGTTACCTTGTATTCCGATTGATAGGGTTTGTCGGTATTATCCGGTGAGGTAACAATAAATCCGGCATAAGGCCTTACGCCAAACCATTTGCTTATGTTAATCACATATTCGCCCTGAGCATAAAACCCAGAACCGGTTACATCTGTCGCATCATACGGGGCGGTTACTCCCAAACCTACAGCAACATTAATAAATTTTCCCGGACCAATTTGTGCTTTAGTCTCATTGGAAAGAATTAGGGTGAAAAGGGTAATGGTAAAAATGGTACGAATGGTAGAAAGTGTGTAATTCATTTTATTTACTATAAATTTTTAATACTTTATTTTGGCCAATTAAGACCTATTTGTTAAACGTTTTTAATGCCTCAAATATAAATGATTTCCCGCAATTCTATTTAGTCTTTTGGTTGTTAATTTTCATCATATGACGAAAGTTTTGCTACAGATTCAGACTGGACTTAAACATCCTTAGCTCTTCCCAACTGAAAGTGTCTCCGTATTTTTCTTTCAACGGAGAAACCGATTCTTCTTTGTAGCCCGCAAAAGCCTCGGTGAGTGCGGCTATTTTATCTTCAGTAAATACCTCGCTGATGGTTATGGTTTTGGCCTGAATCAATTTGGTGAGATGCGACAAAATGGTTTCTTGCGTAAACTTGCGTATGGTGGCTATTTCTTGCACGGTTTTCTTTTCCAGCCACAGCTCGTGGGTTTCCTGCACCGTCGATTTTTTGGGTTCCTTTTTGGTGGTTTTCTTCGGTGCGTAGCGTTCGGCATCTTTTTCGTCCTCGATCAGGGTGATGTTGGCTTTTTTGAAATCTTCGATGACGCGCTCGACTTTAACGGTTTTGTATTTTTTTATTTCATCAGAAGTTAGTTTTTCTTTTGAGATGGTTTCCCCTTTTACCAATGTGGCAATCATCAGTTTGGCTTTCATCAATTGAAGCACTGCTTTGGTTTGCAAATCGTCGAGTATAACGAGTTCGTCATAAAAGGCTTTGGCTTTTTTGAGTCGTTTTACTTCTTCGAGCTTCCACAGAATTTCGTAAACCAACTTGTCCATCGGATCCATAAAATAATTGAATGCCGCATGGATCCGTTCGGAAATATGACTAAATTCCAATTGTTCATTGTGGAACAATTTGTCCAGTTGAACCAAAAACTTGGAGGAAGGTTCCAGCAATTGCCAAATGACACCGGCCTGGTTTTGTGCCCATGCTTTGTGTTTGAATTTAACGGAATTTTCGGCATCTTCGTTGTAACTGAATTGATGGTTGCGCCATTCCTGTGCCAATTCGTTCCAGTCGAAACTGTTTTTCAGGTAGTTGAGTATGAAATTCTTGGTTTCCCGTTTCAAGGCATTGGCCAAAGCTTCTTCCGAGGCTTTGTTCTCTGCGTAATCCATCACATCCTGATCGTTTGAAATACCATTCATTCGCAACGGAGAAAGCAAAACAAGCCCGTTTAACGAACGCAAACGCGATAATGCCACATAGGCCTGCCCGGGCAAGAAAACTTGCGATACATCAAGCGCAGCTTTGTCAAAAGTCAATCCCTGGCTTTTGTGTACTGTAATCGCCCACGCCAACTTGATCGGGTAATGCACAAAAGTGCCCAAAACCTCCTCCTCTATTTCCTTGGTCATTTCGTTTACGGTGTAGCGAATGTTTTGCCATTCATACTTGTCGACTTCGATGGTCTTGTCTTCGTCGGGAAAATGCACCCAGATTTCTTTGCTGGTCATCGTTTTTACAATACCCATTTTTCCGTTGAAATAATTTTTATCCAGCGACAGATCGTTTTTGACAAACATAATCTGCGCGCCTACTTTGAGCTGTAAATTGGGATCTACAGGATATATTTTCTCCGGAAAATCACCGGTGATTTCGGGTGTGAAAGTCGTTAGTTTACCTTCTAAATCCTCAAGTGACTGGGCGTTCATCACATCGGCTTTGGCATTGTGCGTGGTCAGCGTGATAAAACCTTTGTTTGCTTTTAGGTCAAAATTGGGTTTCACAAATTCGTTAAGCATTTGAATATCAGTAGGTGTAATCTCATTATTGCGCAGATTATTCAAAACCGAAATGAATCGATCATCGGTCTGACGGTAAATTTTGGATAACTCAATGTACAACGGCGGATAGTGCTGAATCACATGGGCATGAAAAAAGAATTTTCCTCTGTAGTAATTTCGTAAAGTACGCCATTCTTCGTCACGAATAATAGGTGGTAACTGTAATAAATCTCCTATAAATAATACCTGAACACCCCCAAAAGGGGCGGATTTCTTTCTGACGGTTTGCATCATATAATCCATGGCGTCGAGCAAATCGGCTCGTAACATACTGACTTCGTCTATGATAAGCAATTCCATATTACGAATGACTGCGCGTTTTTGTCCACTCATCTTGAAATGCCTGCGCAAAGTGGCTTTGGTTTCAAATTTGGTTGTATCCGAAAATTGGGGAGCCGAATTGTCAGGAATAAAACCACCAAAAGGCAATTGAAACATCGAATGTATCGTCACTCCTCCGGCATTTAGCGCTGCAATTCCCGTAGGCGCCACCACCACCGTATTCTTGTGAGTCGTGGCAATAATTTGCCGCAAAAGAGTGGTTTTACCCGTTCCTGCTTTCCCGGTAAGAAAAACGGATTGGTGCGTTTGATTGATAAAACGGAGAGCATAGGCAGCGGCTTCGGATAGGGATTGCATTTGGCGTATAGTTTAAAAAGCTAAAATATGAAAATAACGGAAATAAAAAAACCTTCAATCTTATTCAAGATGAAGGTTTTATAAAGTTTTGTGAACTAAAGATTACTTCTTAACTTCTTCTGTTTTTGCAGTCGATTTGTATTTTTCGTTCAATAATTTTACGATTTCTTTTGTAATGTCGTATTTTTCTTCGGCATACAAAACTGATGCTGCATCTCCAGTACCGTAGATATAGGCATATCCTTCTTTTTTACCGTACGCTTTTATGAATTTTTTTACTCCGCTTACAAGAGAATCCATTTCTTTTCCGCTGTCTTGTTGCAATTGCATTTGCAAAGCTTGCTGTGCCTGACCCAATTGTTGCTCTCTACGTTGCAATTCAGCACCATTTTTTTGAGCCCATTCTTGACCGTTTGCCTGAGCATTACGTTGAAAATTGGTAGCATCCTGTTTGAATCTGTTGATTTCTGCTTCCAGTTGTCTTCCTTTCTCTGCTGCTTGCGCTTTGTATTTTGCTTCCAGATCTTTGGTCTCCGTATATTCTTTCATCAAGACAGCAGTATCAACATAAGCTGTTTTTAATTCTTTAACTTCTGCTTTTTTATCACAAGAAACAAGTGATATTGAAATTGCGATAAATAATAATGCTTTTCTCATTTTGATGTATTTCAGGTTTTTTTAGTATGGATGACAAAAATATAAAAAAATAGATAGTATTGACAAAAAGTTTGAAAAATGCGACTATTTTTATATTATATATTTCGATTATTGATAATTAAAATTTAATAACGTATGGCTATAATAAACGGATTTAAAGGAGGGTTTTATATAAACAAACAGAAAGTTTTGACCTAATTCCCTATTAAAACCAAAATAAACGTCTTAAAACAGCTTAAAACGAGTTTTGGTTGTTTTTAAGGACATAAATGTGCGATGAATATTCAAAATTTTGTTTGGCTTTCCAATTCGACTGCAATCCAATGAAAAAGGCCTTAATGTAATTCATTTTTCCGGTTTTGTATTTTTCGGAAAGTAAGCTCACATAAAAAGAATCAAATTTCATTGGAAGCACTTTTACAAGTTTCATATTTTCCTTTTCAAACAATTTTTGAATCGCTATTTTGGAGAAATGCCAAAAGTGAATCGGCACATCATAAGCCGCCCAAAAGTTTCCATAATATTTTGCGTCATAAGATTTGAAATTGGGAACGGCAACAATCAAAGTTCCACTTGGTTTTAGCAATCGTTTTAATTCCTTTATCTGTTCGTCCAAATTGGGAACGTGTTCCAAAACATGCCACATCGAAATCACATCAAAAGTATGGCTTTCCAATTCAGCTGTTTTTTCCACAAAAGAAACGCCTTTGCTCTTTGCAATCGCTTTGGCTTTATCACTGGGTTCGACTCCTACCGTTTTCCAACCGTCATTTTGGGCAACCGTCAAAAAATCTCCGGTTCCAGCACCTATGTCCAAAATCAACCCTTTAGAAGGTTGATACGAATTGATTAAACTCAATTTATTTTTTAATGCAATATTTTTTACAAAATGGTATGCCTTTTCAAACAACGATCTTTTGGAGTCGGTATGCGAAATATAGTCGGGACTCTCATAGTACTTCCCTAGAACATCCAAACTCGGTTGCGGATGCGTAATTAACATATCCAATGTTTCATCATGATAGAGATCGAAGGTTTCTTGAGAAACGGAATAATCTTTTACTTTTAAAAAATGTGTTTTGTGTGTAATATCCATTTGTGTTTTTAAATAAATAATTTTAGATCTTTAGAAAAGAGCTAAAAAGAAATTTTTTTTTAATTAATTAAAGAAAAGAAATGATTTTTCATTCTATATCCTTTCCCATCTTATTTTGACAGCAGAAATTTTCTCATTTTCCATCCGTATATTTTCATTCACTATAAATCCGTTTTTAGAATAAAATTCTATTGGAGAAAGATAAGGTTCGTTATTCTGTTTAAAATCATTTTGATGATTGGTAGCCCAGCCATTCAAAATCGATTTATGCTTTTTTAGTTCATTTAGCAAAAGTGTCCCAAATCCTCTACCATGTATGTTAGAATCAATTATAATCCCAAACCAATCCTCTTCTTCCCGAACAAAAGTAAAAGCCCAGCCTAGAATTGTATTTTGATCATTCATCAACAAATAATGTTTTATTTCTAAAAGTCCGTCCAGATAATCTTCAAATTCGGACAATTCATTATAGCCAATTTTTTTAGGATATTCTGAATTCCAAAGTTCAAACAACGATTGTTTTTGTTTTAAAGATAAAATTGTTGTTTGGATAATTCTCATTTATAAAATATTTAAAAAACATTTCTTCAAGAAACACGAGTGTTACGAACGTAGTTTCACGTGGAACAAATTAATTTTAGAGTTCAAAGTTTAGATTATATATTCACTTTCGAATTGAATAAAAAAAAGCACCATTCAAAATTTAAATAAAAAAATTAAACTCAGTTCAATAAATAAGATTCAATAAAACTGTACTTAAAGTAAAGCTTCAACTAGTTTAAAAAACTTGATTCTGAAATCCTCTTACCTTCCCATATAAATCAAAAGTACAGAAACATCACTTGGCGAAACTCCACTTATTCTCGACGCTTGTGAAATCGTCACAGGACGTATCTTTCCAAGTTTTTGCTTCGCTTCAATAGACATTGATTTAATCTTATTATAATCAAAATTTTCAGGGATTTTGACATCTTCCAATCTGGTCAACTTATCAGCGTTGTTTCTTTCCTTTTCAATATAACCTGAATACTTTACTTGAATCTCGGCTTGCTCCAAAATTTCCTGATCAAGATTGTTATCAACCAAGTATTGTTTAACTTTTTCAAATTTCAACATATCTTCCAAATCGATTTGTGGTCTTGAAAATACTTTAAACATTTTATCGCCTTGATTGATCAGGGCTGTCTCTTTCGCCTCCAAAATAGGATTAGTCTCTTCTACCGAAACACTAGTCTCTCTGAAGAAAGCCACCATTTTTTCAGACTCATTTAATTTGTACTCCATTCTACGCAAACGCGTTTCAGAAGCCAAACCAATTTCGTACGATAGTGGTGTCAATCTAAAATCAGCATTATCCTGACGCAACAATGTTCTGTACTCTGCTCGGGAAGTAAACATACGATAAGGTTCTTCTGTACCCTTCGTAATTAAGTCATCGATCAAAACTCCAATATATGCTTCGTCACGTTTCAAAATTAATGGCGCTTGTTCGTGAACTTTTAAATGCGCATTGATTCCAGCCATCAAACCTTGAGAGGCTGCTTCTTCATATCCTGTTGTACCATTAATTTGTCCTGCAAAATACAAACCTTCAACCAACTTAGTTTCCAACGTATGTTTCAATTGCGTTGGCGGAAAATAATCATATTCGATAGCATAACCAGGACGAAAGAATTTGACATTCTCAAAACCAACAACTGTACGCAACGCTTTAAACTGAATATCCTCTGGCAAAGAAGTAGAAAAACCATTTACATAAACCTCGCAGGTATTCCAACCTTCTGGCTCCACAAACAATTGATGACGTTCTTTATCAGCAAAACGATTTATTTTATCTTCAATAGAAGGACAATATCTAGGGCCTATACTTTTTATTCTTCCATTGAACATCGGAGAACGATCAAATCCTTCTCTCAAAATATTATGCACCTCTAATGAAGTGTACGTCATGTGACAGGATTTTTGAATCGCCAATGGTTTAGTCAAATCAGAATATGAAAACTTATCTGGCCTCGCATCGCCTTTTTCTTCATTCATTTTAGAATAATCCAAAGAACGTCCGTCAACTCTTGGAGGCGTTCCTGTCTTCATTCTTCCTGCTTCAAAACCAGCTTTAATTAAATCTTCGGTGATTCCATACGCAGCACTCTCTCCAGCACGACCACCTCCAAATTGTTTTTCTCCAATATGAATCAAACCATTCAAAAAAGTTCCATTCGTCAACACAACCGATTTGGAACGAATCTCCACTCCCAACGAAGTTCTGATTCCCTTTATCTTTCCGCCTTCAATTATCAAACCTTTTACCATTTCTTGATAAAAATCAAGATTAGGAGTTCCTTCCAACATCATTCGCCATTCTTCTGCAAATCGCATACGATCACTTTGAACTCTCGGAGACCACATTGCAGGACCTTTTGATTTATTCAACATCTTAAACTGAATAGCCGTTCGATCTGAAACAATTCCAGAATATCCACCAAGCGCATCAATCTCACGAACTATTTGTCCTTTTGCAATTCCGCCCATTGCAGGATTGCAAGACATTTGCGCAATGTTTTGCAAACTCATAGTCACCAACAAAGTTTTGGATCCCAAATTTGCAGCCGCAGCCGCAGCTTCAGAACCAGCGTGACCCGCTCCCACCACAATTACATCATACTCTTCTAAAAACATTTTTTTATATATTAACCCTTTTCAAAGGAATTATGGAATTAAAAAATTTCTGTTCCACGTAAAACATTATACACTACCAAATCTATTAGATAAAAATTTTAAAAGATGTTCCACGTGAAACATAACTTATTAAATAAAAGCAATAATAAAGCTGTTCCATGTGAAACATATTGCTTAAAAACAACTAAAAAATATAAAAATTTAACAATGTTTCACGTGGAACGTATTTCTTTTTTATATAATTTTGATAGGTTTGAATTACTGTTCCACGTGAAACATTGCAAGTTTTTCATCTTCTTTGCTTCTCATTAAAGCTTCGTCTTTTTCGGTTTTGTCTTTATATCCGCAATAATGCAAAACACCATGTACTAAAACTCTTTTTAATTCTTCGTCGAAAAGCGTGTTGTAGTCTTTGGCATTGTCTAAAACCCTTTCTATAGAAACAAAAACATCGCCGCTTATTTCGTTGCCCATCGTGTAATCGAAACTAATAATATCGGTAAGTGTGTCGTGATTTAGATACTCTAAGTTAATCTTATGAAGATACTCGTCATTACAAAAGATGTAGCTGATTTCACCTTCTGTTTTGTTTTCCGAAAGGATTACATTGCTTAGCCAAGAGGATATTGCCTCTTCGTTTTCTAAAATAAAATCGGATTCGTAATTAAAATTGATCATTTGTTGTTAAAATATTCTTGAACTTTTTGATTAAAATTCGAGCGCAAAGGTAGCGATTGTCTATTTAATATTTCGATGCTATTTAAATATTCTGAAAGAGCCTTTGGTAATGGGCTTGCTTGATTGGAATAGCTTTTGATATTAGTTTCAGATTGGCGCTTTGGGTCCTCTCCTTGTAATCGAATAGCAGTCTCTAATTTTAAAAGTTCTTGTTTAATGTTGTTAGTTCGTTGTAAGGTTTCATTATTAAAACCTTTGTTTAATAACTGTTTTTCTAACTGTTTCATTTGCTCTAAAGCATTCTGTCCATTATTTCCTAGTCCTTTTTTATTAAGTTCTTCTTGCAACGCATCACGCAATTGTTGCTGCTCTTTATAAATATCAATAGTCGCTTTCGCGTCCCCTTCTCCATCCCCTTCCTTATCACCATCATTACCTTCGCCTTTTCCGGACTGAGTTCCTTTGCTTTTACTTTCTCCTGGTTTACTGCCTTCTCCTGATTTTTTGCCAGGCTTAATTCCTTGCTTCATTTTATCTGCTAATTCTCCTTGCTTTTTTATAATATCCGGCAACTGCATTCCTGAGCCTTTGCCAGGTTTTGGTTTTCCTCCACTGCTGCCAGATATTTGCATTTGCATACTGTTCAAGGAATCGCTCAATAAATCGGCCAATTTATTAGCAGATGAAATCGCATATTGTTGTTGAGAAAAACCTCTTTGCAGTTGAGAATCAGTTAAACTTTCAAGAGATTTATCAATATTGTATTCTACATTGGCAACCTCTTTTGTAACAGATTCTGCTATTTTTGGTTGACGTAATGACAATGCAAAAAGACTATCGTCAACATGCTTGAATTGTAATTTTAAATTTTGTTGCGTTTTAATGTATTTATTAAAAGAAGGAGAGCCAAGTTTTGTTGCTTTGAATTGTTTCATCACCTCTTCTTGTGAAAAAGAATAAGCTAATAAATTATCTAAAATTTGACGCAACATTTTTACGTCTTCTTCAATCTGGTCTTTGTTTGATTCTTCCATTGCTTGCTCCATCGCCTTAGACATTTCTTTCATCTTTTTCGAAGCACTCTTTTGACTAGGTTTAGCTTTAGCTTTGTTGTTATTTTGCAAATCTGAACCTGCTTTATTGAGGTCATCTTTAATACTTTTTTCTTTGTCTGAATCGGAAGGAATATCAATTGGGGATTTTAAATCGTCATTATCCTTTTCCAATTGTTTTAATTCTTCTTGAATTTTCTCGAATTCATCTGTTAATTTCTTCTGCTCTTGAGCAGAATTTTCTTTTTCATTCTCTGATAATTTATCCTCTTTCTGGGAAAGTTTATCCAATTTATCAGCTAATTGTTCTGCTTTTTTTTCGACATAATAACGCTTGGTTAATTCAACCAATTGCGCAAGATTCTTATTTTGACTTTTACTGCTCTGCTTAAATTTATCAAGCTTTTCAACAAAATCTTCATCTTTAATTTTATTATTTAATTCATTAAGTTCGTCTAATAGCTTTTTATTCTTATCCAATTCCTTATCTGTATTGTCTAATCTTTTTTGCAATAATTCTTTGATTTCATCCTTCTGCTGGGGATTTGACTTGTCTAGATTGTTTTTCATTTTATTGGCAAATTCTTTCATCAACTCATTTTGCTGTTCCTGCTGCTTAATAAAATCGTTTATTTTTTGACGATCTTTAAAATCCAAAGCATTCTTTTCCTTATTTGTTTGTTGCAATTTTTCCATTTCAGAAAACTGTTTCTCTTGCTTAGACAAAGATTTTTGCAAACTGTTTATTGTACTATTTTGCTCTTGAAGATTACTATTTTGTTTCTCTTCATCGGTTAAAATGCGGTTTGAAAAAACAGAAGAACGACTGCTTTTATAATGATGAATGGCATCATTATCAAAAATCTCAAAGTAGAAATCATAATTTATTCCTTTTGCCAAATCAAGATTTGCAGGAAAATTAAAAACAAATTGATCAAAAGTATCCTGCTTAACAGCTATTGTTACACGCTTGGCATTTGCTGGTTTTCCAGATTCATAATATACAATCTGCAACTTAGACAATCCATAATCATCAGCCAATTGCCCAACAAAATAAGTATTTGAAACATTCAAACTATCTGGTGCTTTAGTAATATTAATCGTTGGATACTGATCTTTGACAACATTTAACTGATAATCCAATTTTTCGAAGTTTTTTACATTATTATTGGATGTAATTATTTGATATTCTGTATTTTGAGTTATGTTTTTAGATAAATTAAATCTATTCTCAGTCTTTGAGAAAGGGAAACTATTTACTTCATTTTTCCATACCACATTTTGCGTTGCATTTGTATTCATCATCCAGGTAACTTGTGTCCCTTCGGGAATAATACCATTACCAGTTCCCTTAATAATAGTAGATTTTAAATTTAAATAAGCAGGATAAACGAACTTCATTTCAAAGTTTGAAATAGTGGGAACAGCAATTACCTTCAATTCGTAATCGGATGAAATAATAGTATTTGCTTCCAAATGAAAAGAAACATTCTTAAGTGGTTTCACAATTTTAAATTGAAATTCCCCTGGCTTAATGATTTCAAGAAAATAACTTTCATCACCAATAAAAATCAAAACATTTTCAGGCACTACTGCTCCTTGAGATTTAATATGCAAAATAAAATCTTTGCCTTGTTCCGTAACTAAATTTGAATTTAAAACAGTAAACTTAAAAGGTGCAGGTGGGGAAAAAGCAACATTGAAGTGCACTACCCTATTCAAACTTTGCGAAATAATCTGACCATTTCCAGACAGAAGAAAGAACAATAAAAAAAGAATTGGCAAAATCGCTAACGGTATATATTTTCTATTGGAACTAAAATCAATAGCTCTTCCAAAAGGAATTGGACGCAAAGCATTTGCTTTTTGCTCTATGGAAGCCAATAATAATTCTGAATTATAAACTGTAGTGTCTGAATTTGAAAGCTGCAAATAGTTAGTTAGGGTATCGTTTACTTCAGAAAAATGTTTTCCGATAATTATGGATGCTTGACTATAATCAATTCCCTTTTGAAATTTCAAAATTTTGAAAATGGGGAACAGTATAAAACGCATTAATAAAAACGCTTCGACAGTAATGAAAAACCAAAATAAGACCGTTCTTCCTTGTGGTTTTAGCCAAAGGAAATATTCAATAAAGAGCGTAAAAATAAAATAAATTAATCCGAGTCCAATAAAAAACATTATGCCACGGATTAATTCATTGGTATAATACTTCTTTATAAAAGCTTCTAATTTTTGATGTATCGAATGTACCTTTTCCAAAATTATAGTATTGATTTAATAACCAATAAAAGTAACAATTTTAATGATTAGTGAAAGGTAAATAAAACATAATATTAAAGTGTTCAAGAAACACTAATTACAGATAGAAAACGACAAATTGAAATTGTATATTTGCAAAAAATTTACAATAATGTCTAAACCAGTTCGTGTGCGTTTTGCACCAAGTCCCACAGGACCTTTACATATTGGCGGAGTACGTACCGCTTTATTTAATTATTTGTTTGCTAAAAAAAACGGAGGAACTTTTTACCTACGAATAGAAGATACCGATCAAAATCGATTTGTTCCAGGAGCAGAAGAATATATAATGGAAGCTTTGGAATGGTTAGGAATAGCTCCTGATGAAACCATAGGAAAAAATGAAAAGTTTGGTCCATACAGACAAAGTGAGAGAAAACAGATATACAGACAATATGCCGATTTATTAATCGACTCAGGAAATGCTTATTATGCTTTTGATACTGCCGAATCACTAGATGCACATAGAAAACAGCATGAAGCTGAAGGCAAAACATTTATCTACAATCACCATAATCGTGAAAAACTGGATACTTCTTTAGTAATCACCAAAGAAGAAACTGCAAAAAGAATAGCCAATAAAGAAGATTATGTAATCCGTTTTAAAACACCGACTAATGAAACTTTGCTTTTGCAAGATATTATTCGTGGCGAAGTAAAATTCGAAACCAATCTTTTGGATGATAAAGTATTGTTTAAAAGTGATGGTATGCCAACCTATCATTTGGCAAATATTGTTGATGACCATTTGATGGAAACCTCACACGTAATTCGTGGTGAAGAATGGTTGCCATCTATGCCATTACACGTAATGTTGTATCGTGCTTTTGGATGGGATGCACCGGAGTTTGCGCACTTGCCTTTAATATTAAAACCAATCGGAAACGGTAAATTATCCAAAAGAGATGGAGACAAAATGGGATTCCCCGTATTTCCGTTAGAATGGAAAACATCAGAAGGCGTTTCGTCTGGTTATAGAGAAAAAGGATTTTTTCCCGAAACAGTTGTGAATTTTTTAGCCTTATTGGGCTGGAATGATGGAACCGACAAAGAACTTTTTACCTTAGAAGAATTAACACAAGTGTTTGATTTAAAAAGAGTACACAAATCAGGGGCGAAATTTGATCCGGAGAAAAACAAATGGTTCAATCATCAATATTTAATGAAAAAAGATGATACCTTTTTGGCTGAGAAATTCTCAAAAATTATCGATTCAAAAGATCTGAACAGGTATTTTTCACTGGTTGATTTGTCAAAAATTGTTTCATTAATAAAAGAAAGAGCAGACTTTGTTTCTGATTTTTGGGAAATGAGTGATTTCTTTTTTATAGCTCCGTTGACATATGATGAAAAAGCAGCTAAAAATTGGAAAACAGAAACACCGGCATTGATGCAAGAATTGATATCGGTACTAGAAGAAATAAGTGATTTTACATCATTAAATATTGAAAGTATCCTAAAAGACTGGATGACCAAAAATGAAATTGCAATGGGAAAAGTAATGCAACCCTTTCGTTTGAGTTTGGTTGGAGCACTCAAAGGCCCTCACCTATTTGATATTGTGGAAGTCATCGGAAAACAAGAAACCATTTCCAGACTACAAACAGCAATAACTAAATTATAAAACAAAAGCTCCCAAATGACTGGGAGCTTTATTTTATCTTTTATTGTTTTTTTTCCAAAATAGATAAGACAAGGAGAAAGAAATAGTGTTAAGTTTTCCTTCAAGAATTGGACCAGTATATAAATTAGAATCATCACGACTATTAGTTTCAACACTTTCTAAACGATTACTTAAACCCATCGTATATCTTAAATCGAATCGAAAGTCATTATAACCTCCAGTTAAACCAAACCCTGCATCAAGACTAATTGGGGACATATTCCGAAAACTATTATCATCAATTAAATAGGGTAAATATCTATTATTATAAGTCTCTCCATTTCCGGCAGGAATAAATTCGCCAGAAAACGACGTGGTAAAACCTAATTGTGGTCCAATAAAGAATGCGTCTTCTTCAGGTTTTAAAATGTAATAATTAAAATAGAAACCGAAGTCAATAGCTTCAGAATTGAATTTAACAGAATTAACGGTCTGATAGTCCCCTTCAACAGATTTTAAATCAAATGATTTTTGGTTATATAGAAACTCTAGTTGGAAATTGTATGTTTCATGATAACCCCATGATCCTATTATACCTGTTTTGAAACCTATACCAGGATCAGACAACAAATCATCAGACTTTAAAGAAGTTTGTGTAAGACCTGCAGTTGCATAAAATCCTCTTGGTGCTTGACTAAATGCAGGAAGAAAAGCGATAGCAAAAATTATATATATTATTTTTTTCATATTTGTTTTTAATTACAATTTGTATATTTAGGACTAGTAAAAGGCTCAAGAACATTAAAAAAATATTCATCTGTCTCATCCTTTGAAAACTGATTCATAATACCTGGACAATCCGAGAAATACTTCTCCAGCATAGGCATTATTTTCATTCTTTCCTCTTTATCGCTTTTGGTAGAATTACAGTTAACATAATCTAAGATGTTGTTTTTACTATCAATAACTTTTATATTATAATGATCAATAGATGAATATTTACCAATTACAGTGTAGGTATAACATAATAAAGTTCTTTCTTTAGTTTCTACCATAACAAAAAAGGCTCTTTCCCTTTCGGGTTTACCTCTCATATTTAGCAATTTGTATGACCTAAATAAATGTGGTCCAATAATAGCATAATCAAGATCTTTGAATTTGATGTATTTTTCCCAAGTCTTATCAACTTCAGCATACGATATTCTCTCGTCTATAACTATGATTTCAACGGTTTGGTCACTCATTATAGTTTTTTTTCCTTTCTTATCAATAAAAAAGGAGTTCTGAGCGTAAGAAGAAATACTCAAAAAGCTAATTAAAATAAATAGTTTTTTCATATTTTATTTAGTTACAGTAAACATAGTAGATCCTGTTAAATCAGTTGTAGTATTGTTATTGTACGAAAAAGGAACCTTGCAAAATTTCGCAACTGTATTTCCTTCAACATCGTAATAAACTAACACATCTCCACTTTTAGCAAAATAATTTGAAGTACTATAAAATATAGCTTGAACATGGACTGTTCCACTAGATAATGCGGTAGATTTATTCACAATGGAATAAATACCCGCTTTTGGACTTTCATCTCCTGCAAAAATCACATGAACAGAATTATTATAATTTGCTCCCTTTATTAGATATTCATTATTTATTAGAGAACCAGCATCGTTATCGTAATCTATAAAAGTATAATTATTAGAATCAAATGATGCAGTATTATTCGATTGAGCACAAGTTACCGTATTAGTAATAACTGAAACTGTAGTACTAATTTCCTCTGTTTTGCATATACCTTTACTTGCAAAAACTTTATATTCACCAGCCATTCCTGATGTAACATTTGAAATTATCGGATTAGCATTATCAGATTGAAAACCGTTTGGTCCACTCCAATGATAAATTAGACCCTCATCAAAAGGGGTATTCAAAACAATACTTTGTCCAGTAATGACAGGCGAATTACTGCTTACAGTTGTTTTTGGTAAAAAACATTTAATCTCTTCTTGAGATGCACAACCTGCGAAAAATAATGGAATAATTAAAATAGGTAAAATAAACTTTTTGAAAATCATTTAGTATTGGTATAAAAGGTTAAAAATGCGAAAGTAGTATAATAATTAATAAAAAAAAATAAAATAAAATTATAAGTAACTTTTAATATATTATCACGTATAACTTACACGAACTTAAAAACATAGACCATGAACATTACCTTTATTTTTATAATCGTCTTCGGATTGATTATTTTTCTTTCCTCTTTTTTTACCGTAAAACAGCAAACAAGTATTATCATTGAACGTTTTGGAAAATTTCTAAGCGTAAGAAATTCTGGATTGCAATTCAAAATTCCTTTGATTGACCGAATTGCAGGACGAGTAAATTTAAGAATACAGCAATTAGATGTTTTAATTGAAACCAAAACAAAAGACAACGTATTCATCAAAATGAAAGTTTCAGTACAATTTAAAGTTATTCAAGATCATGTTTATGAAGCTTTTTATAAATTAGAATATCCACACGATCAAATTACCGCTTATGTATTTGACGTTGTACGTGCCGAAGTTCCAAAGTTAATTTTAGATGATGTTTTCGAAAGAAAAGATGATATAGCAATAGGTGTGAAACGCGAATTGAACGAAGCGATGATGACTTATGGTTATGACATAATCAATACATTGGTTACCGATATTGATCCAGATATTCAAGTAAAAAATGCCATGAACAGAATCAATGCTGCCGATAGAGAAAAAACTGCGGCAATGTTCGAATCTGAAGCACAAAGAATTAGAATTGTAGCCAAAGCCAAAGCAGAAGCAGAAAGCAAAAAACTTCAAGGTCAAGGTATTGCAGACCAACGTAGAGAAATTGCCCGTGGTTTGGTAGAAAGTGTAGAAGTGTTAAATAACGTTGGTATTAATTCGCAAGAAGCTTCTGCATTAATTGTCATTACTCAGCACTATGATACTTTACAGGCTATTGGTGCCGATACAAATTCAAATTTGATATTGTTACCAAACTCTCCTCAAGCAGCAAGTGATATGCTAAACAGTATGGTAACTAGTTTTACCGCTTCTAACATTATTGGAGAACAAATGAAAAAACAACCAAAAAGAATAAAAAAACCAGATACAACAGCTATTGATTATAATCCATCTGATACTTCAAATACAACTGAACCAGCATAAAGAAAAAAGTTTTGTATAACAAAAAAGAGGCTTAATTGCCTCTTTTTCTGTTTATAAAATAACTGATTATATATGGAACTACCGATTTAATAATTGAAAGCAACTGATTAGGAATCGCTTCTTTATAGGGTGCCAAAAAACCATTAATGATATTTTCTGGAGTTATAGAATCCCTTGTCCGTTGTACACTTAAAACTACCTTTTGATAACTGATTTCTTTTTCTAATTTTAAGATTTCCAAATCACGATCAATTTCTGCGTAAGAAGAATATTTTTTAGGCTCCATAATTAATCGTTAAAAAAGATTTCTGAAAATTTCGCTAAAATTGGACCTTCAATTACTTTGTCTTTTATCATAGCAATTAATAACGTAGTTACAAAATAAAACCCTCCAACAATAAGAAAACCTTTAGCATAACTATCATAATAGGAACCAATTGCAAAAGCAGCAGCAATAGAACCAAATAATAAAACCATACTAATACATAATAAAATCAGAGTAAACTTCAAAATCATAGTGGTTGATTTCATGGCAACCTTAAAACCCCATAATTTATAATAGGAAGCCGAGCTCTCAAAATAAGCTTGTACTTGGTCTTGAATATTTTCAGTATTTTCTTTTATTTTATCAAAAGCCATAGATGCTAGATTTTATTTTTGAAATTTAGCGTTTTTTAATTTAAGTTCTGCCAATTTGTTTTCTAAAAATGAAATTACATCTTCAGTTTTATGACTAAGTGTAGAAACTATGTTTTCGTAATTTCCATCGATGTCATCTTTGGCAACTAAAACTTTTCCAATTAATTTTTCAGACACATCATGAAATTTATCCTGAAGATTATGTTTCGCATCATCAAAACCATCTTTTAGTTTTTCACGAGTTTTAGATCCTTTGTCTGGTGCAAACAAAATTCCAATTCCTGCTCCTATAGCAGCACCAACTAAAATAGCTACAATTGTATTTCCCGTATTATTTGACATGACATTTGAGTTTAAAAATTTCTATATATAAATTTACAACTTTATTAACAAGCGTATGTTAACAAGCCGTTAAAGTGTCAAATTATACTCCAAAAATTAAAATAAAGCCCTGTAATTATCTTAAAATCTAAAATGATATAAAGTGATACAAAATATTTAAAATTGCTTTAAAAAAGAGATATAGAAGTTGTTTTTAATTAGTAATATCTATTAAAAAATAAAAAATGATATATAATTTTTATTTAATGCATTTTATAATAAAATATATTTGTAAAAGTAGAAACTGTTAAAAATAAAAAAAAGTAAAACTTGAAAAATTTTTTTTTAAAATAAAATAACAAATAAAAACCTCTAATGAATCAAAATGCAAAAAAAGTAAATAGATATACAATAAATTAAAAGAAGCCTTAAAAATCATTTATGAAGGTGTTTTTTAATAATAAAAATTTATAAATAATATAAAAATAATCATTTTTATATATAATAAAAAAAGCACCTTGTGTAAGGTGCTTTTTATTGATAAAATTTATATTAAGAATTTAAATAGAATTCAAGACTTCTAAAACTTTCTCGTCCTTTTCTAAATTTCTTAAATCAGAAATTTGAGATTCAAAAAGAGAAAAATTGCTTAAATCTGTTTTTATATTTAAAACCACAAAAATACGTACTGATGCTAATTGACTTTTTAAACTCATTGTATATAATTTATATAAAACTTCCTGGTCAATATCTTTAGCAGAAACTTTATCTGAAAAATGCATAAGTAAATTTGCAAACAACAAAGAGTTATTATCATTCTTCACATTCTTCACCACAGTTTGACAAAGCAAACTGAAATTATCAATAGATTTGATATTATCAACAATCGTGTTCAAAAGAATGGAAGTGTTTTTTTCGTCTTTTTCTTTAACATATTTGTTAATCTCTTTTTGGGTGTTCATCAACAAATTGGATTCTTTTTTATCCTTTTCTTCCCAAGCATCTTTAAGACCAACCGTTTTGTTAAACACTAATTTTGAGTCAGTTGAATCTTTATCGACTACAAAATAACCCAAACGTTGAAACTGAAAATGATCTCCAATTGTTGCAGCAGTTAGACTTGGTTCAACAAAACCTTTAACAATTTGTAAAGAAGACTTATTCATGAATTCTAAGAAACTTTTCTCTTTATGACTGTCTGGTGCTTCATCAATAAACAAACGATCATACAAACGAACTTCGGCTTCTACCGCAGTCTTTACAGCAACCCAATGCAAGGTTCCAGCAACTTTTCTTTGACTGGCTTCACTCCCACTTCCGCTTCTGGAATCCTCATCATAAGTAACATGAATCTCAGTAATAATACCGTTTGTATCTTTTATAACTCGTTCTCCTCTAATAATGTAAGCATTTTTTAGACGCACTTCATTACCAATACTCAAACGGAAAAACTTGGCTGGTGCCACTTCAAGAAAATCATCTCTTTCTATATATAATTCACGAGAAAAAGGTACTTTTCTGAAACCTGCCGATTCATCTTCCTGATTATTTTCGGCTTCAAGCCACTCCTCTACTCCCTCTGGATAATTGGTAATCACAACCTTTACGGGATCTAAAACAGCCATAACTCTTGGAGCCGTTTTATTTAAATCTTCACGCAAACAAAAATCCAAAAGTGATACATCGATAATATTCTCCCGTTTGGCAACACCTATAACATCACAAAATTTACGAATAGCAGCAGCGGTGTAACCACGTCTTCTCAATCCCGAAATAGTAGGCATTCTAGGATCATCCCAACCATTTACAATATTTTCCTGTACCAATTGCAAAAGCTTTCGCTTACTCATCACAGTATAATTCAAATTCAGACGGGCAAACTCATATTGACGAGGACGAACTTTATTTACATCATAAATCTGATCCAAAAACCAATCGTATAATTCTCGGTGCATTACAAATTCCAAAGTACAAATGGAATGCGAAATTTGTTCAATATAATCACTCTCACCATGTGCATAATCATACATGGGATAAATATTCCAATCATTTCCTGTACGATGATGATGACGATGTAAAATTCTATACATCAGTGGATCACGCATCAACATATTGGTAGAAGCCATATCAATTTTGGCTCTCAGAACATGACTTCCTTCAGGGAACTCACCATTTTTCATTCCTTCAAAAAGAACTAAATTTTCTTCAATAGAACGATTTCTATAAGGTCCGTCAACTCCAGGCTGAGTTGGAGTTCCTTTTTGAATGGCCATATCTTCAGAAGATTGGCTGTCAACATAGGCTTTACCACTTTTTATCATGGCAACAGCCCATTCGTATAATTGTTGGAAATAATCAGACGAATACAATTCCTCCGACCAATTAAATCCCAACCATTTTAAATCTTCTTTTATGGCATCAACGTATTCTTGCTCTTCTTTGGCCGGATTGGTATCATCAAAACGCAAATTTACTGGCGCATTGTATTTTAAACCTAAACCAAAATTAAGACATATTGATTTGGCATGTCCAATATGTAAATATCCGTTTGGTTCTGGTGGAAAACGAAAGCGTAATTTATCTTGTGGAAAACCGTTTGTTAAACTGTCTTCTATAATTTGTTCAATAAAATGAAGTGATTTCTCTTCTGATGCCATTTTTTAATAATTTTAGCAAAGATAAAAAATAGATGATAGATAATGGACAATAAGATAATAGACTTTAAAGAAAAATCCGTTAGCTATTTTTAATACATTTGTATAAATACTTCATCATTTTTGATACTAAAAAGGTCTCTGATTTAAAATAATATTTTAAATACATCAATTTCGATCAATGAATTAATCACAGAAATACAAAAAAAATGGGAACAATAAAATTAAAAAATATACGTACTTTTTCTTATCATGGCTGCTTGCTTGAAGAAGGTAAAATAGGGTCAGATTACTGTGTGGATTTAGAAATAAGAACCAATTTAAAACTTTCCTCTGAATCTGATAATCTAAAAGACACAGTAGATTATGTACATTTAAATAAGATTGTGGTAGAAGAAATGGCTATTCGATCCAATTTATTAGAACATGTAGCCAAAAGAATTATCGATAGAGCATTAGCAGAATTAGAAACAGTTTCAAAAATAAAAGTAGCAGTTTCAAAGATAAATCCTCCTATAGGTGGTGATGTAGAAGCCGTTACAATTGAAATGGAAGAAGAGCGTTTTTATAATTTGTAGCAATTGGAATAAAAACAGAAAAAAGTTAACTTTAAACTTTTAAACTTTAATTTTTTAAGTTACTTTTGCCATCCGTTCAACAATGGCGTCGTGGCCGAGCGGCTAGGCTGGGCTCTGCAAAAGCTCCTACTCCGGTTCGAATCCGGACGATGCCTCTAAAACCTCTAAAGCAATTTAGAGGTTTTTTTATGTTTAATTTTTTAGAAAAATTAAGTAAAGTTTAGGTTCGAATCCGGACGATGCCTCTAAAACCTCTAAAGCAATTTTAGCCGTTTTTTTATGTTTAATTTTTTAGAAAAATTAAGTAAAGTTTAGGTTCAAATCCGGACGATGCCTCTAAAACCTCTAAAGCAATTTTAGTCGTTTTTTTATGTTTAATTTTTTAGAAAAATTAAGTAAAGTTTAGGTTCAAATCCGGACGATGCCTCTAAAACCTCTAAAGCAATTTTAGCCGTTTTTTTATGTTTAATTTTTTAGAAAAATTAAGTAAAGTTTAGGTTCAAATCCGGACAGTGAGTGCAACAAGAAGAGATAGAAATGTGTCTCTTTTTTAAATAGAAATTTTAAGAAAAGCCAATTATAAAAAAAGAGGACTTAAATTAAGTCCTCTTTTTTTATTTCGATTTAATGGTTTCAAATGCCTTTTTTACCATTTGTTTTTCTTCAGGAAACCATCCTTGAATAATCAAAGCAAAACCAAAAATCATCAGGACCAAACTTATAGCCCTTTTTATTTTATAGATATTATTGGGTGTCATTTTGTGTTTTAATTGCTTAGCTAATGCTATTTTTATACAATCAATTAGTAAATAAGTAATAATAACGGATGCAAAAAAAGTAAACATCCTAGTAGGAACCATCTCTAATTTTGGACCTACAGAAATAATTACCGCCAACCAAAAACCTAGTACTCCAATATTAATAATATTTAGGAAAAATCCTTTCGCAAAAAGGCCAAAATAATTTTTCTTGATTATCTCATTATCTAATGTTTTGGTATTTATTCTCTTTTCTTTTTTCATTCCTATAAAAGAAATAAAACCGTAAACTAACATAATCAATCCACCAAAAATAAATAAAGAAGAATTGTCATTTAAGCTTTGTATCAGTCGGTAACTACCTAGATACGCTATAAGTATAAAAAAAATATCTCCAAAAACTACGCCTAAATCAAAAACTAAAGCAGCTCTGAATCCTTTAATAATACTGGTTTCAAGTAAAATAAAAAAAACGGGGCCGATCATAAAACTTAATAAAATACCCCAAGGAAGACCCCTAATAATATCGTTTATCATTCAATAATGACTTTAAAATTAATAGTTATTATTATTTTTCGGTGATTCTACCACCCATCAAAGTTTCTTGTTTAATTTGCTTTGGTTTTCCATAAATATATATATCTCCACCTGCTTTTACTTTTGCATCTACCAATGTACTGGCATTAACTTCAGCGTTTCCTCCTGCAGAAATACTTACTGTAGTTTGAGAAGTTACTAATTCACTTGCTTTTAATATACCTCCAGAATTGATTGAAACTGTTTGAGTGACTGCTTTACCCGTTAAAGTAACAATACCTCCAGAATAGGCTTTAATAGTCGTTTTATCTACATCTAAAGCAACAGTTATCTGTGCTCCTTCCTGAGTTGATAAATCCATAGTGGTTTGCTTAAAAGTATCGGCACAAGTTACTGTACTTCCTTCATTAGCATCTATACTTTGAATTTTTTTGAAATATAACTTTATTTGTACAGCATCACCGGCAAGCAATTTGGTAACAGCCATTCTTATTTTCAAAAGTCCGCCTTTATTAACTATTTGCACGTTACTTTGATTGGCTCCGGTAATAACAGCTTTGGTTTCATTGGAAGCAATTAGAACTACATTCAGCTTATCAAAAACTTTGACATCATCAAAATCCTTAAGAACTATTGTGGTTTGCGCAAAAGTAAATTGTATAAGAAATACAAAAAACACTAAAAATAATTTTTTCATCTTATTAAAATTTTAATTATTAATTTATTTTGAATACTTAATTATTCCTTCTTATAAAATTGAAATCCAATTGTTTCTTGACTAAATCAGCATTTTTTACTTTTACATAAATTTCATCTCCGAGTTGTAATAACTGATTGGAATTGGCTCCAATCAAGGCATATTGTTTTTCATCAAAAGTATAATAATCTTCTTTGATGTCTCTTGTTCTCACCATTCCTTCGCACTTATTTTCAATTATTTCCACATAAATTCCCCATTCGGTAACACCAGAAATAACTCCAAGAAATTCCTGATCGTTATGATTTTGCATGTATTTGACCTGCATGTATTTTATAGAATCCCTTTCAGCGTTGGTCGCTAATCCTTCCATTGTTGAGGAATGCAGGCATTTTACTTCATACGTTTCTTCATCTACTGATTTACCTCCATCCAAATAATACTGCAACAAACGATGCACCATAACATCGGGATAACGGCGTATAGGCGACGTAAAATGCGAATAATAATCAAATGCCAATCCGTAATGGCCGATATTATCCGTAGAATATTTGGCTTTACTCATGGATCGAATGGCTAAAGTATCAATTAAATTTTGCTCTTTTTTACCATTTACTTCTTCCATCAAAGCATTCAATGATTTGGAAATATCTCCTTTGTTTCTAAAATCTATTTTGTAACCAAACTTAGCAATCAGATTTTGCATCGCTATTAATTTGTCCTCATTGGGTTCATCGTGAATTCGATAGATAAACGTTTTCTTTTGTTTACCAATATATTCTGCAACTTTTCTATTTGCCAGAAGCATAAATTCTTCAATCAGATGATTGGCATCTTTTGAAATTTTAAAATAAACTCCTTCCGGTTCTCCTTCTGCATCTAAATTGAATTTCACTTCTACTTTATCAAAAGAAATAGCGCCTTCGTTCATTCTGTTTCTTCTGAATATTTTGGCCAGCTGATCCATTTTTAAAGTGGCAGCTACGATTTCATCAGAAACTACATAAGAACTTCCTGTTATGGAAATTTCTGTTGGAATAGTATTGTCTTTGGTTTCTATGATGTATTGTGCCTCTTCATAAGCAAAACGCTGATCGGAGAAAATTACAGTACGACCAAACCATTGATTCACCACTTGGCATTTTTCGGTTATTTCAAAAATAGCCGAGAACGTATATTTTTCTTCTTGAGGACGTAATGAACAAGCGAAATTAGATAGTACTTCTGGTAACATGGGCACTACCCTATCTACCAAATAAACCGATGTAGCTCTTTGATACGCTTCATCGTCCAAAATAGTTCCTTCTTCCAAATAATACGAAACATCGGCAATGTGAATTCCAATTTCGTAGTTTCCATTTTCCAATTGTTTGAATGACAAAGCATCATCAAAATCCTTGGCATCTTTTGGGTCAATGGTAAATGTCAATGTATCACGCATATCACGACGTTTGGCTATTTCACTGGCTTCAATCGAAGTGTCAATTTTTTGGGCAAAGGTTTCCACTTCAATCGGAAATTCAGCAGGTAAACCGTATTCAGCAAGAATAGCGTGAATCTCTGTATCGTGTTCTCCTGGTTTTCCAAGAACTTTCACCACTTTTCCAAAAGGACTATCCGCTCTTGATGGCCAATCTTCGATATGAACCAAAACCACATCTCCTTGTTCTGCCTCCCCTATTTTATCTTTTGGAATAAAAATATCGGTGTACATTTTTGGGTTGGCTGTCGAAACAAAAGAAAAATTCTTTTGAATGTCAATAACTCCCACAAAGTCGGTTTTGTATCTTTCTATTACTTCAATTACTTCGCCTTCTGCTCTACGACCGCTTCTTTTGTTATAAACATACACTTTTACAGTATCTTTATCCAGAGCGTGATTCAAATTATTGGATGGAATAAAAACGTCTTCTTCAAATTCAGGACAAATAAAATAGGCAGTTTTACGACCGGTCATATCAATTTTTCCTTCGTAATACTCTTTACTTTCTGCTTTTATCAAATATTTACCCGGTTCGGATTCTATAATTTTCTTAGAAGCCGCTAAAATCTTTAAATCTTTTATAATCTGATTGCGGCTTTGGGTATCATCTAATTCGAGCTTTGCTCCTATTTGCTTATAATTGAAGGCTTTATTGGCACTTTGCGATAATATTTTTATAATTTTATCTGAGAAATCGTTCTCTTTTTTTATCGGCTTTCTTAATCTTTTACTCATGTATCTTTTCTTAAAAGTCTAAAATTACGAAATTGTATTCACTATTCCTTATTCTGCCTACAGTTTTACACTAATAATAACTTTACTACATTTATAAAAAATTCAAAATGAAAGACTTTAAAACGATTGCTATTTTTAATTATCCACATGAAATTGTAGTACTTAGACATATCTTGGATCAGGAAGGAATTCATTATTTTTTCGAAAACGAACACATCGTCTCCATTGACCCACTGGCAAGCTTTGCTTATGGCGGAATCGAACTCAAAATACATCCAAACGATTTTGAACAAGTTCAAGAAATACTGGATAATTTGAATTCCAAACTTTCTATTGTTTGAAATTTTTTTTGTTTTCAAATTTTAAAGTTGTCAACATATATTAAATACAACAAAAAGAAAATTTAAATTTAAATTATTTATTTATGGTTATTATAGGGTGTTAATAGTTGCTATAAATTTCTAAAAAAACGCATTGAAATGAAGTTTTGGTTTTTTATATTGAGTTATTAACATCGTTATTGATACGTAAATATTTAGTTTTTAAGCTATTTTTTAAATTAGTTAACAACTGTTAATAATTCAAAAATTATATAAATTGTAAATAAGTGATTTTATATTTTTTGTTGAAAAACCAATTTTAAGTATTGATAACTTTTCTAAAAATTCATCAAACTTTATTTGGATTTTAAATATAGGTTTTGGATTACTTATTTTTTGTTTAAAAACTCAAAAAACTTCTAAAATTCTATCCAAAGTTATAAACAATCTATGTTAATTTAAGGTTAACTGAATATCAAGTAGTTATGTTTTGCTATTAACAATACAAAAAATTAACATTTTAATTATATTCTACGTATTGATTAGCAGACTATTATGTATTTATAAAAAATGTTAATAAACTCCATATTTTCTTATTATCAAGTAGTTGTGATTGTATTTTAAATTAAACGCTATTACGCTATTTCTTTCTTTTATTAGAAGTGAAAAGCAACTTTTACATTATATCTAAAATACTTTGGTTAAATTTGCAGTTCAAAATCTAATACAAAAAAAATGAAAATTTCGATAGGAAACGACCACGCTGGACCAGATTATAAAAAAGCAATTGTTGCGATGCTTGAAGCAAATGGACACCAAGTAACCAATTATGGAACAGATACCGAAGCGAGTGTTGATTATCCTGATTTTGGACATCCAGTTGCAACGGATGTTGAAGAAGGAAAAGCAGATTTTGGTATCGTTATTTGTGGAAGCGGTAACGGAATTGCGATGACTGTTAATAAACATGCAGGTGTTCGCGCCGGTTTGTGTTGGACCAAAGAAATTGCCTATTTAACACGTTTGCATAACGATGCTAATATCGTAAGCATTCCAGCGCGATTTACTTCTATTCCACAAGCTGTAGAAATTGTTGAAATGTTCTTGGCTACTGAATTTGAAGGAGGAAGACACCAAAACAGAGTGAATAAAATTGCTTGTCAATAAAAAAAATCGCGAGGTGCTTCGCACCAAATATTTAATAAAAGCTCAGTTTTAGACCGAGCTTTTATTGTTTTATAATGGTATTAGATCAAAATAAAACAATGTGATAATGATTATAATCTGAAAAGAAACGATTCCAAAAAATTTCAGCAAATAACTTGTTTTTAATGTCTTGTGCCGAAAAATTGACATCGCAAGCGATGATCCAATCGTTCCACCGAGCGCCACCGAGAATAAAAGTGTTTTTTCGGAAATTCTTCTTTTATTATTTTTTGCTAATTTTTTGTCGTAGCCTATTAATACAAAAGCGATTAAATTAACGGCTAAAAAAGTATATAATAAAATCATAATTGGTGTTCAATTAAAATTTAAAGATAGTATTTTAGCATCGCTTTTTTTACAGAAAAAAGATTCCTTTTTAAACAGAAATTTACAATGACCAATTTACAATTCATTTCAAAACACGTTGCGACTGCAACAATCAATATTCAAAACACAGTTCAATTATTACAGGAAGACTGCACGATTCCGTTTATTTCGAGATATCGAAAAGATAAAACGGGGAATCTGGATGAAGTTTTTATTGAGCAAATTGCCAAATTTCAAAAAGAATACGAAGTCATTGTAAAACGCAAAGAAGCAATTTTAAAATCAATTCAAGAGCAAAATGCTTTGACACCGGAATTGGATAAAAAAATTCAACAAAGTTTTGATTTACAGGAGTTGGAAGATTTTTATCTGCCGTATAAAAAGAAAAAAAGAACCAAAGCCGATGTAGCTCGAGAAAACGGATTGGAACCTTTGGCCAAGATAATTATGGCACAAAGCAAGGATGATGTTGATTTCTTGGCAACACAATATTTGAATGAAAATGTCATAAATGAAGAAGCTGCTTTGCAAGGAGCAAGAGACATTATAGCAGAATGGATCAATGAAAACATTTATGTTAGAAAACAACTCAGACGATTGTTTGAGCGCAAGGCGACAATCACAACCAAGGTAGTTAAATCCAAAAAAGAAGAAGAAGGTGCCCAAAAATTCAGTCAGTATTTTGATTGGGCTGAGCCATTGACCAAAGCGCCATCGCATCGTTTATTGGCGATTATGCGTGCCGAAAACGAAGGTTTTATCAAGTTTAAAGTCGATGTAGAATTGGATGATGCTTATGATATTATTGACGAATTAATTATAAAAGGAGACAACTGTACCACGCCACACATCCAGTTGGCGATAGAGGACAGTTACAAACGTTTGTTGAATCCGGCAATTTCAAACGAAGCATTGCAGGAAGCCAAGACCAAAGCCGATGCCAATTCGATTCAGGTGTTTGCTAATAATTTAGGGCAGTTGTTACTGGCGCCACCATTGGGAGAAAAACGAATTTTGGCTATAGATCCCGGATTTCGTTCGGGTTGTAAAATTGTTTGTTTGGACGAGAAAGGGGATTTGTTGTACAATGAAACCATTTATCCGCATGCTCCGCAAAAGGAGGAAGCGATGGCAATGAAAAAAATCCGCTCGATGGTCAACGCGTATCAAATTGATGCCATTTCGATAGGAAACGGAACGGCTTCGAGAGAAACGGAATTCTTTATCAAGAAAATCGCTTTTGACAAACCCGTTCAAGTATTCATCGTTTCGGAGGCGGGAGCTTCGGTATATTCGGCTTCGAAAATTGCGAGAGAGGAGTTTCCTAATTATGATGTAACGGTTCGAGGTTCGGTTTCTATAGGGCGAAGATTATCGGATCCGTTGGCCGAATTGGTAAAAATTGATCCTAAAGCGATTGGAGTAGGGCAATACCAACACGATGTGGATCAAAATAAACTGAAAGAAGAACTGGACAATACGGTGATTCGCTGCGTGAACTCGGTGGGGATAAACATCAATACGGCGAGCAAACATTTGTTGAGTTATGTGAGTGGAATAGGAGAGAAGCTGGCCGAAAATATTGTAACCTATCGTTCTGAAAACGGACCTTTTACTGATAGAAAGCAACTTAAAAAAGTGCCTCGTTTGGGAGATAAAGCTTATCAGCAAGGAGTGGCTTTTATTCGAATTTCGAATGCCAAAAACCCTTTGGACAATTCGGCGGTGCACCCAGAAGCATACAGTATTGTTGAAAAAATGGCGAAAGATTTGAAATTGACGGTAAATGATTTGATTGCCAATAAAGAAAAAACGGCTTTGATAAAACCGGAAAATTACATTACACCTGATATTGGAGTTTTGACATTGAAAGACATTATTAAAGAGTTGGAAAAACCGGGATTAGACCCAAGGAAAGCAGCGACGGTTTTTGAATTTGACCCGAATGTAAAATCGATAAAAGATGTTAGAACCGGAATGATTCTGCCTGGAATTGTGAATAACATTACTAATTTCGGTTGTTTTGTTGATATTGGAGTCAAAGAAAGCGGTTTGGTTCACATCTCTCAACTCAAGGCAGGTTTTGTAAGCGATGTGAATGAAGTGGTGAAATTGCATCAACACGTTACCGTAAAAGTGGTAGAAGTGGATGAAGACAGAAAAAGGATTCAGTTGACGATGGTGATTTGAAATTCTAAATCTCCAAGAATAAATAATAAAATCCCAATCCAAATCTCAATGGATTGGTTTTTTTTGTTTCAGTAAAAAACTACAAACAAAAAAAAACTACGTATTTTTACTTATTTGTAAAGAATTGCGAATAACTGAAAAACAACAGACTCTAAGTATACGAAATGGGCAGTCATGCTTTTTTTTAGTATCATTTATAAAAAAAGCATAAAAAAAGAACTTTTTTTTGAGTCGAATGAACTGCTCGTTTGCTTGTGCCAAGTATTGTTTATTGCGAAAAACATATATATTTACTTCTAATAAAGATAGTTACAGAAGAATCTTCACCGATTTCTTCAGTTAACCAAGATTTGTTCATTAGTCTACTATAAAGGAATAATAACCAGTGTTATGAAAGAGAACCAAGCCATTTGCAATAGTTGTAGTAATGAAAATTGTTTTATCAAAAAGCATATTCATTTGCCTAAGATGCAAAGTTATATAGAGAAGAAACATAGTTTTTGCTGCAAGAAAGCACAACAGTTTATTATTGAGGGTGCGCCCATTCAAGGGCTGTATTTTGTGCAAAAAGGAAAAGTAAAAACAGTGAAAACCGGAATCAACGGCAGGGAACAAATTGTTCGATTTACTACTGATGGGGATACGGTTGGTTTTAGGGGTTTTGGGACGAGCAACCGGTATTTGATTGGGGCTTATGCTTTGGAAGATACGGTTTTGTGCAACTTTAACAATGAAGTGATGCTGGATATCCTAAAAAATGTTCCGGAGTTTACTTTTGATATGATGCTTTTTTATGCAGAGGAATTAAACAAAAGCGAGAACAACATTAGAAAAATTGCCCACATGAACGTGAGGGAGCGCGTAATTGATACCTTATTATACATTCATCGAAAATTTGGTCAAACCAATGAATTGATTAATCTCGATTTGTCTCGAAAAGAAATCGCCGACTTTGCCGGAACGACTGAAGAACAAGTGACTCGGGTTATTTCGAGTTTGAAAAGAGAAACACTAATTAAAACGGTTGGGAAGAAAATAGGATTGCAGCAGATTAATAAAATGAAATCGGAAATTATAGAACATAAGTATGTCTAAGTAGTTTTTGATAAATAGATAGAATTAATAAAGCCCTTTTGGGGCTTTTTTTGTGCAAATAAATTTCGGATTTAGAAAAATTTGGGATAAAAATATATTTTTAAGCTTTAAACTAAGTAAGTTTAAAAAAAGCTCATCGATAATTACAGGCTCTCATCAAAATTATTTGCGTAAACGCAGCAAATAAATTGTTTTCTGTAATTCTTTTGCTGTAGTAAAAAGAGTTTGTAAGCTGTATAAAACAAATACTTAAGTATAAATACGTAAGTATATTTGTTTCATACTAATCAAAACCAATTTATTATGCAAAAGAGTACAACTCCAACACAAAAAATAAAAGTACTAAAATGGACCAAAAATTCAAAATCTATTCTATTAGGTTTGGCTTTAACATTGTTTGGGTATAAAGCCGCCAATGCACAATTAACCGCAACAGGACAATTTAGACCAAGAGCAGAATTTAGAGATGGATACAGTACGTTACAAACGGCTGGTGCTGACCCAGCTTATTTTATTTCGCAAAGAACAAGATTGAATGTGGGATATACTGGATACAGATTCCGTTTTTTTACATCAATTCAAGATGTTCGTGTTTGGGGACAAGACGCTTCAACCATAAACAGACCTACAACTGCAGAAAACAACGGAATACAGTTGCACGAGGCATGGGGTGAAATAATGTTAAACGATACAGTAAGCAGCATTGAAAATTTATCTTTAAAAATCGGTCGTCAAGAAATCTCATATGATGATCAAAAGCTATTGGGAGGTTTAGACTGGTTGCAACAAGCACGCTACCATGATGCTATTATCTTGAAGTATTATAACAAAGGATGGATTGCCGATTTTGGAGCAGCATTCAATCAAAATAAAGAATTATTGGCGGGAACAATTTATAATGGTGTTCCAGCAGCAGGTTCAGGATATCCAGCGGGAACAAATAATTTGGGAACCAATTACAAATCGTTCGAATATGTTTACTTGGCCAAGAAGTTTTTCTTTGGAGACATCTCCTTTTTATTGCTAAGTGACAATTTCAATAAATATACCAATGTAACTTCTGGGACTCCGCCGGTTGTGACGAAGGTAAATCAAGAAGGCGTTTGGACACGTAACACAGTTGGAGTTTATTACAATGTTAATGTAATGAGAAAGCTAAATATAGTAGGGAGCCTTTACAACCAAGGCGGGCATGATAAAAACGGACGTAGTTTAAACAGTAATTTATTCTCAATTTCGACAGCTTTACAAGTGGGAAGAAAATTATTTGTAGGGCCAGGAGTTGACTATTTATCAGGGAATGACGGTACGGAAACCGTTACAGCAACCTCTCAAAACCATCAGTTTGATCCACTTTATGGCACACCACATAAATTTTGGGGATCGATGGATTACTTCTATGCAGCCAGCGGTTTTGGAGCACAAGGTTTATTAGATTATTATTTTAAAGCAAAATACAATTTCAAAGACAACTTAATACTCTTTGCTGACCTTCACGGATTTGAAGCTGGTAACACATTGTCTAATGGAGCAGGAGGAACACAAACCAAATATTTGGGAACTGAATTGGATTTAAAAATATCCTATAATTTAACCAAAATAGTCAATATAGAAGGGGGTTATTCTATAATGAAAGCCAAAAAATCTATGGCATCTGCACAAGTAAAAAATGTAGCAAACGCAAATCTTACTCCACAATGGGCATATGTGATGGTGAATATTAAACCTAATTTTTTGAACAAAAAGTAATTGAATCAATCTTTAAAAAACAAAAAAATGATACAGACTAAAAAATATAGAAGCACGATTTTTACCACTTTGATGTTGTTAATGTGCATGGTTTTGTTCTCTTCTTTCAAAACAAATCCAAAACCACCAATTGCGAGTGAACCTATCAAACTAGGATTCATTCCCTTAACCGATTGTTCGCCAATTGTTATGGCCAAAGAACTGGGCTTATTTAAAAAATACGGGGTTGAGGTTGTAGTAACCAAAGAAACATCTTGGGCCAATGTTCGTGATAAAATTTTAACGGGCGAATTGGACGGCGCTCATTGTTTATACTCTATGCCATTTTCTGTGTACACAGGAGTAGGAGGAAAGGCCGGATCTGAAATGAGAATCGCCATGATGCTAAATGTAAACGGACAAGCGATTACTTTATCCAATGACTTTTGCGGGAAAGTAGGTTTCAAGCAAATGAATAAAGTAGCTCCTGTTGTGGCAACCAAATTGAAAGCCGAAAAAGAGGTAACTTTTGCCATGACTTTCCCTGGAGGAACCCACGATTTATGGTTGAGAAACTGGATGGCAATTGCGGGAATTAATCAAAAAGCGGTAAAAATAATTACCATTCCGCCTCCGCAAATGGTGGCCAACATGAAAGTGGGCAATATGGACGGATACTGTGTAGGCGAACCTTGGGGCGGTGTCGCAGTAAAACAAGGAATAGGTTTTACGCAAATTGCATCACAAGATATTTGGAAAGACCACCCAGAAAAAGCGTTAGTGGTCAACAAAGAATTTAGCGAAAAACGTCGTGAAGATCTAAAAAAAGTAATGAAAGCCATTCTGGAAGCCTGCATTTGGCTGGATAATCCTGCCAACCGCAAGAAAGCTGCCGCTATCATCGGGAGAGCGCCTTATGTAAATGCACCGGCCGATGTTATCGAAGGAAGATTAATGGGAGATTATAACCTGGGTTGCAACCAAGGAACCGAGGTGTACACAGATGATTATATGTTGTTTTACAAAGGAGGAACCGTAAACTTCCCTCGTAAATCCTATGCAATCTGGGCCATGGCGCAATACGTACGATTTGGATATTTGAAAGAAGAACCCAATTACAAAGCCATTGCAGACAAACTAATCATGCAGGATTTATACGAAGAAGTGGCCAAAAGCATGAAAATAAAAATTCCGACAGACGATATGAAACCGTTCTCGCTTACGATGGACAAAACCGTTTTCAATCCCTCAAATCCCTCGGCTTACTTAAAAGTGGTGAAACGTTAAAAATAGTTGGGCGTGACCCAGTTGAGAAAAGGGGCTTACTTATAGCACTGCTCATTCAGCCCCTTTGCTCAACTCGGTCGGGCTATCCGCACTACTTCGGTAGTTTGCTCCTATCCCTCACGCGCTCGTGGAAACTACTAAATAGAAAATAATATTAAAATCTATAATTATGTCAAATTCAACTACAGCAACAATCGAACAAGATGAGGTAGCGGGAAGCTATTCTCTTCAAAACACTTTTGAAAAAATAATTAAGAAAAAAAATCTAAAAAAAGGGTCACGTTATATTTTAGAAAAAATAAAATCGGTCTTATTTGCATGTGTGGGATTGACCATTTTTTGCGGATTTTGGAGTCTATTGAGTTATTATACAAAAGATGCGCTTCCGGGTCCAACAGCCACATTAACCGTATTATTCGAAATGTTAAGCGATCCGTTTTATGATTATGGGCCAAACGACAAAGGGATTGGTCTTCAATTATTTGTTTCGATCAAAACCGTTTTATTAGGGTTTTCATTGGGTTCTTTATTTGCAATCCCATTCGGAATCTTGATTGGAGCGAGTTCTTTTTTCAAAAAAGTGTTTTATCCTATCGTTCAGTTTTTAAAACCGGTTTCACCTTTGGCTTGGTTTCCTATTGGCTTGGTGGTTTTCAAAGACACAGGAATGGCAACCATATTTATTGTATTTATTACTTCTTTGTGGTCGACATTAATAAATACTTCTTTTGGAGTGAGCACCATTCCGCAAGACCATAAAAATGTAGCTAAGGCTTTTGGCTTTTCAAAATGGAGGTATTTGACCAAAGTTGTTTTTCCATATACCTTGCCACACATTATTACAGGATTACGGTTGAGCATCAGTGTTGCGTGGTTGGTTATCGTTGCCGGCGAAATGCTATCAGGCGGCGCAGGAATTGGATTTTTTGTATGGGACAGCTGGAATGCATTAAGCCTTGAAAAAGTAATTTCGGCCATTATCATCATCGGATTTGTCGGAATTATTTTTGACGGATTTTTTACAATGATTGAAAATAAGGTAAGATACTAAGTTTCTGAAATGCTAAGTTCCTAAGCTTTAATCTTAGTTACTTAGTCCCGATAGTTATCGGGACAGAAACTTTAAAAAAAGTAGAATGCTTTCTTTTAGCCCCGATAGAAGTGAAAATCCTTGTGGGCTGGGGTTCAGCCCACAAGATTGCAACGAATAGCGGGAGGACTCATCTTAAAAAAACAAATGCTTCTGCTCCCGAAAAAAGCTAAGCCATTTAGAAACTTAAAAAAACAACTATGAGCTATTTAGAAATAAAAAATTTGGAAATTTCTTTTCCAACACCAAAAGGGAAATACATTGCAGTAAAAGACATTAACCTTTCGATCAAAAAAGGGGAAATTATCTCCATAATTGGGCATTCGGGTTGTGGAAAATCGACCATTATGAATGCTATAGGAGGGATGCTAACCCCAACAGGCGGGTCAGTAGTTTTGGACAATGCAACCATCAAAGGCCCGGGACCGGATCGCGGAATCGTTTTTCAAAACTATTCATTATTACCTTGGCTAACGGTGGAAAACAACATTTTTCAGGCTGTGGATTCGGTTATGGATTGTTCTAAAGCCGAGAAACACGAAATTGTGATTAAAAACCTCAAAATGGTTAATTTGTTCCAACATAAAGATAAATTACCAGGACAACTTTCGGGCGGAATGAAACAAAGAGTAGCTATTGCGAGAGCTTTTGCCATCAATCCAGGAGTACTGTTGATGGACGAACCTTTTGGCGCTCTTGATGCCTTAACCAAAGGCTCCATGCAACTCGAAGTTTTGAAACTATGGAATTTGAATAACAGGGAGAAAACAATCGTGATGATTACGCACGATATCGAAGAAGCCTTGTTTTTGTCAGACCGAATTGTGGTTTTACATAATGGTCCAGCATCTACCATTCGGGAAATCGTAACGGTAAATTTGCCAAGGCCTAGAAATAAAATCGAAATCGTAAAAACCCCTGAATATATAGAATTAAGAGACCATTTATTGCACCTCTTGACGGATCATTTCTCTATTGAAGACATGGGTGTTACCTATAAAAATTAGTTAACTGTTGTTACCCAAAAAAGGCTTTTCAAGAAATTGAAAAGCCTTTTTCATTTAAAAAAATTCCAAACTCCTTCTATAAATATTGGAATTTGGAATTTAAGATTTAGGAATTTTTTATAAAAATTCTTATTTCGTTTCGTCTTCTTTTTTGTCAGCTGGCTGATCGTCTTTGGCTGCGTTTTTGAATTCTTTAATTCCGCTTCCTAAACCTTTCATTAATTCTGGAATTTTTTTACCTCCAAAAAGTAATAAAACAACTGCCAATATAACAAGGATTTCTGGTAAACCTAATCTTCCCATGATTGAATATTTAATGCCGTAGCAAATTTGTAATGAATCTAATGTGCAAATGTATATAGAATAACTTAATAGGCATTCATTTTGATTCATTTATTTGCTTTTGAAAGCGTTAAATATTTGATAAAATAATTAGGTTAAGAATACAACTACTTAAAAGAGGCTAGTGATCGCAACACTATTAATTATTATATTTGTGACTTAAACACATCTCATGTCTAGTAATCGATTAAAAAAGAAGAAGTTTTTTGACAGATTGTTAATCAAAAACCGATTAATAATTTTGAACGAGGATACTTTTGAAGAAATTTTTTCTTTTAAATTGAATATCATGAGTGTTTTTGTTTCACTTTCATTAGGTGCTATTTTCTTAATTTCGATTACAACCGTATTGATTGCTTTTACTCCTTTGCGAGAATTCATTCCAGGCTATTCTTCTTCTAAGTTAAAAAGAGATGCTACCGTTTTGGCTTTAAAATCAGATTCTCTTTCGATAGCATTAAAGAAAAACGAAATCTACATCAAATCAATTCAAAAAGTATTGAACGGTGATTTAGAATATGCCAAATTCAATAAAGATTCAATACTTTCCAATAGTGATGAAGCACCAGTGCACGTGGATTTGTCTCCTTCCCAAAAGGAAATAGAGTTGAGAAAAAGAGTGAAAGAGGAAGAAAAATTAGATTTCAAATCTCAAAAATCAAATTCCAAAAAGAAAACGAGATGAGGTTTTGGATAAATTTCAAAAGACTAAATTCTAAAAGAAGATTACAATTTTAAAAATAAAGCCCAAAAGAATGTCACTAAAATCGGTTGCAGCAAAATTATTTGCACAAAAAATATATAAAAAGACACAAGCTTGGGCCAATAATCCAATAGCAACCCAAAGAGCTGTTTTTTTGAATCTAATAAAAGAGGCAAAGCAAACTCAATTTGGGAAAGACCATCATTTTGAAGCTATAACGACTTATGAAGATTTTGCACAAAGAGTTCCTGTTAGCGATTATGAAGCCTTAAAACCGTATGTCGACAGAGTGGTAAAAGGAGAGGAGAATATTCTTTGGAAAGGAAAACCACTTTATTTTGCCAAAACCTCCGGGACTACTTCGGGAGCAAAATACATTCCGTTGACCAAGGAATCGATGCCATATCATATCGAAGCCGCTCGAAATGCTATTTTGCTTTACATACACGAAACCAAAAAGGCTGATTTTGTAAGCGGCAAAATGATTTTCCTGCAGGGAAGTCCTATATTGGAAGAAAAACACGGAATAAAATTGGGCCGATTGTCTGGAATTGTAGCACATTTTGTTCCAAAATATTTACAAAAAAATCGACTGCCTTCTTGGGAAACCAATTGTATTGAAGATTGGGAAACCAAAGTAAACGCCATTGTCAATGAAACTATAAACGAAGACATGACTGTGATTTCGGGCATTCCATCATGGGTGCAAATGTATTTTGAAAAACTGCAGCAAAGGGCAGAAAAGCCTGTTGGCGAGATCTTCAAAAATTTTAATTTGTTTATTTATGGAGGTGTCAATTATGAACCTTATAGAGCCAAATTCGAAAATTTGATTGGTCGTAAAGTAGACAGTATCGAATTATTCCCAGCATCCGAAGGTTTTTTTGCTTACCAAGATTCCCAAAAAGAAAAAGGAATGTTACTGTTGCTGAATGCCGGAATTTTTTATGAATTTATAAAGAGTGAAGATTTTAATACCGAAAACCCAAAACGCTACACGATAGGCGAAGTGGAGTTGGGCGTTAATTATGTTTTGATTATTTCGACCAACGCAGGACTTTGGGGTTATAATATTGGAGACACCGTTCAGTTTACTTCTTTGAAACCGTATCGAGTTATCGTTTCTGGACGTATTAAGCATTATATTTCGGCATTTGGAGAACATGTTATTGGGAAGGAAGTGGAGTGCGCTTTGCAGGAAGCGATGAATGGTACAACTATAAGAGTAAATGAATTTACCGTAGCACCACAAATTACTCCAATTCATGGATTGCCATATCATGAATGGTTCATCGAATTTGAAAATGAACCGGACGATAGCGACACTTTTGCGGAAGCGCTAGACAATGCCATGCGCAAGCAAAACATTTATTATGATGACTTGATTGTAGGCCATGTTTTAAAAAAACTGGTCGTTACCAAAGTGGCCAAAAACGGTTTTCAGGACTACATGAAATCGATAGGAAAATTGGGTGGACAGAATAAAATCCCAAGATTATCAAACGACAGGAAAATTGTGGATTTATTGGCTTTATAGAAAAGGAAATAAAATTAAAATCTGTAATTTTCCGTTGTAACGGAAAATAAAGTACTTATTTTTCCTTTATAATGGAAAAATTAGGTATTTTTGAATAAAAAAATGATTACTCGAACTATTATAGGTACTATTCAGCGAGAGTTTTTTCAACAAAAAGCCATAATAATTCTTGGAGCTAGGCAAGTTGGGAAAAGCACATTACTTAAAAACACACTTCAAAATCAAGAAAAGGTGTTGTGGCTCGACGCTGAAAATCCAGACGTGTCCTTAATTTTTGAAAATGCTACAGCTACCCGTTTGCAGTCTTTCTTTGGAACCAATAAATTTGTTGTTATAGATGAAGCTCAAAAAATAGTGGATATTGGTAGTAAACTTAAACTCATCACTGATCATTTGCCCGAAATTCAAGTAATTGCTACAGGTTCTAGTGCTTTTGAACTTAGAAATCAGCTTAATGAACCACTTACAGGTCGCAAGTTTGAACACAAGTTATTTCCTTTGTCTTTCGTAGAAATGAAAAATGAAATAGGGATGTTGGAAGAACTTAGAATGCTTCCACACAGAATGGTTTTTGGTTATTATCCTGAAGTGGTAACTACTCAGAATAGTGAAGAAAAAATATTGCGATTGCTATCGGACAGTTATTTATATAAAGATATTTTGATGTTTAAAGGCATACGAAAACCTGAAAAAATGCAAGATTTACTCAAAGCGTTGGCTTGGCAAATAGGTAGTGAAGTAAATTATAATGAATTGGGAAAATTAATAGGTTTAAAGAGTGAAACGGTTGAGGAATACATCCATTTATTAGAGCAATCATTTGTAATTTATAGATTGAATTCTTTTCACACCAATCAGCGAAGTGAGATTAAAAAAGGGAAAAAAGTTTACTTTAATGATTTAGGCATTCGGAATGCGATTATCAATGATTTTTCACCCTTTGAAACCAGAAAAGACAAAGGAAATTTATTTGAAAATTATATAATAAATGAATTAATTAAGAATAGTGAATATAACGAAAGGTTTGAAAAATTTTATTTTTGGCGTACCCAAGAACAACAGGAAATTGATTTAATAATCGAAAAAAATGGTCAATTGAAGACTTTTGAAATAAAATGGAATCCAAAAACAAAGGTAAAACTAACAAAAACTTTTTCGAATCAATATCTAAATCATACTTTTTCGGTTATTAATTCAGCTAATTTTTTTGAGTATTTAATTTAATACAAAACGAGAGAAGTTTTAAAGTTAAAGGAAGAAAACTAAAAGAACAAAATCCTTACATTTGAGCATTATAAAGTAAAATAGAATGAAAGAAAAGTAAAATAGAATGAAAGAGACTAAAAACATTTCTAGATCCAGAGCACAAGAATCATCGGCAGCAATTGAAAAAATGTACATCACAATGCGCCACCTTTTTAATAGAGGATTTTACAAACCGATGGGAATTTCTGGAGACACATTACGAGAAGCATTATTGGCCTTAAGGCCTGAAATTTATGGAAATATTGCCGAGGAGAAAGTAGAATTAAACGGACTTTTATACGTTATAGAACGTCTTCCTGTAGGAATCGAAGAGTGTCGTTTTATTAATTTGACTTCGGATGAAGGCTATTCTAAATCACATTTCAAAGCGATAGTTCCTCCAAAAAGACGTCGCAATTGTTACCGAATTGACGAAGAACAAATGAATGTAGAAATCACACGAGGAAGATCTGATATTTACGATATTCTGACGCATTTAACCTTTATTTTTATCGAATCTCATAAAATTAGAAACAGAGTTTTATTGGATGATGCCGGAGAAGTTTCACGAGATTGGACAAAACTGGAAGCAGCCGTTTCTCAACAAAAGAAACTGACTCTTGTAGAAAAAGAAAAAGCCATTTCTCATGCGGCCAATATTCTGGGAAGAACTTTCGAAGAAGTTTTGGATATTTATGATTCCTTTGGAAGTGAAGCAGCTCCAGATCGTTTTTTGCATGTGATTTATTGGTTGGGAAAACTAGCGATAGAAGAAGTTATTGACAGCAATAAAAGAACCATTACATTCAGTCCTATTCTGCGAGAGCGTTTGGGACATCATATTCACGGAGAAGTTTGGGCTACCAATATCAAAGAGGTTTTGAAAGCCAACGAGCTTTTAGACAGGCCGATTCATGTGATTAGTGCCAACATGCACTCGGTAATGAATTCTATTTTTGCCACTCCAATTTTGAAAACAAAATTCAAAGATAAATCCGATTTCTTTATTTATGAAGAATTGAGCAAGTCGGGTGCTAATGAAGTTCGCAATCAAGTCGAAGCCGTTGCATTGAAACAAGGAATGATTTCCTTACCCGATACATCTGGAACTAATATTGACGTGCAAATTTTTGATACAGCCAAAATAGATTGGTCCAAAACATCTTTCCCAAAAGCAGATTTAGGAGAGAAAAAACCAGTTCTTATTGTTATGGATTACGCCTTTGGAGAACAGGCTTATGAAACGATAGATGAGTTATTAAAGCCCTATAGGAAAGATACCTTACTCAATGTTAAATCGGTTTCTATCATGGGAAAAGCGGGAATTCTAGAAGGAGGAAAAGGAGATATCATGATTCCGAATGCCCATATCAATGAAGGAACAGCAGACAATTATTTCTTTAAAAATGAGTTAACTGCCGATATGTTTGAAGGCAATGACATTGCTGTTTTTGCCGGACCGATGGTAACTGTTCTAGGAACATCATTGCAAAATAGGGATTTATTAAAGTTTTTTCATGAATCGACTTGGGGTGTAATTGGATTAGAAATGGAAGGTTCCTATTACCAAAAAGCCATCCAATCGGCTTCCAAAATCAGAAAAAGTGTTCCTCATGATGTCAAAGTACGTTACGCTTACTATGCTTCTGATAATCCATTGGAAACAGGAAGCACATTGGCATCAGGCGGGTTGGGAACCACTGGCGTAAAACCTACGTATTTGATTACCATAAAAATATTAGAACAAATTTTCAATATAAAATAAAGAAGGATGAGTACAAAAGTGCCGCAAAATAATTATGAACAGGAAATTGATATTTTCCAACTTTCCAAAAGCATAGGCAGTTTTTTCGATAGAATAAATGTTTTTATTTTTAAATCAATTCAGTTTTTTGTTAGAAACTGGTTTATTGTTATGTTTTTAATTGTCCTCGGATTAGGATTGGGATGGTATTTAGACTCAAATAAAAAATCATTTCAAAACCAGCTAATTGTAACTCCAAATTTTGGTAGCGTTGACTATCTGTATTCTAAAATTGATTTAATCGAATCTAAAATTGCTGCTGGAGACACGGTTTTTTTGAAAAATGTTGTTGGATTTTCTCATCCCAAAACAATCAAAAAAATTGAAATAAAACCAATCGCCGATGTCTATAAATTTATTGAAGATAAAGAGCAAAATTTTGAGCTTATTAAATTAATGGCTGAAGTTGGTGAAGTCAAGAAAGTTTTAGAGGATAATGTAACGAGTAAAAACTATACTTTCCACACTATTTCATTTGTTTCTAACCAACAGATAAATGAAAAAGAAGTTGTTGAACCGTTGCTGAAATACTTAAATAGTTCAGAATATTTTAGTGAACTTCAAAAAACAGAGTTTAAAAATCTGCAACAGCAAATAGTTCAAAACGATATCATTATTTTTCAAATTAACCAGGTTTTAAATGGCTTTTCAAACACGGTAAAAAACGGATCTAAAAATGATAAACTGGTGTATTACAATGAGAATACCCAGTTGAATGATATCATAAAAACAAAACAGTATTTAATTGTTGATCAAGGTAAAAACAGATTGAAACTGATGAATTACGACAAAACAATTAAAGAAATTAATGCAACCTTAAACATCAATAACACTAAAATTACAAACGAAAAATTTAAATTTTTATTTCCAATTTTCTTCATTTTTATTTTTGTTTTGATTCATTTGTTTCAGAAATTTTATCGAAAACAACTTTTAAAATCGCTAGCTAATAAGGTTTAAAAGATATTTTTAACGCAAAAAATCCAATTGAAAACGAGTAACATCTTTGAAAAATTTTCTCAAAACCCATTTCTAAAACAAAGTTTAAGTACCTTGTTTTTACGAATTTTAGGAGTGCTTCTGTTATTTGGATTTACAATCTTTTTAACTAAATCATATACACCAAAATTAGTGGGTCAATATGATTTTGTCCGTTCTTTTCTTCTAGCAATCGGAAGCATTTGTTTACTGGGTTTTGATCAGTCTATTTTATATTTCAAAGGACATTTAATCAGCCAAAATGAGTTTAAGGAATTAAAAAAAATATATGCCAAAATGGTCGCGATGCTTTTTGTGACTTCATTGTTGAGCTTAATTATTATTTTTGCAATTGATGAAAAAACAATAAATGATTACTTTGCTGATGATGAGGTTTATACTTTACTTTTAAAAGGGGCTGCTACTTTATTTTTTTATGGAATTTCAACTTTAAATACTGAAGTTTTTAGAGCTTTAGACAAATTATATGTTGCTGAATTGTTCCGAAATATTCTTAAATATATTCCCCTAATTTTAGGTTCAATCACATTGTTTTATTGGAACAAGGAAACCTATTTGGTTGATGTTTTTTTGATTGGGTTTGTAGTATTATCGATTTTTAGTTCGATATTGGTTTTTAGTTATTTTAGTAAAATGAATGAGGCAATAAAACCCGAAATGATTTCGCATAAAGTAGTCTTTTTAAAATCCTATCCAATTGCGATCAGCGGAATGGCGATGTTTTTATTAATGTCTTTTGATATTATGTTTTTGAAAAAATACAGAAACGATGAAACTGTTGCTTTTTATTCCGTTGGAGTCAAAATAATGACGATTGTTTCGGTAATAATTCTAACTGTAAACATCACAATATCGGCCAAAATAGCAGAGTATTTTTCAAGTCAAGAAATGAATGATCTAAAGAAAGTGACAAGAAACGCTGTTCGATTAATTTTTGGAATTACGTTTCCTGTAATTTTATTACTTTGTGTTTTTTCTGAATATGTATTGTCTTTTTTTGGACATCAGTATATTGCTGCAAAAAATGCTTTTTTAATTTTAATTATTGGTCAGGGCATTTGTTCGGTATTTGGCTCAACACCTGTTTATTTAAATATGACTGGAAGGCAGCATATTTTTCAGGTTATATTGATAGTTGCCGTGCTTATCAATTTTATTTTGAATAGGTTATTAATACCGATATATGGGATGACTGGAGCCGCAACGGCATTTGTGGTAAGTTCCCTTTTTTGGAATAGTATCTCTGCGATTGTCATTTACAAAAAAGATAGAATAAAAATATTTTTGAATTAAAAAAACTGGATATGCAAACCGTAATAAAAAAAAGCACTGCTGCATTTTTATATATTGGACTGGCCAATTTGGTTGTAGCATTTGCTGTATTTTTTATTTTGCCTCCAAAGTTTTTTTATGACGCAGCAATTATCGCTTACGATAAAGGAAATGAGATTGGTTATCTTGGGAGTTATCCACTTTCGATTTTGCTTTATAAAATTTCAGGTTTACGCTATTTGCCTTTTCCTGTAATTGCATTGATTCAATTTCCTGTTTTGATGTATGTTTTGTACAAAATTGGAATTCCGGAAAACTTTGAAAAACTCAATGTTAAAAACATTTTGGTCTATTTAGGAATTTTAATGATTGCCATTTTTATCTCAATGCCGTCAAAAGAATTCATTACTTTTTTATATGTAACGCCGATTGTTTTTATGTGTATAAATGATAAGGTTTCGCTAAAGAAAACAATTACATATACGATTTTAATGTTGTTGTTTTTTGGAATATTTTTTCGTCCTTATTTTGCTATGATTCCTATTATTGGCGGGGGAATGTATCTAATAAGTTTAATAAGTTTTAAAAATAAAACGGTAACCACTATTTTTTACGGCTTATTGATTGCCGTTTTTTTGTCTTTCAGTCATGGCATTTTAAAAGGAAAATACCTTTCAGAAATCAGTCGTGAAGTCGTTAATAATAGCCGGATTGGTTCTGCGGATGCTAATTCTATTATTATTTCACCCGTTAAAACAAATACTTGGTATGGAGAAACTGTGGGTATTTTTTATGGATTTTTTACAGTTAATTTTCCAGTAAATGGCCTAAAGCATTTTCTTTCACCTCAAATTATTACTTTTATAATCTGGCAGCTTTTATTGTTTTATATCTTGTTGGTTCGCTTTTCTAAATGTTTAAGGGAAAGAAAAAGCCATCCTAAAGAATTGTTAGTCTTGCTGATTATTTTCTCTTTTTTTATTGTACAAGGTGTTTTTGAACCGGATTTGGGAACGGCAGTCCGACATAAAATTGGCATTTTTCCATTAATTTATTTTGCACTATACTATGAATCTTTCCGAAAAGAACTTCAATAAAATATTCAATTTTTTTTTGTGTGTGATTGCGATTGCGATGATTTTCAGAAAGCCATGTTCAGTTTTGATTATCTTATTTGGGATATTTAATTTGGTTTTTTTTAAAAAACTAAGATTAAGCAAAAAAGCTTTCATTTTAATGCTTTGTATTGCCTCGCCAATACTATTGGAATTATTATTGTTCTGGAATAATGATTCTTTTGTGAAAGGTTTGAAAGCAATCGAAAAAAGCACTTCTTTATTGTTGTTTCCCTTGTTTATAATTGGAAATTATAAACGGATTAATTTTTTAAAAGTAATTCAGATTTATATCGTTTCGACAACCATTATTTTGTTGTTTTTCTTTGTCAGATTCAACATTATTTTTCGTGAACTAATGAATAAATATTCTAGCGGAATCGATCTGTGGGAGATGGGATATCAATTTGCAAACAGCGTTGGAATTCATGCTCCGGCATTGAATATGCACTTGGCTTTTGTTTCAGTTTGCTCGTTGTATTTTGTTTTTTATAGTTTTCATCAAAATGAAAAAACCATTGCAAAAATGCTTCGCATTGCTGTTTTACTGTTGTCTTTTTTCTTTGTTCTTTTTGTCAATACAAGAATGGCGTTAGTGAATGTTTTAGCAGGATTTCTTGTTGTTATTTTTTTTGAAATTAAGACCAGATTTAATTTGAAAAGAATAGCCGTGATTTCAATCCTATTAATTTTAGTTTCTGGGATTTTGTTTTTCTTCGTCCAGAAAAACCCCTACATGAAAGAGAAATATTCTACTGTGACATTTGCTTACATGGACAAAGTAGGAAAGTTGGACGAGATAAGTCATCCTGAAATTAAAGTTTTCAATTCTTTTGTAACTCGTTTATCTATTTGGAAATCAGCGTGGGAATTGTCTGTAAAAAGCCTCCCTTTTGGAGTTGGCGCTTCTGATGGAAAATCCGAATTGAATAAATATTATAAAGAAACGCATCAGAAATTTTTAGCAAAATATGAGTTTCCAACGCACAATCTATTTCTTGATTTTTTATTAAAGTTTGGAGTTTTAGGTCCTTTAGTTGTTGTGTTGTATATTTTCACAATTGGATATTTGGGTTACGATTTGAAAAATGCAATCATAATTTCTTTTTTTCTGATCTTTTTCACTTCAAATCTAACCGATGATTTTTTACTCCGTTTTGACGGAATTGCATTTAGTGGTCTATGGTCATCTATTTTTGCCAGTTATTGGCTCCAACAAAAGACTATTCTTGATAAAGAGTCAGAAGCTGTTTAAAATTTTGATTTTTATCGAATAGTTCTTTACATCTTTTCAAGGCATTTTTTCCAAAATAAAGCCTCTTTTGAGCGTCTTTTAAAATCTCAAAATAAGAATCTAATTCATCAATATGATCAAATAAAAACCCGGTTTGATTAGGCAAAACAATGTCTTTATTGCCAATGATATTGGTTGCTATAATTGGTTTTTCTAAAACCATTGCTTCTAATAGCGCAATTGGCAAACCTTCCCATAGAGATGTTTGCAGATAAACATCAATGGAGTTTAATTCTTTAAAAACAATGCTTTTATCCAAAATCCAACCTTTAATTTGAATGTTTGGACCGGTAATCAAATGATTTAGATCACCATCACCAATCCAAATAAAATTAAAATCAGTAAATTTTAGGGCAATTTCATTAAATAATTTAGGATTTCTTGCTGCCGTTATCCTGCCTAATATCCCAACAGTTAATTTTGTGTTTTGATGAGGTGAAAAATGTTGTCGGATTTCTTGTATGTCGACACCATTTCGGATTAATTTTGATGGTCCAATTTTTTTTGCAATTTCAAATTCGGTATCGCCGCAGGCAAGGATGGTTCCCCCAAATAATTGCTGAAGACTTTTTTCAATTGCAGCATATAATTTTCTGGCACTGCTTGAGATATCTGTTCTTAGAAAAGCATAACCATGAGGGCTATAAAAAATTTTCTTTTTTTTCAATGATAAAAAACAGGCAATTCGGCCTAAAACTCCTGCTTTTGAGGAATGAAGATGAATAATATCAGGATTGATTTTTTCGAGTTCTTTTTTTAATTTAAAAATGGATTTTAGGTCTTGAAATGGAGAAATCTCTCGAACCATACTAATCGAAATCAAATTTACTCCTTTTGAAAACTCAGATTTTACTTTTTCCGAACTGACTCCGTTTCTATTACCGCTATAAATAATAGTAGTTTGTATAGTTTTATTAATTTCTTCGTCACCAAAGAAATTCGACAAATCTCGGAAATAAGTGTAAACACCGCCTTCTAATGCTTCAACAATATGTACAACTTTCAAAACAAGTAAAATTTAGTTTGGTAAAAATAGAATAAAGAGATTAATAATAAGTTAAAAACTTAATCTAATAAAATAGTAATATTTTTTCTCAATTTAAAAAGTCATATATTTTATTACATTTGCGCATATATAAGTTATTAGCAAAAACAGAAGGTTCAATAAAATTACTATGAAAAGAATACTTATTACCGGAGCAGCGGGTTTTTTGGGATCACACTTATGTGACAGATTCATCAAAGAAGGTTATTATGTTATCGGGATGGATAATTTGATTACAGGAGATCTTAAAAACATTGAGCATTTATTCAAATTGGAACACTTTGAATTTTACCACCATGACATCACTAAATTTGTTCATATTCCAGGTAATTTAGATTATATATTACATTTTGCTTCACCTGCGAGTCCTATAGATTATTTAAAAATTCCAATTCAAACCTTAAAAGTAGGATCGCTTGGAACGCATAATTTATTAGGTTTGGCAAGGGTTAAAAAAGCGAGAATTTTGATCGCTTCAACTTCAGAAGTTTATGGTGATCCTTTGGTTCATCCGCAAACTGAAGAGTATTATGGAAATGTAAATACAATAGGGCCAAGAGGTGTATATGATGAAGCCAAACGTTTTCAGGAATCAATCACAATGGCTTATCATACTTTTCATGGTGTAGAAACCAGAATCGTACGTATTTTTAATACATATGGACCAAGAATGCGCTTGAATGACGGACGTGTAATTCCTGCCTTTATTGGTCAGGCACTTCGAGGTGAAGATTTAACAATTTTTGGAAACGGAATGCAAACTCGTTCATTTTGCTATGTAGATGATCAGGTTGAAGGTATTTACAGATTATTGCACTCGGATTATGTATACCCGGTAAATATTGGGAATCCTGACGAAATTACAATTAAGGATTTTGCCGAGGAAATCATAAAACTTACAGGAACAAATCAAAAAGTAGTATATCATCCGTTGCCAATAAACGATCCTTTGCAACGCCAGCCAGACACTACCAAAGCTAAAGAATTACTGGGTTGGGAAGCCAAAGTAAATCGGGCCGACGGAATGAAAATCACTTTCGATTATTTTAAATCTCTTTCAAAAGAAGAACTTTCAAAAGAAGAGCATAAAGACTTTTCAAATTACATAAAATAATATAATGCAAAATATAGACATTAAAAAGTCGTTTAAAAGCGGCATATTAATTAAAATGATTGTAGACAGAAAACACTATGACGGTATTTCACACAGGAAGATACTCAAAATATATTAGGCCAATTACTATTTTAATAGACCTAATAATCATTGCTTTAATTAGTTTTTTTGCCTTTAAAGGGCATATTTCAAATATGTTGCTATATATTTTTTATCAATATATTGGTTGGGGTTTTATTGCTTTTTCTATAAAGTTTTATGATATTTACCGATTTACGACTCCAATTGAGATAGCTTCAAAGATTCTTAAACAGGGAATTTTGTTTCTTTTGGTCATAATTGCTTTTTTTCCGTTTTCAAAACAGGCTGTTTTTAGTGAAAATGCGATCGCAATTTTTATTTGCCTGATAGTAGTTTTTGTTGCTATTTTTAAATTTTCATTATTTTTCTATTTAAAAGAATACAGAATAGTAACAGGAAGCAATTGTAGAAACGCTGTTATTATTGGGTTTACACCCGAAGCAATTCGATTAAAAAATCTTTTTGAAACAAGAAAAGATTATGGATACAGGTTTTTAGGATTTTTTTCAGACAAAAAATCAAATCAAGATATTATTGGAAAACTGGGTGATTTGAAACCATTTATAATAAATAATTTTGTTGATGAGATATATTGTTCTTTGAATGAAGTTTCTAATAATTACTTAAAAGATCTAATTGATTTTGCAGATGAAAACAAAAAGACCATAAAATTTATTCCAGATACAAAAGAGATTTTTTCAAAGAATTTAAAAATAGATTATTACGATTTTTTCCCAGTACTTTCATTAAAGCAAACAATGCTCAATGAACCGACTGTCAAATTTTTCAAACGATCTTTTGATATTTTTTTCTCTATTTCAGTAATTGTTTTTTTACTTTCATGGCTAGGCCCTTTATTGGCTATTTTAATAAAATTGGAATCTAAAGGCTCCGTTTTTTTTAAACAGGGAAGACCGGGAATCGATGAAAATGAATTTGTTTGTTATAAATTTCGCTCAATGCGAATAAATAAAACTACAGAGAAAGAAGCTTCGAAAGATGATCCCCGAGTAACAAAAATTGGCAGATTTATGAGGAAGACAAGTATCGATGAATTGCCACAATTTATCAATGTTTTATTAGGAGACATGTCAGTTGTAGGACCAAGACCACATCTTTGGTCACAAAACAAGGAATACGGAAATAAAGTAAAAAAGTACATGATTCGTCATTGTGTGAAGCCTGGAATTACCGGTTTGGCGCAGGTCAGCGGTTTTAGGGGTGAAATTACCATCGAAAGGGATATGATTAACAGAATAAAGTTTGACGTTTTTTATATTGAAAACTGGTCCCTTATTCTAGATTTGAAAATTATTTTTCAAACAATAATCAATATATTTAAAGGAGATAAAAAGGCATATTAATGAGTGATTTAGTATCCATAATTACACCGACTTTTAATACTGAAAATTTCATTGAGGCTGCTTTGCAGTCTGTTTTAAATCAGACCTATCAAAACTGGGAAATGATTTTGGTTGATGATGCTTCGACAGATCAAACAGTTGAAATTATAAAAGAGTTTGTAAAGAAAGACAATCGAATTAGACTAATTGAATTATTTCAAAATTCTGGCGCCGGTATTGCCAGAGAAGTAGCATTGTCACAAGCAAAAGGGGATTATATTGCTTTTTTGGATGCCGATGATTTGTGGAAACCTTTAAAACTCGAAAAACAACTTCAGTTTTTAAAAGAGAATAAAACCCACTTTACCTTTTCTTTTTATGACTGTATTAACGAAGAAGGAACTGCATTAAGCAAAAGGGTGGAGGCTCCAAAAAACCTTACGTATCGTCAATTGTTTTTTTGCAATTATGTTGGCAATCTTACGGGAATTTATGATGTAAATTATTTTGGTAAAATAGCAATTGCTTCTACAAGAAAACGTCAAGATTGGATGATGTGGCTCACGATTCTAAAAAAAACCAAAACGGCAAAACCCGTTCCTGAAAGTTTGGCTTTTTATCGGATCAGGGACAATTCACTATCGGCTTCAAAGCTTGATTTATTGAAGCATAATTTTGCTGTTTACCGAAATTTTCACGGTTTTAGTTATGTTTCTTCTTTATTTATTATGATCGGCTTTTTATTTACCCAATTATTAATAAAGCCATTATACATCAAAAAAATTACAAGTTAGAAGTGAACTGTTTCAATTTTCCGCGATTACTTCTTTCCAAGGTTTTTTTTCGACTAAAGGTAAAATGCAAATTTGGTTCTAAATACAAAGCAACAGCTTGATTTATTTTTTCGATTTGTTCAGTATTCAATTCAAATTCACTGACATAGTCTACTTCAAATTGGTCAATCTTAGTTTGTTTAATGACAAACTCTTTTACATTTCCATCGTCTTCAATAATACTTTTGGTGACGTAATAAAAAGTTAATCCAGGTGATTTTTTACCGCTGGGCAAGAGAGCCACATCATTGGTTCTTCCGATTAATTTTTCGAGAATTGGTTTTTTTAAAGTACTTTTTTCACCCAAAATACCAACGTCTCCAATATCATAGCGAATAAATGGATGTGCTTTATTGAAGAGCGAAGTAATGACAATTCGACCCGAAGTTCCGTTTGGGACGGCTTGATTATTTTCATCCAAAATTTCTACAAATAGCGTTTCAGAGTTGACTTGCCATTCGCCTTCAGGATTTTGAAAAGCAATCAAATCCAATTCTGATGCTCCATATTCATTGACAATAGGAATGCCAAATTGTTTTTCCAACAACAGTTTGTCTACTTCAAAAAGCATTTCGGAGGTGACCATACATACTTTTAAGGTTGGGCATATTTCTTTTAAAACTATCTTTTTTTTCTGTAAAAATTTAGCAAACAAAACAATCGATGAGGTGTAACCATTGATATAATCGAATTTCTTAGTTTTAAAATGTCCCAAAAAATCCTCCAAAACTTCGTCAGATAAATCAAATATGGAAAACCGATACCGATGACTCAAAAAGTCCTTGATTCGTTCTTTTTTGCTACCAATAAAATCCATCGGAATGCCATAAAATCGTGCTTGATAGGAAGAATTAAAATCGATTCCATACCATCCAAAACGATAAATATTGGAAGCCCAAGTTAGCGCATGACAAAATTTATCTTTTGCAAACACAAAAGGATGTCCACTGGAACCAGATGTTTTATTGATATATACTGATTTTTCGCTGTAGCCAAGAGAGAGCCTTTCCGATAATGGCTTCTGCAAATTCGCTTTATTCAAAATAGTTAAATCAGACCAGTTTTCAAAAGAATCTACTTGTGCCAATTCTTTATAAAACGGATTATTTTTTAAATGAAAATTGACAATTTCTGTTTTCTTTTGTTCGATAAATTGACTAAAATTTTCCTCTGGAATAGCAATAATTTTTTGCAACTCGGCTTTGGCTTCCCGCATGGGAAAACCATTTATTTGAAGTGTTAAGTCGAATAGTTTGAGCATTGGTTGGCTAAATTTCATCAAAAATAATATTTAGCCACAACTATTGGTGATTTACTTGCAACTTTTTGACATATAATTATTTTTTACGTTCAAAAGCAATTATTTTTGCACCGTCTGTCAAAAGACAGCAATGCAACTAAATAACTACACCATGAATATTTTACTATTAGGATCAGGAGGAAGAGAACATGCTTTTGCATGGAAAATGATTCAAAGTCCGCTTTGTGACACCCTTTTTGTAGCACCAGGAAATGCTGGAACTGCTCAAATTGCAAAAAACATTGACATCAGTGCCACCGATTTTGATGCGATAAAAGAATTGGTAATCAAAGAAAATATAGAAATGGTTGTTGTTGGACCGGAAGATCCTTTGGTAAAAGGGATTTACGATTTTTTTCTAAACGATCAAGAGTTGAAAGATATTCCAGTAATTGGGCCTTCAAAAATTGGAGCAACGTTAGAAGGAAGTAAAGAATTTGCCAAAGAGTTTTTGATGAAACACAGAATTCCAACGGCGGCTTACGATAGTTTTACTGCCGAGACTGTTGAAAAAGGATGCAGATTTTTGGAGACATTGCAGTCGCCTTATGTACTAAAAGCCGATGGTTTGGCAGCAGGCAAGGGAGTTTTGATTATTCAGGATTTGGCTGAAGCACAATCTGAATTAAGAAATATGTTGGTGCACCAAAAATTTGGTGCTGCTAGCTCAAAAGTAGTTATCGAAGAATTTCTCGACGGAATAGAATTAAGCTGTTTTGTATTGACTGACGGTAAAAGCTATAAAATTTTGCCAACGGCCAAAGATTACAAACGCATTGGCGAAGGCGATACAGGTTTGAATACAGGTGGAATGGGAGCGGTTTCTCCAGTTCCTTATGTAGACGCAGTTTTGATGGAAAAAATTGAAACCCGAATTGTAAAACCAACAATCGAAGGTTTTCAAAAAGACGGAATTCCATATAAAGGGTTTGTGTTTATTGGACTGATTAATGTCAATAACGAACCTATTGTTATAGAGTACAACGTGAGAATGGGCGATCCGGAAACCGAAGTAGTCGTTCCTAGATTAAAATCAGATTTGGTTGAATTGTTTTTGGCTGTTGCCAATGAAAAACTAGATGAATTCAATCTGGAAATAGACGAAAGAAGCGCCACGACAGTGATGATAGTTTCAGGAGGTTACCCAGAAGATTTTGAAAAAGGAAAAGTAATCACAGGATTGGAAAACGTTACAGATTCTATCGTTTTTCATGCAGGGACCAAGTTGGAAAACGGAAATGTTGTATCGAATGGTGGAAGGGTAATGGCAATTACGTCTTACGGAGATAATTTTCAAGAAGCCTTGGACAAATCATACAAGAATGTAAATCAATTGCATTTTGACAATATGAATTTCAGAAAAGATATTGGATTCGATTTAATTTAAAAAAAACACGAATTGTACTTATTATTTTGTGCAATTCGTGTTTTTTTTTTTGAGTTGATCTTTATTTCAAAAAAGAATGAGCTGTAGTATCTTGATACTCTTCTCCATTTTCTTTTTGCAATTTCAATTGTTTGATCCAGTACACCATTGCCGCTGCACAAATAATCATAAAAATCCAATTGATTGTATTGGCTGCAAACCATGATTTAAGCTCTAATGCACGTAAAAAGTCAAGAGGAGCAAATAAAATGTTTACAAATAAGTATTGTATTCCTTCAAAAAATGATGTCATAATCTATATGTTTTATTTTATTATTTTATTTTTTGGAATTTAGAATATTAAAAAGTAAATTTTCTAAAGAATCTTTTTTAATCTTGCTCCATTCCTTTTTAAACAAGTATTATATTTACAGTCACAAAAGTATAAAATATCCTTATGATAACAAGTGTTTTTAAAAAATCTACACCATTAAATTTTTCTTTGGTATTTATTTTAATACTGGTTTTCTATTTTTTATATCAAATTCAAGATTTAGCTTGGACAAATACAGCTATCTCAATTTTTCAAACAGTAGGAATGCTTTGTGTTTTACTGGGGTCTGTTTTCTTAACCAGTTTTATTGCAAAACGCAACGGATTGAGTAGGGACAGTACTTACACTGCTTTTTTTTACTTTTTATTTTTACTTTTTTTTCCTTCTTTATTGGATAATCCCAATTTGATTCTTTCCAATTTTTTTGTTTTGTTGGCTATTCGAAGACTGATATCTTTACAAACATTAAAAGGTGCAAAAGAGAAAATTTTTGATGCCTCTTTGTGGATATTTATTGCGGCATTATTTCAATTTTGGAGCATTTTATATATCCTTTTAGTTTTTATTTCAGTAATATTTCATGTTTCCAGAGATTACAGAAACTGGATTATCCCTTTTGTTGCGCTTTTTGCAGTTTCAATATTATTTGTTGCCGCTTCCTTAATTTTTAATATAGATAGTGTTGCATTTCTAAATGAGAACAGCAAAATAGATTTTGACATCGATTATTTTACAAATAATTATCAAAACGTAGCTTTTTCAATATATCTAACGGTTGCATTATTTTTTGTAATATCAATGTTTTCAACTTTATCCAACAGACCTTTATTGTTACATGCCTCTTACAAAAATATCATTGTCTCCTTTTTTATTGGAATTGTAGTTTTTGTTCTGTCTGCAAATAAAAGCAATGAGTTGTTGGTATTTACTTTTGCTCCTTTGGCAATAATGGCAACTTCTCATATCGAAATAGCACAGCCCAAACTAAAGGAAGAAATCGTTTTGTTCGTACTATTGGGCTGTAGTATGTTTTGTTTTTTCTCTCAATTATAACTTATCTCCATAGGCTAAATCCCCAGCATCACCAAGACCTGGGATGATATAACTTTTCTCATTGAGTTTTTCGTCTAAGGAGGCAATCCAAAGGTGACAGGTATCAGGCAAATTTTGTTTCAGATGAAAAATACCTTCGGGAGCAGCAATAATTACGGCAATATGAATTTCTTTTGGAGTTCCTCTTTCCATCAATTTATTAAAAACAGCTACTATAGATTGTCCAGTGGCGAGCATTGGATCTAACAAAAAGACATTTTTTCCATTAATATCGGCGATCGCCTGATATTCTACCAGAATGTCAAAGAAATCATCATGATTGGGATGATGTCTGTAGGCCGAAATAAAACCATTCTCGGCACTATCAAAATAGTTCAAGAAACCTTGGTGCAAGGTCAATCCAGCTCTTAAAATAGAACACAAAACCAATTGTTCTGCAATTTCAGTTGTTTTTTTGATACCCAAAGGAGTTGTTATTTCGACAGCTTTGTAATGCAAAGATTTACTCATTTCATACGCCATAATCTCACCAATGCGTTCAATATTTCTACGAAATCGCATACTGTCTTTTTGAACATTGATATTTCTGATTTGACTTAAAAAGTGATTCAGCACACTATTTTTTTCTGATAAATAATGAATTTCCATGGATTTGTTATTAGAAATTTAATTTGTTGGAGTTTTTATTATACTATAAAAGTATAAAAAGTATCTTTGTATTTCTAAAATCATAAAGATATGTTTTCAAAATTAGCTTATTCCGTATTTGAGCAAAGTATAAAAGATTATCATCAATTTGATAATGTAGATCAGCCTATAAACAATCCTTTTCCAAAAGAAAAATTCGAACATTTGTTATATCTAAAAAATTGGATTGACACGGTACAATGGCATTTTGAAGACATTATTCGCGACCCGAATATTGACCCGGTTGCAGCTTTGACTTTGAAAAGGAGAATCGATGCATCAAATCAGGAACGTACCGATATGGTAGAATATATTGATAGTTATTTTCTTCAAAAATATAGTAATGTAGTAGTTAAAAACGATGCGAAAATCAACTCTGAAAGTCCTGCTTGGGCATTTGACAGATTGTCAATTTTAGCATTGAAAATTTACCACATGAATGAAGAAGCCACTCGTGCTGAAGCTTCACAAGATCACAGGGATAAATGTCAGGCCAAATTGAATATACTTTTGGAGCAAAGAACCGATTTGTCTTTGGCGATTGATGATTTGCTTACTGATATCGAAAATGGAGATAAATTCATGAAAGTGTACAAACAAATGAAAATGTACAATGATGATGATTTGAATCCAGTTTTGTATCAAAATAAAAAATAGTTTTTTGGCAACAAATTTGTACCCGAAAATTAAACATATAGCCGTCATGAGACTATCCGCAATGGGAGATGTCGCCATGACGGTTCCTGTTTTACGTGCTTTTGTAAATCAGTATCCGGAAGTAAAAATCACGGTAGTTTCCAGACCTTTTTTTAAACCTTTTTTTGAAGGAATTCCAAACCTTTCTTTTTTTGCTTTTGATGAAAAAGAGCGACACAAAGGATTTGTTGGACTTTTGCGATTATTTCAAGATCTAAAAGAGCTGGATATTAACGCTTTTGCCGATTTACATAATGTTCTGCGTTCCAAAATCGTGAGAACGCTTTTTGCTTTAAGCGGAAAAAAAACTGCTTCGGTTGATAAAGGACGTGTTGAAAAAAAAGCGTTAACCCGTTCCGAAAATAAAATTTTCAAACCTTTGACCACAATGTTTGAAAGACACGTAAAAGTCTTTGAAGAGCTTGGTTTTTCGGTGAATTTATCTAATCCAATATTTCCTTCTAAAGCTATTTTGGATTCTGAAATTCTGAATATAATTGGTAATTCACAACAAAAATTAATTGGGATTGCACCTTTTGCACAATACGATTCCAAAGTATATCCGTTGGATTTAATGAAACAAGTGATAGAAGCTTTAGCATTAGATTCAAACAATAAAATTTTGCTTTTTGGTGGCGGAAAAAAAGAAATCGAAATTCTAAATACGCTAAGTTTAGGCAAACAGAATGTCATTAATATGGCTGGAAAAATCAAGTTTCCACAAGAGTTGCAACTCATCAGTAATCTGGATGTGATGCTTTCTATGGATTCTGGAAATGCTCATATTGCCGCAATGTTGGGTCTAAGAGTCATTACACTTTGGGGTGCAACACATCCATTTGCTGGCTTTTCTCCTTTTAATCAACCCTTAGAAAACGCCTTGGTATCGGATCGAAATTTATATCCAAAATTACCAACATCGGTTTACGGCAATAAAAAAGTGGAAGGTTATGAAGATGCGATGCGAACAATAGTACCAGAAAGGGTTGTCGAAAAAATCAAAACTTTCCTTAAATAAAAAACTTCCCTTTTCAGAGAAGTTTTTCTATCATTTTATCTTTTTTTAAACATCGTCATAATCTACACGAATGGTTGCTGTGGTTGGATGCGCTTGACAAGTAAGGATTAAACCTTCGGCTATTTCACTATCGGTAAGAATTGAATTTTTCTTCATCTCTGCTGCACCTTCGGTAACGCGCGCCAAGCAACTGCTGCAGATTCCGCCTTGACAAGAATAAGGAGCATCAATTCCTTGTTTTAAAGCTGCATCGAGTATGCTTTGTTTTTGAGACATTTCAAAAATCGTTTCTTCATCATCTACCATAACGGTGATTTTGGAATGACCGCTCAAAGATTCTTTGATTGTATTTTCTTGAGAAGACGAAGTAAACAATTCAAATTTTATAGCCGATTCTTTTACGTTTTTTTCTTTCAAAACGGCAGAAACGGTATTGATCATTTCTTCCGGACCACACAAATAGAATTTATCGAACGCCAATGAAGCATGTTTGGTATTCAACGCATAATTGACTGTGGATTTGTCAATTCGACCAAATAAAGCGTTTTCAACATTAGCTTGACTGTAAACATAATGCACAAACAAACGACCTACATATTGCAATTGCAAATCGTGTAATTCTTGATGAAAAATGGTTTCTTCTGGCGATTTGTTTCCGTAAACCAAGACGAAAGAACTTTTGGGTTCGCTTTTCAAAACCGATTTCAAAATCGACAAAACAGGTGTAATTCCACTACCTGCTACAAAAGCAATATAGTTTTTTTGACGATCTATTTCGGGTTCAAAAGTAAATTTTCCTTCTGGTTTTCCAACTTCAAGAACATCTCCTGCTTTTAGTTTGCTATTGGCAAACTGAGAAAAAGCACCATCTTTTACCGCTTTCACGGCAATTCGTAATTCCCCAGATGTTGGAGCCGAGCAAATAGAATACGCACGGCGAATTTCTTGATTATCTAATGTTAATCGTAGGTTTATATATTGTCCAGCAATAAATGTATAATGAGGCTTAAATTCTTCGGGTACATTAAAAAGTATGGAAACTGCATCTTTGGTTTCGCGTTTTACTTCTTTTACAATCAACTTTTTGAAGGATGGCATAGGAATATTTTTTTGCAAAGATACTAAACGTATTACTTTCCTTAAATGATAGCGTTTGAAATTTTTTATACCTAATTTAATTATGTATAAGAATCTTATGTATATTTGTGTTTCAAAATTGAAAATGAAGATGAAAAACTCACAATTATATAAAGGCAGTCTCAACACCATTATTATGAAATTGCTCGAAGAAAATGGCAAGATGTACGGTTACGAAATTACCCAAAAAGTAAAAGCAATCACTCAAGGTGAATTACAAATTACCGAAGGGGCATTGTATCCTGCTTTGCACAAATTGGAAGCGGAAGGGATATTGGATGTCGAAATTGAAAAAGTGGATAATAGACTACGGAAATATTATAAACTCACTGAAAAAGGCACAACCGAAACCGTAAACCGATTATCCGAGTTGGAGGATTTTATTCGGAATATGCAGAGTTTAGTGAATCCAAAACTTGAATTTTAAATTTTTAAGAAAATGAAATTAACATTAGATCAAATATCAAAAATAGAAGAAACTTTGGTTTTAAATGGTATTCAATACGATGATATTAAATTGGAATTAACGGATCATATCGCTTCTGAAATTGAGGACAAAATTAGTATTAATGGGATTTCTTATGAAATTGCTAAAGATGAGGTTTTTCAAAATTGGCGATACCAAATGAAACCAAGTTCTTCATTTTGGGTTGGATTAATTTATTCATCTCCCAAAATTGTTATGGATAGGTGGGAATCAACCACAAAGAGACAACAATTTCAATCATTATTTTTTTCTGTAATGCCAACTCTGGGGTTAATAGGCATATTTAAAATTTACAATAATTCAGCATTTATTGATAATGCTGTTCAATGTTTGAGTTTAGTATTATTCTTTTTGATTATTTACTATAGAGTTATAATATGGAAATCTAAAAGGAAAACATCCTTTAGCTTAATGTTTGGAAGAAATTCAAATCTTATTCTATTTTATCTAATGTTACTTGGTATTGGAATTGCTCCATTAAGAATGAATGAAATTAGCATTTGCCATAATATTATTGGTGCTTTTTTAATATCATGGTTTTTTGTCTATCTGTTTTTTAATTTGCAGCTAGCATTTAAACACTTTCAATTTGTGAAAAAATTAAAATTGTCCTAAGCCATGAAATTAACTGCTCAACAAATCGTTCAAATAGAAGAAACTTTAGTTTTAAATGGTATTCAATATGATGATATTAAATTAGAATTAACCGACCATATCGCTTCTGAAATAGAAGAAAAAATAACAGTTCAAGGAATCTCTTTTGAAGTAGCTTTCCATGAAGTTTTTGAAAACTGGAAGGAACAGTTAAGGCCTACTTCCTCTCATTGGGTTGGACTAATCAATTCTTCTCCAAAAATTGTTTTAGACAAATGGGTTAGTACCACTAAACAGTTACAATTAAAAGCACTTTTAATTGCACTTGTCCCAACACTTTTTTTTGCTTATTTTTTTAATGGGAAGCAAAATAAATTTGATTATACGCTTTTAATACAGATTTTCAAAACAATGTGTTTGGCTATTTCACTAGCAATAATCATTTTTAAATTTTTGATTTTTAAATCGAATATAAAAACTTCCTTCAGCCTTTATTTCAATAAAAACTCTACTGTTTTCTTTATTTATTTATTTTTTTATGGATTAGGGTTTATTCCTATAAAATTAAGTATTTGGGATTATGGGACAAGTCTATTCTTTATTTTATTACTGTCATTTTTACTTATGTATTCCATTTTTTGTTTAAAGTTAGCCTATCAACATTTACAATTTGTGAAAAAATTAAAATTGTCCTAATCCATGAAACTTTCAACTCAACAAATAGAAAAATTATATGCCTTCAGTCGTCAGCATTTAGTAGAATGGTATGATTTACAATCGGAATTAGTTGATCATTTGGCAAACGGCATTGAACAAGAATGGGAACAAAATTCCAATTGTACTTTTGATGAAATCTTGAACAAAGAATTCAAGAAATTTGGTGTTTTTGGTTTTATGGATGTGGTCGAGGAACGGCAGAAATTCTTAGCCAAAAAATACACTCGGCTCATTTGGAGTTATTACAGAGAATTTTTTGGTTTGCCCAGAATAATATTGACTGTAACTTTAGTATTGGGAGTTCACACTATAAATCATTTATTTAGTAATCGAGATGTTTTTTCAGCAATTGTAGTTTCTTTTTTTTTGATTTCTATTGTATTTACTTTTAAAAAACGATACGATTTCAAGCAGAAAGCCAAGCAAACAGGCAAGAAATGGCTTTTTGAAGATATCATGCTCAATCGAGTTAGTCTTATGTTGTTTTTTCTACCTTCATTCGTAATAAATTTTTTCAATACTTTTCAAGATAGCTTTGTACCTTCAGGATGGAGTTTAATCCTTGGTGAAATTGCTTTTGTTTTAGTGGTGCTACTTGTTTTTATTCAGTTGATAGTTATACCTAAGAGAGTTGCAACGGAATTAGCAAAAACATATCCAGAATATTCTTTGGCTAAAACGTAACATTTTCCTACCCCAAACTACTAATTGTAAAACCAAACCAAAAAACCATGTTTGCAAAATTTATTTATCTCGAATGGAAATCTTTCACGAGATCTGCTTCTTTCGCTTCTAATTTGGCATTGAAAATTCTAATGGGATTTTTAGTCCTTTATTTCACCTTAGTTTTTTTAGCATTGGGTGTCGGTGCTTTTTATATTCTTAAGGAAATGAAACTGGATCCTTTGGTAACGATAAACAAATTCCTGATTTATTATTTTGTGATGGATTTGATTATTAGACTTTTGCTTCAAGCGATTCCGGTAATGAACATTCGACCATTATTAACCTTGCCTTTCAAACGACCAACGATTGTACATTTTTCTCTGGGGAAAACTGTTTTGTCTTTTTTTAATGTGGTTCACGCTTTTTTCTTCCTTCCTTTTTGTGCGGTTTTAATATACGAAGGTTACGAAGCAATTAGTGTTCTATTTTGGTTGATTGGACTTTATTCTCTGGTGTATGCCAATAATTTTTTGAATATTTTATTGAATAACAAAGACAATTTATTGGGAATCTTTATAACGGTTGCCTTGATTTTGGCGGGCTGCCAATATTATAAACTTTTTGACATTACCCTTTATACTTACCCCTTCTTTGAAGCATTATTTCATACCAAATGGGTTTTTGCAATTCCTGTTTTAGTTTTGGCGGGATTGTATTATTGGACCTACAATTACTTGAAAGGCGATTTGTATCTTGATGCAGGTTTGACTGTAAAAAATGATATTGCCAAAACAGAACAGTTAACTTGGCTGAACCAATTTGGAACACTGGGAACGTTCTTAAAAAACGACATTAAATTAATCAAAAGAAACAAAAGGTCAAAAACAACTGTGGGTTTGAGTATTATGTTCTTGTTTTATGGATTGATTTTTTTCAACAGTAACTCGCATCAACCTGTTGTAATGCAAATTTTTGCAGGCATATTTGTTTCGGGTGGTTTCTTAATAACTTTCGGTCAGTTTGTGCCGAGTTGGGATAGTGCCTATTACCAGTTAATGATGACACAAAACATTCCGTATCGAGGATATTTAAATTCAAAATGGTGGCTGATGATAATAGGGACAATTGTTTCAACAATTTTGGCTTCGTTTTATTTGTTTTTTGGTTGGCATGTTTATTTAACGATTGTTGTTGGCGCTATTTATAATATTGGAGTCAATTCTTTAATGGTATTATTAGGAGGCGCTTTTACCAAAACTCCAATTGATTTGAGCTCTGGAAAAGGAGCCTTTGGAGACAAAAAAGCGTTTAATGTAAAAACAATGCTCATTACCATTCCGCAATTAATATTGCCGGTAGGATTGTACTGGTTGGGAATTCATTTAATGAACGTTAATCTGGGTCTTGCACTCGTTGCTCTTTTTGGTCTTTTAGGCTTAGCTCTAAAAAATAAGGCTTTTGTATTCATCGAAAAGATTTACAAAAAAGAGAAATATGCAACTATAGCGGCCTACAAACAAAAAAGTTAAGGATTAAACAAATTTAGCCAAATAAAGAATCAACGATTAAACTTTAAAAAATGATACAAGTAAATAATCTTTCCAAAAAATACAACGACACTTCGGTATTAAATATAGAATCATTAGCAATTCCCAAAGGACAAAGTTTTGGATTGGTAGGCAATAACGGAGCGGGAAAAACAACTTTTTTCAGTTTGTTATTGGATTTAATTCAGCCTACAACAGGGAATATTATAAACCACGAAATTCAGGTAAATACCAGCGAGGACTGGAAACCATTCACTGCGTCTTTTCTTGACGAGAGTTTTCTTATAGGATATTTGACTCCCGAAGAATATTTTTATTTCATCGGTGATTTGAGAGGTCAGAACAAAGCCGATGTTGATGCTTTATTGGCACAACACGAAGAATTCTTTAATGGTGAGATTCTTAAAAACAAAAAATATTTACGCGATTTATCCAAAGGAAACCAAAAGAAAGTGGGCATCATTGCCACTTTGATTGGCAATCCCGAAGTGATTATTTTGGACGAACCTTTTGCCAATTTGGACCCAACTACGGTAAACAGACTCAAAAAAATCATCAAAGAGCTGGCTGATAATCCAGAAATTACAGTACTTGTTTCCAGCCATGATTTAATGCATACTGTTGAGGTTTGTGATCGAATTGTTGCACTCAACAAAGGTGAAGTCGTAAAGGACATTCAGACATCCAAAGAGACTTTACAAGAATTGGAATTGTTTTTTGCTGTATAAATTTATATATTTCAAAAAGAAACGTATTTTTACCAGTCATTATACTAAAAACCTTTTTTGAAAGTTTAATGACTTAAACGTTTCCCATTGAATAGCAATACATCAAAATACATTTTACCTATTGCCTTTTTGTTGTTCTTGATAGCTTGCTCTACCAAGAAAGATACTTTTGTGTCCAGAAACTCTCATGCATTGAGTACAAAACTTAATATTTTGTATAACGGACAAATTGCTTTGGACAAAGGCGTAAAAGGGATAAATGACAATACAGTAGAAAATTTTTGGAAGCGTTTGCCTGTTGAAAAAATGCAAATTGTTGATGATGTTCCAAAAGAAGGAAAACCAAAAAATGCTGATTTTGAACTTGCCGAAGCTAAGGCTACTAAAGCCATTCAGAAACATTCCATGAACATTGGCGGTCGAGAAAAAAATTATCAAATTGATGAAGCTTACCTATTATTGGGAAAAGCCAGATACTATGACCAACGATTTATTCCGGCCTTAGACGCATTCAATTATATTCTTTACAAATACCCAAACGGAAGTAATATTTATGAAGCTAAGATTTGGCGCGAAAAAACAAATATTCGTGTAGGAAATGAGGCTTTGGCGATAAAAAACACTAATAAACTCATTAAAGATAACGAACTCAGCAAGCAAGAATTTGCAGATGCGAATGCCATTTTGGCAAGTGCTTTTCTAAATATTGAAGAAAAGGATAGTGCTGTAATAAAACTAAAATTGGCCGATAAATATACCAAGATCAATGATGAAAAAGAACGCTATTCTTTTTTGTTGGGACAACTGTATGAAGAGGCTGGACAAAAAGACAGTGCTATTTATTTTTATCAAAAAGTCATTGATATGAATAGAAAAGCTGAAAGGAAATTTGTTATTCAAGCCTACGCCAAAAAAGCAAAACTCTTTAATTATCAAAACTCAGATTTCAATTTATTTGTCGAAAAGTCTAAAAAGATAATGGAAGACAGAGAAAATAGACCGTATTTGGATATCATTTATTATAACATTGGAATTTTTTATGACAATAATGATGATATGGATATGGCTTTACAGTATTACAATTTGTCTTTAGAAACCAAATCTGCCGATCCTTATTTGAATGCTTCGAATTATAGGAATATGGGAAATTTATATTTTAAGCATAACAACTATAGTACTGCGGCAAAATATTATGACAAATCGTTGGCGTTATTAGATGTGAAAACAAGAGAATATCTTCAGATCCAAAAAACCAGAAGAAATTTAGATGAGGTAATTATTGATGAGGCAATTGCCAAAAGAAATGATAGTATTATTAGGGTAGTTAATTTAAAAGAACCCGAGCAAGTTGTTTATTTTGAAAATTATATTCAACAACTAAAAAGCAGAGATGAGCTTTTGAAAATACTGGCAGATAAGCAAAAAAAGATTGACTCAAATATTGCCATAAATGGCGCAGTAAATACACCAGACGGAGCTATTGCCAAACCAAATGGAGGAATACCAAATGCAGCAACAGGAATCGTGCCTCCTGATAATACAGATCCTGCTGCTAAAGGGACAACAAACACTTTTTATTTTTATAACCCAAATACGGTCGCTTACGGAAAATTAGAATTTAAAAAGGCATGGGGGAATAGAGCTCAAGGAGGTTATTGGAGGGCTTCTGCAACAAACGATAATACAGCAAATAATGCAGGTGCAAATAGTACCGACGCTGTAGTTGATTCTAAAACAACACCAGTAGAGGTGAACGAAAAATACACAACAGCATATTATATAAAGCAACTGCCAAGTTCACAAAAAGCAATTGATAGTATTGCAAAGGAGAGAAATCTTGCTTATTATCAGCTTGGAATTATTTATAAAGAAAAATTTAAAGAATATACTTTGGCCAGCAATAGATTGGAGCAATTGTTATTGTTTAATCCAGAAGAAAAATTGATACTTCCAACGAAATACAATTTATATAAGATATACCAAATCACCAATCCAGCAAAAGCAGAAGCGCTTAAAAACGAAATATCAACTCAATATCCCAACTCTCGTTATGCTCAGATTATAAACAATTCCGGTCCACTCGATGGCATTGCAAATGAGACTCCGGAAGGGGAATATAAAAAACTATACAGACTGTATGAAGAGGAATATTTCACTTCTGTTTTGCAACAGGTAGATGATTTGATGACCCATTTTTCTGGAGATCCGATAGTTTCAAAATATGAAATACTAAAAGCCTTTACCATCGGAAAATTGTACGGACTTGCAGCCTATAAAAAAGCGATTCAATACGTAGCCGATAATTATGCGGCTACAGATGAAGGGAAAAATGCGGAGGAAATTTTAAAAACTCAAATTCCACTTTTGGAGCAAATGACTTTTAGTACTGTCGAATCCAAAAATTGGAGAGTAATTTTTAGAGTATCAATTAACGACGAAAAAAGCACTGCTGAAATTGAAAAAAAAATTGGCCTATTCATGGCTAGCGAAAATATTGAAAAACTCTATTACACCTGTGATTTTTATAACGAAAAGGAAAGTTTTATTTCAATTAGAGGTATACATACGGAATCTTATGCCAATTTTGTTGCTATCCTTTTTGCAGACAATGTTAAATTTAAAATTAACCAACCGGGAATTGTTATTTCAAGCCAGAATTATGAAATAGTTCAGATCAAGAAAAATTTAGAAGAATACCTTTCAATAAAAAAGCCGTAATTATGTTTGATAAAAAACCAAAATCGTTGACAGATCTTTTAGGGAAAACCAATAGAATCGTGGAAGGAACCCTTATAAAAGGAGATATAATTTCGTCCGCTGATTTTAGATTGGATGGAGAACTAATAGGTAATTTTACATCCAATGGCAAATTGGTCATTGGAGGGGCAGGAAGTGTAAAAGGGGATATTATTTGTAACAATGCTGATATTGAAGGGAAGTTTGAAGGCAAATTGCAAGTAGAAGACACCTTAAATATTAAAGAAACTGCAGTAATTATAGGCAATGTTGTTATTGGAAAATTATCTGTAGAACCAGGAGCAGTTTTTAATGCAACCTGTATAATGCAACCCATTCTAGAAAAAGGACTTTCAAATGCCGACGAATAAAAACAACAAAAACAACTATAATAAATGGTTGGCTTTAATTAATATTCCCATTCAAATGGGAGTCATTATTTTCTTGTTTTCTTATCTTGGAAATTGGCTAGATACAAATCATCCCAACACAAAAGTATATTACGTAAAAATATTGGTTATGGTTGGTGTTTTTCTGGCACTTTATAATGTAATAAGACAAGTAAACGAAATCAATAAAAATTAATTGGCACATGAATTTCAAAAAATTATATCCATACCCTACTTTTTTATGCCTGGTTTTTTTTATTTATGTACTTCACAAAAGTCTTTTTTATGTTTTAAATATAAAAGACAACGATTTTCATTACTCTCTGGAATTATTATATTTGTTTTTCTTTGTCCTGTCTGCCATTATATTTAAAATTCTATTAATTGTAAAAGACAAAAGTTTTGACAATGTCGGAATGTCATTTCTTCTGGCAACAAGTGTTAAAATGATTTTTTGCTATTTGATTTTAAGACCTTTATTGCAAATTCCTAAATCTTACAACGCAACAGAAAAAATAAATTTTTTCGCACTGTTTATTGTCTTTTTAGCAATTGAGACCCTTTTCACCATTCGATTAGTAAACGAAAAGCAATTATGAGCACTTTCGCAGGGCAAATTCTCAAAAATATTTTTTTATATGCTTTTGGGTATTAATAAAAAATGTACCTTTGCACCAAATTTTAGAATCGTAAAAAATAAGATATTTAACAGATATGGTGATTTCAAACAAAGCACTTAGATTTATTATAGCGACTTTCGTTGTATGTCTTCCTTTTATTAGTTTTGCAAATCCTGAAACGGATACTACAAGCACTCAAACTGTAGTTACTCATGAAGTAACAAAAACAACTCACGAATCACATGCTGAACCGACAGATGTGAAATCTAAAATTCAAGCATTTATAAAACACCACGTATTAGATTCTCATGAATTTACATTAGCCGAAGATGAGGTTTCAGGATCTCACTATGGTTTTGATTTGCCAATTATTCTTTGGGATAATGGAATTCAATTTTTCTCTTCATCAAAATTTGAGCACGGAGAAGCAGTTGCAGAATCTAACGGAAATTTTTATAAAATAAACCACCACGATGGTAAAATCTACAAAACCGATGCTGCAGGAACAATAACCGAAGACGAAAAAACGGGTTTCCCAACAAATGTACGTCCATTAGATTTTTCGATTACAAAAACAGTTTTATCTATAATGGTTGCAGCACTTTTGATGTTTGTCTTATTCTCAAGTCTTGCAAAATCATATACTAAGAATAACGGAATCGCTTCTGGTTTTGGAAGAATTTTTGAACCAATTGTATTATATGTACGTGACGAAATTGCCATTCCAAATATTGGTGAGAAGCACTATAAAAAATATATGAGTTATTTATTGACTATATTTTTCTTTGTATTGTTCTTAAATATTTTTGGTTTAATGCCATTGGGGATTAATGTTACTGGAAACTTGACAGTTACTTTTTCATTGGCAATCCTTACTTTTTTAATCACAAATTTTACTGCCAATAAAAATTACTGGGGTCATATTTTCTGGATGCCAGGTGTACCAAAAGTAATGCGTATCGTTTTAGCTCCGATTGAGCTATTAGGAGTTTTTATTAAACCATTTTCATTGATGATACGTTTGTATGCCAACATTTTTGCTGGACATATTGTATTGATGAGTATTATTGGTTTGATGTTTATTTTCAAAAGCTGGTTAGGAAGCAGTTTGTCATTTGGTTTGTCATTTGCGCTTTCTATTCTTGAAATATTGGTTGCGTTTTTACAAGCGTATATATTCACGATGTTGTCTGCTTTGTACTTTGGTGCAGCAGTAGAAGAGCATCACCATGAGGAAGCTCATCACTAAAATGTTTAACCGTTAGTATGTTTAATCGATTCGACGATTTAGCACATTAACGATTCAACAATAAAAAAGAATGTTTAATTTTTAATTATATATATTATGGAAATTCCACAAATCGTAGGAGCAGGATTGATCGTTATCGGAGCAGGTTTAGGTATTGGTAGAATTGGTGGTTCAGCAATGGACGCTATTGCTCGTCAACCAGAAGCTTCTGGAAAAATCCAAACTGCAATGCTTATTGCAGCTGCACTTATTGAAGGTATTGGTTTTGCTGCGTTATTCGCATCTTAATTAAAACTAAAAAAGCAATAGTTACAACGGTTGGTTGTAACTATTGTTTTAATTAAATGTTGAAAATTATATTAAACAGATTAAATTTTATTTTTTTAAAATACAATTTACAATTTACAATTTATAAAAAATGGAAAAGTTAATAAATCAGTTTGAGTTAGGTTTGTTCTTCTGGCAAGTATTAATATTTGTTGGGTTAATATTCTTATTGAAAAAATTCGCTTGGAAACCTATTCTTGATGCAGTAAACGATAGAGAAGAAGGGATTAAAAATGCATTACTTTCTGCTGAAAATGCTAGAAAAGAAATGCAAAATTTACAAGCAGACAACCAACGTATTTTACAGGAAGCAAGATTGGAGCGTGACACCATGCTTAAAGAAGCTCGTGAAATGAAAGATAAAATGGTTGACGATGCTAAAACTGAAGCTCAAGTTCAAGGTCAAAAAATGATTGATCAAGCTAAAGCGGCTATTGAAAGTGAAAAAAATGCAGCTATGGCTGAATTGAAATTACATGTTTCTACATTGTCTCTTAGCATTGCTGAAAAAATATTAAAAGATGAACTGTCTAACAAAGAAGCTCAAACAAAATTGGTTGAGAAATTGTTAGGTGACGTAAAATTGAATTAATCATGGCAAGTACTAGAGCAGCAATTCGTTATGCAACCGCAATTTTAGATTTATCCAATTCAAAAGGGGTGTCTGAAGCTGTGAATAATGACATGAAATCTATTGCTTCAACGATTAAGGGAAATGTGGAATTGAGTACTTTTATTCAAAACCCAACCATTAAAGTAGAAGTGAAAGAGAAAGCACTTTTAGAAGTTTTTGCTACTGTTGATAACGTAACCAAAGGTTTGCTTCATTTGTTATTTGAAAACAAAAGATTCGAAATTCTGGATGTTATCGCTGCAGAGTATAGTAAATTGTTTGATATCATGAATAATGTTGAAGTGGCCAAAGTAACTACAGCTGTTGCTATGGATGCTGCGCTTGAAGCTAAAGTTTTGGCTAAAATAGCAACATTGTCTGATAAAAAAATTACAATTGAAAACATTGTAGACCCTGCTATTATCGGAGGATTTATATTAAGAATAGGCGATCAGCAGTATAATGCTTCTGTTGCCAACAGATTACAAATATTAAAAAGAGAGTTAAGTAATTAGTTTTATTACACATTAAGTGTCTAAATTATAAATTAAGATGGCGGAAATCAAACCTGCTGAAATTTCAGCAATATTAAGAAAGCAAGTCGAAGGTTTTGAATCTGGTGCTACGCTAGAGGAAGTAGGAACAGTACTTCAAGTTGGAGATGGTATTGCTCTTATTTATGGGCTTTCAAATGTTCAATACGGTGAATTGGTTGAATTCGAAAACGGATTAGAGGCAATCGTTTTGAACCTTGAACAAGACAATGTTGGGGTGGTACTTTTAGGACCTTCAACAGGAATCAAAGAAGGATCTACTGCAAAAAGAACACAACGTATTGCTTCCCTTAAAACAGGTGAAGGAATGGTAGGACGTGTAGTTAACACTCTTGGTTTTCCAATTGATGGAAAAGGACCAATTGGGGGTGAATTATTCGAAATGCCATTGGAAAGAAAAGCTCCTGGAGTTATCTTCCGTCAACCAGTTACTGAACCATTGCAAACAGGAGTAAAAGCAGTTGATGCTATGATCCCAGTAGGTCGTGGACAACGTGAGTTGGTTATTGGTGACCGTCAAACAGGTAAATCTACTGTTTGTATTGACACTATCTTAAATCAAAAAGAATTTTACGATGCTGGGAAACCAGTATTCTGTATATATGTTGCTATTGGTCAAAAAGCTTCTACTGTTGCAGGAATTGCAAAAATGTTGGAAGAAAAAGGAGCAATGGCGTATACTGTAATCGTTGCTGCAAATGCATCTGATCCAGCTCCTATGCAAGTTTACGCTCCTTTCGCAGGTGCTGCAATTGGAGAATATTTTAGAGATTCAGGTCGTCCTGCTTTGATTGTCTATGATGATTTATCTAAACAAGCAGTTGCTTACCGTGAGGTTTCTCTTTTATTAAGAAGACCACCGGGACGTGAAGCATATCCTGGAGACGTTTTTTACTTACACAGTCGTTTATTAGAGCGTGCTTGTAAAGTAATTGCTGATGATGGAATTGCAAAAGACATGAACGATTTACCAGATTCTTTGAAAGGAATTGTTAAAGGTGGAGGTTCTTTGACTGCATTGCCAATTATTGAAACTCAAGCGGGTGACGTTTCTGCATATATCCCAACAAACGTAATTTCGATTACAGATGGTCAAATTTTCTTGGATGGAGATTTGTTTAACTCTGGGGTCCGTCCAGCGATTAACGTTGGTATTTCTGTATCTCGTGTTGGAGGTAATGCTCAAATTAAATCAATGAAAAAAGTAGCAGGTACTTTGAAATTGGATCAAGCGCAATTCCGTGAATTGGAAGCATTTGCTAAATTCGGTTCTGACCTTGATGCGGTTACATTGAACGTAATTGAAAAAGGAAAAAGAAACGTTGAAATCTTAAAACAAGGTTTGAATGACCCTTATACAGTTGAAGACCAAGTTGCTATTATCTATGCTGGATCTAAAAACTTATTGAGAAATGTTCCTGTGAATAAAGTGAAAGAATTTGAGAAAGATTTCTTGGAATTCTTGAACAACAAACACAGAGCTACTCTTGATGCTTTGAAAGCAGGAAAATTAACAGATGAAATTACAGATGTATTGGAGACTGTTGCAAAAGAAATTTCAGCGAAATATAACTAATCTAGTGAATAGTGAAAAGTGAGTAGTTTTGACTATTTACTTTTCACAAATCACTCTTCACTATAAATAAAATGGCAAACTTAAAGGAAATCCGTAATAGAATTACTTCCATTTCATCTACGATGCAGATTACATCGGCAATGAAAATGGTTTCTGCAGCAAAGCTAAAGAAAGCACAAGATGCAATCACAGCAATGCGCCCTTATGCCGAAAAATTAACGGAATTATTACAAAATCTATCCGCTTCACTTGATGGTGATGTTGGTGGAGAATTTACTACACAACGTGAGGTAAAAAAAGTTTTAATTGTTGCCATCACTTCGAATAGAGGTTTGTGTGGTGCTTTTAACACGAACGTAATTAAGGAAGCTAAAAACCGTTCTGAATATTATGCCGGTAAACAAGTGGATATTTTTGCTATCGGTAAAAAAGGAAACGATATTTTGTCAAAAACTTTGAATGTAATTGACAATAAAAGTTCAATTTTTGATTATTTAACTTTTGATAATGTTGCTGTTATTGCAGAAAAGTTGACTCAAAAATTTGTTTCAGGTGAATACGACAGAATTGAATTGGTTTACAATCAATTTAAAAACGCAGCTACTCAAATTGTACAAACAGAACAATTTTTGCCATTAGCTCCTATTCAATCAGATAAACCCGTTTCGACTGGTGATTACATTTTCGAACCTGCAAAGGACGAAATTGTTTTGACTTTGATTCCAAAAGCGTTAAAAACACAATTGTACAAAGGTATTCGTGATTCATTTGCATCAGAGCATGGAGCGCGTATGACTGCAATGCACAAAGCAACAGACAATGCAACAGACTTGAGAGATCAATTGAAATTGACTTACAATAAAGCACGTCAGGCTGCGATTACCAATGAAATCCTTGAGATTGTTGGTGGAGCAGAAGCTTTGAAAGGATAAGAATTTATCTTTCTAAATATATAAGAGTTCCGCATTGCGGGACTCTTTTTTTTTGATTAAATTTAAACTTAAAAAGATTTAAAATTGGAAATAATAGAACTCACTACCGCTCCAGAAATGCTCGCTCAAATTGAAGTGATGCGACACTTGTATCCCAACCTTACTCTGGAAAAATACGAATCTTATTTGCAGGAAATGGTTCCCCATAATTACAAACAGATAGCTGTTTTTGAAAACGGTAACTGCGTTGGTTTATCTGGTTTTTGGACAGCTATCAAGCTTTGGACAGGGAAATATATTGAAATTGATAATTTCATAGTTCATTCGGAACACCGCTCTAAAGGGATTGGAAAAATGATGACCGATTATATAGATGTTAAAGCACAAGCTGAAGGTTGTACCGCCATTGTTTTGGATGCTTTCACGGGTAATTTTACTGCCCATCGTTTTTATTACAATCAAGGATATGTGCCAAAGGGGTTTCATTTTCTAAAAATGTTAAATGAAGAGGGATTAACTTAGTTGAAATTACAGGTTACTTATTGAAAAAGTTTATATTTATATTTTTATTTTAGTAACTTTTTAACAAGATAAGCGTATAATAGTAGAAAATACTTTATAACTCTAATTCAGATTAAACAATATACAAATGGCAAAAGAAAGTTTTAATTGGAAAGGTCTTTTTATTAATGAAGAAACTGAAGTACCAGTGGAAGTAAATAAATCCCAAGCTCCAATAAATCCCCCTACCAGTGAAATCACTAAATTTCCAAATCACGCCACTCAACCTATTTCCTCGGATTCTATTTCCAATCCTTTTTTAAAAGAAATATTTGAAGTTTATGATAAAGGCTTTGAGTCTTTGAATGCTTCTGGTTTTGATTTTTTTGAACTGTATAAGTCTGTTGTGGCTGTTGGAATTACAAATCCTCAGAGTTATCAAATGGCTTTTACAATGGGAAAAACAATTCAACCAGATTTGACAAAACAATTTCTTCTTGAAAAAGCAAATTTTTATGTGACAGAGATTGAAAAAGTGTATGCTAAATATGATACTATTGGTAAAACTAAAAAATCAGATTTAGAGAATAATTTGACCAAGGAGAAATACAATCTTTCCAAAAACATTGAAGAATTAAATACTAAGATACTTCAGCTTCAAAATGAATTGGAAACTAAGAAAGCAGAATTTCAAAAAATGGATTCTAATAATATAGAGCAGTTTTCAGAAATTAGATTGAAAATGGAAGCAAACGATTTGGCCAAACATAAAATCTTAGATTCAATAAATACAGTAGTAACAGGAATTAATCAATATTTATAATTAATGGACAAATTCGAACAAGAAAAAAGCACACTATTATCACTTCCAATATTAAAACATTTTGACGAGTCAAAAGGTGAAATTGCTTTAAAATCAGGTGCTTTAAAGAAAGGCGAACAGACCTTATTTTGGGGTTTGGCATTGGGTTTATTGGGTATTGGAGGATATTTAACTTGGACATATATTATTCCACCACTTTTTACAATGTTGGGACAAGCGATTGCTTTATCGGCGACAGGTGTTTTTTTGGTTTTTTTAGTAATGATGTTCCCAGTTATTATGAAAGGATTAAGGTTTGCGACCAAGAATCTTCACAAAGCATTAATTCAAAGTAATCCTTTTAATGAATTGGAAGAGCAAAAACAAAAAATGATAAAAAATCGTGAAGTTTTTAAGAACACCAAGGCTAAACTGAAAGGTCTTAAAAATGAAATGGAAATCGAAGCCAGTAAATCTGAAAAAGAAGCCAAATCATTTCAAGAAGACGTTTTGAGTCTTAAACGCCAGTGTGAAAAATTAAAATCGGCAATGGATGAAATGGTTAGATTGAGTGGAGTTGGCGCTAAAGATACTGATGAATATGTTGCTCTTCAAAGTGAATTGGCCCGAAAGCTAAGTGATTCTCAAAGGATTTCTACACAATATGAACAGAGCAAAAATTTTATTCAAAAATATGGGGTTCGTGCCAATGTATTAGGTAAAATGGATAGAAAATTGACTTTGGCAGGAACAGCAATTGATATAAAAATTGCCGATTTTGATGCTACAGTTACAATGCTTCAAAAAGAATATGAGTTTGCCAGAAATGCAAAAGAAGCAACGGAAAGTGCCAAAAGTGCGATGATGTTTACCAAAGATTGGGAATTGGAATATGCATTAGAGGTCGTAACATCTACAATAGCATTAGATATTGCCAGAACTTCTGAAAATTTGATTGATATTGATGCACTTACTTCTAAATATTCTGTAGATAATGATGAGTTGTATTCCAGATTAGATTCATTGGCAGATGAAATTAAAACAGGAGACAACACTATTCCTGATTCAACGAAATATTCGAGTCCAAATTATAAAATGACCAAAGAAGACAAAATGTCCAGTGGTGGTTTTGGAGATATTTTTTAATACATAATTTAATTTTAAAAATAAAATGGGAAAAATTTTAAGAACGGAAAAGTTAACCACTTTTTCAGAATTATTGATTGTTATTGTGGCAATAGGAGGAATTTTAGGAGCAGTTTATTATATTTCTCCGGGAATCAAAACAGCTATTTCAAAACAATTAAATGGGATTGAATTAAATGGTACCGATGTAAATAATGTTACCAATGCTGAAAAAATTGAACTTCCGTCTACTGAAATATCTTCAGACGTAAGTAGTAAACCTTTAGTAAGAATTGCAGGATATGCATGGAATGCTCAGTCAGGAATTATAGTTTCTAATGGAGGACCAAAAACAACAAAAGGATCCTTGATGGAAAAAAACGGAGTTAATCTTGAAATTATACGTCAAGACTGGCTTTCGGAATTACGTAACATGCAAATGAAATTTATCGAAGAATTTGATAAAGGAGAAGCTTTTCCTTCTTCAGATAAAAGCGTTTTTGCTGTTATGATTATGGGCGATGGAGCACCATTTTATATTAGCTCTGTTCAAAAATCATTAGACGAAAAATACGGAAAAGATAAATATCACTTGCAGGTAATGGGTGTTGTGGGTATGAGTTATGGTGAAGATAAATTAATCGGACCACCAAGTTGGAAATCAGATCCAAAATCAATGAAAGGCGCTGTGATTTCAGCTGTTCTTGGAGATGGTGACTGGGTTACGACTGTAAATTATTGTTTTGCAAATGGATTGAAAGTAAATCCAGATCCTACAACTTATGATGCGGATGCAGTAAATATTTATCCTTCAGAAAATGATGACTATATCAAATCAGCTGAAGAGTTAATCAAATCTCAAACAACAGGTTGGACTGTTACTTTGAAAGAAGTGGTAAACGGAAAATTAACAGGAAAATCAGTAAACAGAAAAATTGACGGTTGTGCGACTTGGACACCTGGAGATAAAACGGTTTTTGATAAACTTTCCGGTTTTGTTGATATTGTTTCTACTAAAGAATTCAACAATCAAATGCCGACAGCACTTATTGGTGTGAAAGAATGGGCTGTTAAAAACCCTGATATTGTTTCAAATATTTTGAAATCGGCTTTGACAGCTTCTAATCAAATGAAAAATTATGAAGACTGGAAGGTAAGAGCATCTGAAGCAGTGGCTACTACTTACAATATGGAAACTCCTGAATATTGGTACAAAATGTTTAAAGGACAGCAAGCAACAAAAGGCGGATTGACTTATAATATGGGAGGATCAAAAGTGTTCAATTATGCCGATGCGATGCAGTATTTTGGGATGTCAGATGGTGTAAACAGATACAAATCAGTGTACAATCAAGTTTCAGGATATTTAACTGAATTGAATCCGTTTGGATTTAATGAAAATGTTGGAGCTGTAGTTCCTTATGATCAAGCAGTAAATTTATTCTTCCTTAAAAATATCAATGATATCGAATCAACTTCTGCAGATAAAGCAGATTATACTACACAAGCGACTGAGGTTATGGCTTCCGGTGAATGGAAAATAAATTTTAGTTCAGGAAGTGCTACAGTTCAAAACAGTTCTAATAAAGATTTAGAAAAAATTTATAATCTTTTGATTCAAGCTGAGAATAGTAAATTAACGATTGTTGGACATACTGATAACGTTGGAAGTAGTCAAGCCAATTTAGCTTTATCAAAAAGCAGAGCACAAGCTGTTGTTGATTATTTGAAACAAAAAGGTATTCCAGAAAATCGTTTCCAATTAATTGACGGTAAAGGTCAAAATGAACCAGTTGCTGATAATAATTCAGAATCTGGTAAATCTAAAAACCGTAGAGTTGTAATTACGTTCTTGAAATAAACATACATTTTAGCAAAGACACAGAGAATCCATTAGTGGATAGCTGTGTCTTTGCTTTTTTAAAATACTTTTATGATAAAAATTTTTATCCCTTTTGAAAAATTATCTAAAACCAACAAAACATTAATTTTATTGGGTTGGTTGATTCTTTTGATTGTAATTTGGTTTATAGGTACTTCAGGGACAAAACATCTTTTTCCGTCCCCAAGTCAAGTTTTAACTGGATTTACAGATTTGTATAATGAAGGTTTGGTAGTGCATATTGCACATTCGTTGCAATTATGTTTCTTATCCATATTTTTGGCAACCATAATCTCATTGATTTTTGCCTATTCTTGGCCGATTCCGCTTTTAAAATCAATTTCAGAATTTGTAACTAAATTTCGTTTTCTACCTTTTACCGGATTGTCGTTTTATATCACAATGGTAATTCACGAAGCGAGAACAATGCAAGTTTGGATTTTGGTAATATTTTTGACTACATTCTTGACAACTTCATTAATTGCGGTTATCAAAGACATTCCACAAGAAGAATTCGACCATGCCAAAACTTTAAAATGCAGTAGATTAGAAGTACTTTGGCAAGTTATTATTCTGGGAAGACTGGATTATGTTATTGATGTAATTAGACAAAACCTAGCGATTACATGGATGATGCTAGTTACAGTAGAATCAATAGTTGTGGCTTCTGGGGGATTAGGATTTTTGATAAAAAACTCAGACAAATTCATGAATACTGGCCGAATAATAGCACTTCAAATTATTATTTTGTTAATAGGATTGGGACTGGATGCTGGGATTAATTTTTTAAGGAAAACAATATTTAGATATTCAAAAATATAAGTTATATGAAACACGAATATAAAGAAACGCTTTTATATGTTGAAAATCTTAGTGTTGCCTATGATGACACTGTTATTATAAAAGACATAAACCTTACTGAAAAGGATGTAATACGTGAAGGAGTTGATTGTACAGGGCAAGTCATAGCATTTGTGGGAAGATCAGGAAGAGGAAAATCTACTTTTTTCAAGGCGTTAACAGGATTGGTTCCTTGTACGGATGGAAAAATATTGATTCGCGACTTTGAAAATAAAGAACCAAATGCAGCCAAACTTGTTAAAGAAGGCGATATTGGTTTTGTAGATCAAAAATACACTTTGTTCAGACACAAAACGGTTCATCAAGCACTGAAGTTTTCATTAAGAAAAACGACTCTTTCGGATACTGAAAAAGAAAGTAAAATAAAAGAGTATGTAAAAGTATGGGGCTTAGAAAATTGTATTGATAAATATCCTAATGAACTTTCCGGAGGACAAAGACAAAGAACAGCAATTATAGAACAGTTGTTTTCTTCGGATAATTTTATTGTATTGGATGAACCTTTCTCTGGTTTGGATGTTGGGAATATTGAAGAAGTAAAAAAATCGTTTGCTTTACTTTGTAAAACTTCAGATTACAATACCGTTATATTTTCTACACATGATATTGAATTAGCTTTGGAATTGGCACAATCCATTTATGTAATTGGACATCCAACTATCAATGGAAAACAAGAAAAATATGGAACCATAGTTGCGAAGTATGACCTTAGAGACATTGGATTGGCTTGGACAGAATTTGGCGAAGGACATAGAAAATTGTGCAAAGAGATTGTGCATCAAATGATGATTTCATAATAAAGTGTACTTTAAAAATGTAATTCATTCTGTTTCTATACTATTTTAGAACCAGAAATAAACATAAGAACAATGGCTTTTACTGCTTCATTTATTCAAGAATTAAGAGAAGAAACTTCAAAAATCCTTGCCATTTGTGCTGAATTAAACAAAGAGGATTTATTTATTCAGAAAATAAATGAAGTGGTAATTTCAAACAATCAAAACGGACTGTTGCTAAAGGCAGAACATTTTTTTCTATCAGACTGTATAGCAATGTACAATCTGTGTTTGGGGAAAGAAAATGATAAAGCCAGATTCACTTTAGCTTATTATTATGATGTTTTACGGAATTCCAGTTTTGCTGATGAAAAAGAAGTTATTAATTTAAACACTTTAGTTGTTACAGAAAACTTCAAAAAGCATATTTCAAAAATTAGAAATGACAACAGCTTACTTGGGTTAAAACCAAATGAGCAAAAATACTTTATTCCAGGTGTTTTATTGGAAATCAACGATCCTAAATACGAATGGATTTTAGATAAATATCAAAATTTTCTTCAGTATTCTTTTGATATTACTTTTAAGAATAGAAAGGATTTTGAAACATTTATTGGTTTTAAAGGGAAGGATAAAAAAAATGAAAATTCGGATCTCACCTCTATTTCGGAGAATGATTCTTTGGAAATTGTACTTCAGGAATTAGAACAATTAATAGGATTGGAGGAAGTAAAAAAAGATGTTTATGAACTGATAAACCTTTTGGAAGTCCAAAAAAAACGTTCTTCTGAAGGATTAAAAAACATTGAGGTTACTTTACATACGGTTTTTTTGGGACCTCCGGGAACTGGAAAAACATCGGTTGCCAGACTTTTGAGCAGGATATTTAAACATTTAGGTTTTTTGTCAAAGGGTCAAATGTATGAAACAGACAGGGAAGGAATGGTTGCGGGCTATGTAGGACAAACGGCTCCAAAAGTAGACAAAGTCGTTGAAGAAAGTTTGGGAGGTGTATTGTTTATTGACGAGGCATATGCATTGACTCAAAATGCTTTGGGTAATGATTATGGTTCTGAAGCGGTTAATACTTTATTGAAAAGAATGGAAGATCATCGTGGCGATTTGGCAGTCGTTGTGGCTGGATATACGGAACCAATGAAAGATTTTGTGGAATCAAATCCAGGATTGCGCTCTCGATTCAATCGCTTTTTTCGTTTTAATCATTTTTCTCCGGAACAATTATTTTTAATTTTTGAAAATTTTTGCAAAAGTTCTGATTTTATAATTGATTCGTATGCCAAAGAAAAACTAACAGATACTTTTGAATTGCTGTATTCAAAAAAGGATGAAAATTTTGGGAATGCAAGAGTAGTTCGTAATTTATTTGAAAAATGCGTTCAAAATCAAGCTAATAGAATAGTAAATTTACCTTCACTTAATCAGGAAATATTAAAAACTTTCACCGAGGCAGATATTCCCGAACCTAAAGAAACCCAAAGACAAGTCAGTTTTTTTCAAGAATAGACTAACCTTAAGAAAAACAATTGTTTTCGTTTCGCTGCCTCTAAGGGTTTTCTATGTATATCGAAATTGATTGCAGTAAACTATCTTAAGACACTAAATCATTTTTCAACTTTATTCAACCACAAAACACAAAAAATAACCAAAGAATTGGTTATTTTTGTTTTTATAATAATTAACATAAAAATAATTTTGGGATTATATAAAAAGCTTTTTAAACAAACTGCCATTTATGGACTTGCGACAGTAATACCTAGGATGTTTGGTTTCCTTTTGGTTCCTTTATATACGGGTTTATTGCCAAAAGAAGCCTATGGAGTATTATCCATAATTTATGCATATGTGATTTTTTTCAATGTCATATTGGCTTACGGTTTGGAAACTGCTTTTTTTAGGTTCTACAATAAGGAAACAAACAAAGAAAGTGTGATAGAAACGACTATGGTTTCTATTTTTTGGTCTACTATTCTATTTGTTTTCGTATCCTTACTTTTACGAAATACATTAGCGCTTGCTGCTGGTGTTGATGTTCAATATATCACGTACACTATATGGATTTTAGCCCTTGATGCTTTAGTAATAATTCCTTTTTCCAAGTTGAGAGCCAACCAACGACCAAAATTTTATGCCTTAATAAAAATAGGTAATGTTATTGTCAATCTTAGTTTCAATTTGTTCTTTTTATTGTATTTGCCAAAAGTGGCCGTTTCGCAACCGGATAGTTTTCTAAGTTCTGTTTTCATTGAAAATTTTCAGTTAGGTTACATTTTTCTGGCCAATATCATTGCCAGTTTTCTAACTTTTGTGGTGCTTTTCCCAGACTATTTTACAATAAAATGGAAATTTGATTCTGAACTTTGGAAAAGGATGATGCGTTATGGATTGCCTATTATGATTGCGGGAATTGCCTTTGCCATCAACGAACAATTTGACAAAATCCTTTTGGGTAAATTATTACCGGCTAACATAGCTGCAGAGCAAGTGGGGGTGTATTCTGCCTGTTATAAGTTAGGACTTTTTATGGTTTTGTACAGGACGGCATATACCTTAGGAATCGAGCCATTCTTTTTCAGCCATGCATCCAATGAGAATGCGCAACAAACGTATGCGACGGTTACCAAATATTTCGTGATTTTTGGTTCCTTTATTCTATTGTCTGTAATTGTATTTGCCGATCTTTTAAAACAAGTTATGATTCCAAATTCTTCCTATTGGGAAGCGATGAAAGTGGTTCCGTTAATTATTTTGGCCAATTTTTTTCTTGGAATTTACACGAACCTTTCCGTTTGGTACAAACTCATCGATAAGACTTATGTCGGGGCTTATATTTCAATAGTTGGTGCCGTGGTAACATTGGTATTAAACTATCTATTGATTCCCAAATACAGTTATTATGGCTCGGCAATTGCGACGATTTCTGCATACGGTAGCATGATGTTTATTTCTTATTATCTCGGAAACAAATATTATCCAATCCCTTACGACAAGAAAAAAATAGGAGGTTATTTAGGATTATCTATCGGTTTTTCATGTATTTCTTTTTATGGTTTTAGGGAGAATTATTATGTTGGAATTTTACTTTTAGGGATATTTATGGGCTTTATCTATTATAATGAAAAAGAAATGCTGTTACGAATTTTAAAACGTCCAACTAAAAATTAGGAGCTATTTCCTGCTATCCGTTACAATCTTTCCCTTTTTAAAGAAAAAAGGAAAAGGATGCCGTTTCCATCAGGGCTAGGCCAGACCGCAATCAACATATTTATATTAAAAAAATAATGACAATTAACATCATCAACAAATCACAGCATGCATTGCCTAATTATGAAACCATAGCTTCGGCAGGAATGGATTTAAGAGCTAATTTATCTGAAGCTATAACATTACAACCTTTGGAAAGAACCATTGTAAAAACAGGTCTTTTTATAGAATTGCCTATTGGTTATGAAGCTCAAGTCAGGCCCAGAAGCGGATTGGCTGCAAAAAATGGGATAACCGTTCTTAATGCTCCCGGAACAGTCGATGCCGATTATAGAGGCGAAATCGGAGTAATTTTAGTAAATTTATCCAACGATCCATTTGTTATTGAAAACGGAGAACGCATTGCCCAACTGATCATCGCCAAACACGAACGCGCCGAATGGATTGAAGTTAAGGAATTAAACGAAACTTCAAGAGGAACAGGCGGATTTGGGAGTACGGGAGTGAAGTAGTTTGCAGTATTTAGTAGCAGATTACAGAATACAAAAAAAGAGAATGAGTAGTAAATGAATCTACTTTTAATCTTTTAAAAATAGAATAATAATATAGCTTAGTGTACTTTTAAACCGTACAATTTGCAATAAAATAACCAAACCAAATGAAAATAATCGTACCAATGGCAGGACGCGGATCACGTCTTCGCCCACATACCTTAACCATTCCTAAGCCTTTAATTCCCGTTGCCGGAAAACCGATCGTACACCGTTTGGTCGAAGATATCGCGGGAGTTTTAAATCAGGATATTGAAGAAATTGCTTTCATCATTCACGAAAGTTTTGGAAAAAAGGTAGAAGAAGATTTAGTTGCAATTGCCCAAAAGTTAGGTGCAAAAGGAACTATTTATTATCAAAATGAAGCGCTTGGAACCGGTCACGCTATTATGTGCGCCAAAGATTCTTTGAGCGGACCAGCTGTTATAGCTTATGCCGACACTTTAATTCGCGCCAAATTTGATTTAGACGCCAATGCCGATAGTGTAATTTGGGTAAAACAAGTAGATCAGCCAGAAGCGTTTGGTGTAGTAAGTTTAAATGAAGCCAATGAAATAATTGAATTGGTTGAAAAACCAAAAGAGTTTGTTTCAGACCTTGCCGTTATCGGAATTTATTATTTTAAAGATATCGCCATCTTAAAAAACGAACTTCAATCAGTGTTGGATAATAACATTATTCATGGGGGAGAATATCAAATAAATGATGGAATAAAACAAATGATGGCCAAAGGCATGAAATTTGTTCCTGGAAAAGTAGACGAATGGATGGATTGTGGTAATAAAGATGTTACTGTAGAAACCAATTCCAGGATGTTAGGTTTTCTGCACAATGACGGAATCAATCTGGTGGATTCATCTGTTAAGCTAGAGAATTCGACGATTATTCCGCCTTGCTATATTGGAAAAGATGTAATTTTAATCAACGCTACTGTTGGACCAAATGTATCTTTGGGAGATGCTTGTCACATTCAAAACAGCACAATTCAAAACAGTTTGATACAAACGCATTCGCATATAAAAAACGCCATTTTAGACAATGCCATGATCGGAAATCATGCTAGTTTTGATGGTAATTTTAAGCATATAAGCATAGGTGATTATTCGGTTTTAGAATAAACAAAAACCAACATTTAATAAATATCAAGCAGCATTATTTAAGTTTTTATTATGCTGCTTTGTTGTTTTTTTAATTTATTTTGCAAAGTCAACTGTATTGTTGATTTTGTTTTTAAAGATTTCTTTTTTCAATGATAAAAAAATGGACTTTCCTATTTGCGTTTTCTCTTTTGCTTAGCAATACTGTTACGGTATTGGCACAAGCCGAACCTGAGGAAATTAAAGTGGAGAGTGACAAATTTCAAGATTTTTTTTATGAATCTTTATTTCAAAAAAGCATTGAAAACTACGATAAATCATTAGCGGCTTTAGAACAATGTGCAAAACTAAAACCCAATGATGCAACGGTTTATTTTGAAATGGGAAAAAATTATTTGGCTTCCAAAGATTATAAAAATGCTTATTCCTCTTTTGAGCACGCAACACAAATTGACGCCAGCAACAAATGGTTTTGGGTTGGAATGTACGATGTGTGTTATCAAACTAAAGATTTTAACCAAGCGATAATAATTGTACAAAAAATTATTCCATTTGATCCGGAATACAAAGAAGATTTGGTTTCCCTTTATATGGCAACCCGACAGTTTGATAAAGCGCTTGCCGGTATAAACGAATTGAACGAAAAAACAGGAAAGACTGACAGGCGCGAAATGTACAAAATGGAAATCTTATCTGAAGGGAAATATCAAAACACAGAGATTGGTAATTTAATAGATCAAATCAACAAAAACCCAAAAGAAGAATCAAATTATATTGCTTTGATTTTTTTGTATTCTAATAGTAATGAAGAAGCAAAAGCAACGGAAATATCTAAAAAATTAGAAAAAGAAATTCCGGAATCGGTTTGGGCGCAAGTGAGTTTATTCAAAAGTTATTTAGAGCAGAATGACGGAGTAAATGCTGTAAAAGCGATGAACATTGTTTTGGCAAGTCCCAAAATTGATTCAAAAATAAAACACAGAATTCTGAATGAGTTTTTGCTTTTCACCAATTCAAATCCACAGTTTATTCCAGATTTGGACAATGCAATTGGGTATTTTAAAACAGATAAGGAAGTAAATGTAGCCAAAGAGATAGGGAAGTTTTATCACAATAAAAAGCAATGGGAAAATGCCATTAAATATTATGATTTATCCGAGAAGAACAGCGCTGAGATTGACTTAGAGACAAATTTACTTTGGCTTCAAGCCAACACAGAATTGAAACAGTTTGATCAAGTAAATAAAAAAGCATTGGCCATGATTGATACTTTTCCTGCTGAACCACAGTTTTATTATTATGCAGGAATGGCCTACAATCAGTTGCAACAGTATAAAAAAGCAAAAGAGGTATTGGAAATGGGCCTGGATTATGTGGTAGAAAATAAGGCTTTAGAAATTAACTTTAACATTCAGCTTGGAGAAGCGTTTAATGGTTTGGGAGATCAGAACAAGAAAGAGTTGTATTTCAATAAAGCCAATCAATTAATTAAAGAAAAAAAATAATGAATCGATTTTTAATAAGAGTACTTTTTGTTTTAGTGGTTTGCATAAGCAGTTCGTTAACACTCGTGTCCTGCAAAGCAAAAGCAAAAGTGGTAACAGAGAATAAAAATACAGATTCAAACCGTATGAATACGAAACGAATTATAGAAAACTATTATTCCAATAAAAGTGACTTTACCACATTGTACATCAAAGCCAATGTAAAATATAGCGATGAAAAGCAGACTCAAAACGTAACTGCCGAAATCAAAATTAAAAAGGACGAACAAATTTTAGTTAGCATTCGTTTTCTTGGAATAACGATGGCCAAAGCATCAATAACACCAACAGTAGTGAGTTATTACGAAAAAATAGGAGGAACTTATTTTGAAGGTGATTTTAGTTCATTAAGTCAATGGCTTGGAACAGATTTGGATTATGCAAAAGTTCAAAACATGTTGATTGGCCAAACAATGGACGATTTAACAAAAGGGAAATACCAAGATTCATTGGTAGATCAAACCTATAGATTGGAAGACATTTCGAATGGAACAACCAAGAAATATTTCTTTTTTGATATGGAGAAATTTTTATTAAACAAACAGGAAATTACCCAAACTGATAAAAACAGAATGATACAAGTTTCTTATTCGGATTATAAAATATACAATGAATCTCAATTTCCATCAACCGTTTTTATAAATGCAGAACAAGAAAAGGGAAAAACCGAAATTAGTTTGGGATACAATGCAATAACCATCAACGAAGAACTTACTTTTCCATATAGTGTTCCAAATGGTTATAAAAGAATATTAATTAAGTAAATTTGAACAAATATAATTGTACAATGCGAAAATTTCTCTTAAGTCTAATTTTTTTATGTCTGACCTCAGTAATTTGGGGGCAAGAAACGCAACAAGAAAAATTAGAAAAACGAAAAGCCGAGATTCAACAAGAAATATTGGATAACGAAAAAATGTTGCAAACGGTAAAGAAAAAAGAAAAATCGGCCGTAAGCGTGATTATTTTGCAAAGCAATAAAATCAAACTCAAAGAAAAATTGATTTATACTACAGAGAAACAAACTAAGATTCTCAGTAATGACATGTATATCAATCAGATGAAAATTAATAAATTGAATCGGGAGTTGGTAATTCTGAAGGAAGATTACGCCAAGATGATTGTCAAGTCGTACAAAAGTAGATCTGAGCAAAGCCGAGCCATGTTTTTATTGTCCTCAGAGAATTTCCTGCAGGCCTACAAAAGAGCACAGTATATGAAACAATATACGAGCTATAGAAAAATGCAAGGCGAAGAAATAAAATCAAAAACCAATGAACTTTTAGGATTTAATGAAAAACTGAATGTTCAAAAAGCAGCCAAAAAGAAATTATTAGCCGAAAACACCAAAGAGAAATTATCCCTCGAAAAGGAAAAAAGGGAACAATTAAAATTGGTTAATGCGATAAAAAAAGACAAGAAAAAAATCACGAACGAAATCAAAAAGAAGCAACAGGAATCAAGAGCTATTGATAGACAAATTGATCGATTGATTCGAGAAGCCATTGCTGAAGCAAATAGAAAAGCAGCAACAGAAAACGCAAAAGCAAATCCGAATGCTCCCGTTCCTGCTTATACATCTTCCAAAATTGTATTAACAGCCGAATCAAAAATTTTGGCAGATAATTTTAGAGCCAATAGAGGAAAATTACCTTGGCCAGTAGAGAAAGGTTTTGTGTCGCTAGGATTTGGCGATCAGCCACATCCTGTTTATCCAAGCCTTGTCATACATAATAGCGGAGTGGAAATCACCACTGAACAAGGGGCATATGCGAGAGCGGTTTTTGGCGGAGAAGTGACCAGTGTTATTGTTTTGTCTCCAGTAAACAAAGCAGTTGTAGTGCAACATGGGGATTGTTTTACAGTGTATCAAAATCTAAGTTCAGTTTCGGTAAGCAAGGGAGATAAAGTAAATATTAAACAAAATTTAGGAAAAATAAGAACCAATGGAGAAGGGAAAACCATCTTGAAGTTTACTATTTCACAAAACACCACTTATAATAATCCTGCAACTTGGTTGTATAACATGTAACCGTATTGCTCAAACAGACACAGCACTATTTTATTTGCCAGAATAAAGTAATGCTGTTTTTTAAAAATATCATTCATTAAGTTAGCACTATATATATTAAGATGTTAAAATATTTTCTAAGCCTTATTTTTCTAATTACATCGACTTTTCTTTGGAGTCAAGACAATCAACAAAAAAAATTAGAAGAGCGAAAAGCCCAAATTCAAAAAGAGATTCGAGAAAACGAAAGCAAATTGCAAACGGTTAAGAAACAAGAAAAAACAGCAACCAAAGCTATTGTCCTGCAAAAAAATAAAATCAAACTTAAAGAAGAACTGATATCTACAACCGAAAAGCAAACAAAGTTTCTGGGAAATACTATCTATATAAATCAGCTTCACATCAATAAGTTAGAAAGAGAACTTTTATTGTTAAAAGAAGATTACGCCAAAATGATTGTGCAATCATATAAAAGCAGGTCTGAGGAAAGTCGGGCGATGTTTTTATTGTCTTCGGAGAGTTTTTTGCAAGCCTATAAAAGGGCTCAGTACATGAAACAATACACAAATTACAGAAGACAGCAAGGGCAGGAGATACAGTCTAGAACAAATCAGCTTTATGCTTTTATAGCCAAATTGGATGTTCAAAAAAGCGCCAAAGAACAGCTCATTAGCGAAAATGACAAAGAACGTTTGTCTTTGGAAAAAGAAAAGCAAGAACAACAAAGGCTAGTTGATTCATTAAAAAAAGATAAAAATAAAATTATTGCCGATATCAAGAAAAAGCAGCAAGAAGCCAAAGCAATAGATAAGAAAATAGATAGATTAATTCGCAAGGCCATAGCCGAGGCAAACAGAAAAGCAGCCAGAGAAAAAGCGGCCAGAGAAAAGGCCAAAGCAGATGCAATAGCCAAAGCCAATGAATTGGAAAGAACCAAGGCATTAGCAAAAAAGAAGGAAATTGAAAAAGCCAATGCGATTGCAGCTGCAAAAGCCAAAGCCAATTCGAAACCGGCACCAAAACCAATTCCCATTCCAAAAGAGGTAGAAAAAGCAATTGCAAAAGAAACAACCGTTGCTCCAGCAGTCGCTGTTTCTTCATCCAAAATGGTTTTGACATCAGACGGCAAAATAGACTCGGATAATTTTAAAGCCAATAAAGGAAAATTGCCTTGGCCGGTAGAGCGAGGTTATATTTCATTAGGATTTGGAGATCAGGCACATCCCGTTTACAAAACATTGGTAATTCATAATAGCGGACTCGAATTTTCTACAGATTCTGGATCAAGTGCAAGAGCCGTTTTTGCAGGAGAGGTAGCCAGTGTTATAATTATTTCTCCAGTTAATAAAGTGGTGATGTTGCAACATGGTGACTTTTTCACTTTGTATCAAAACCTTAGTTCTGTCAGTGTAAGCAAAGGCGATAAAGTAAGCACCAGACAAAGCTTAGGAAAAATAAGAACCAATGGAGAGGGAAAAACAATACTGAAATTTGCCATCACACAAAACACTACTTATGCCAATCCCAGAGCCTGGCTTGCGGGTAAATAGCAGTAAAAAAATTAAGAATAATTAAACAGTCTTCTGAAAAATTAAAATTATATTTGATAAAATTAAAATCTAATAAATATGAATTCGAATAATCCTTTTTTAAATAATAAAACTTTTTCAACAGCAGTTTCAAGAAAAGACGAAGTTCATCATGCTACGATTATTGATGACAACCAAGACATGACCTTGGCAGGTACAATGAATAAAAGTTTGATTCTTTTTTTCCTGCTTATCGCTTCGGCAACAGTTATTTGGTGGGCTACTTTTAACGGAATGAACCCAATTGTTCCTGCTTTTGGCGGAGCAATCGTTGGATTAATTTTGGTCGTAATCGCAGCTTTCAAACCACAATATTCTCCATATTTAGCTCCTGGTTATGCCTTGTTTGAAGGGTTGTTCATAGGCGGAATCTCTGCTATATTTGAAACACAATATCCTGGAATTGTAACGCAAGCCGTTGGAGCGACTTTTGTTACTTTTGCTGTTTGTTTGGGATTGTACAAATATAAAATTGTAAAAGTAACAGAACAATTCAAATCGGTCGTTATGGCTGCCACACTTGCCATTGCTACTTATTATTTGATTTCTTGGGTATTTTCAATGTTTACCAGTTTTACACCGGTGCATTATGGAAATTCTATGATGAGTATTGGTATTAGTGTTTTTGTAATTGTAATTGCAGCTTTAAATTTATTCTTGGATTTTGACAGAATAGAAAAAGGAGCAGAGCAAAAAATGCCAAAATATATGGAATGGTACGGTGCCATGGGATTAATGGTTACACTCGTTTGGTTGTATATCGAATTCTTAAGATTGCTTTCAAAATTGTCTAAAAAATAAGATTTAAAATTATTTTATAAATTATACCCTTCCTTACCGAAGGGTATTTTTTTTGGATTTAAGTTTGTGAAATAATACTAATTCAATTTTAAAAATTTATTTATAAAGCGAATAAATGGATTCATACCTGTCAAATCATTAAATTTGTATCCTTATTTAAAGACATGTTAGAAAAAGAAACAATAAATTTCGAAAAAACAGCCATAGTTGGAATTGTGACCCAAAACCAAAGTGAAGAGAAACTCAATGAATATCTTGACGAATTGGAGTTTTTGACATTTACCGCAGGGGGGGAAGTAGTCAAACGCTTTTCGCAAAAGATGGAAAGACCAAATCCCAAAACCTTTGTGGGAACAGGAAAAATAGAGGAGATTAATCTTTTTGTAAAAGAGAATGATATCTCAACGCTTGTTTTTGATGATGAATTATCGCCTTCGCAACAAAAGAATATCTCCAGAATAATCGATTGTAAAATCCTTGACAGAACACACTTAATCCTTGATATTTTTGCTCAAAGAGCCGAAACCTCTTATGCAAGAACACAAGTAGAACTGGCGCAATGCCAATATTTACTACCTAGACTTTCTGGAATGTGGACACACTTAGAACGCCAAAAAGGAGGTATTGGAATGCGCGGACCTGGAGAAACGGAGATAGAAACCGACAGACGTATTGTTCGGGATCGTATAGCGTTATTGAAAGAGAAGATCAAAACAATCGACAAACAAATGGGTGTGCAACGAAGTAATCGTGGCGCAATGGTTCGCGTGGCTTTGGTAGGCTATACCAATGTTGGAAAATCGACTTTGATGAATGCGGTTGGAAAAAGTGATGTATTTGTTGAAAACAAACTTTTTGCTACACTCGATACGACAGTTCGAAAAGTAGTGATCAAAAACTTACCTTTCTTGCTTTCGGATACTGTTGGGTTTATTAGAAAATTGCCAACCCAACTGGTTGATTCGTTTAAGAGTACATTAGACGAAGTTCGAGAAGCCGATTTGCTACTGCATATTGTAGATATTTCGCATCCGGAATTTGAAGATCATATTGAATCGGTAAACCAAACGTTGCTTGATATTAAAGCCAATGACAAACCAGTTATCATGGTTTTCAACAAGATTGATGCCTACAAACATTTGACCATTGATGAAGATGATTTAATGACCGAAAAGACACCAAGACATTTTACGTTGGAGGAATGGAAACAAACTTGGATGCACCGATTGGGTGGCGAAAAAGCTTTGTTTATTTCGGCAACAAATAAAGAAAATTTTGAAGAATTCAGGGAACGGGTTTACGAAGCTGTTCGACAAATTCACATTACTCGTTTTCCATACAATAAGTTTTTATATCCCGATTATAAAGATGCAATTGAGAAGGAAGATAAAGAAGAGAATGAATAAAATATAGAAAAGACCTTTTAGAATCATCTAAAAGGTCTTTTCTATTGCATTAAAAATCATAATTAACACCTACACCAAATACTTCTTTAGTTTGGAAACCTGCAAAAGCATCATCATCATAAATAGCTTGAAAATTAAAATTAGCCGATAATATTTTGTTGATTTTCATTACAATGTTAATAGTATAATTAATGTCAATGTTCTGTGGGTCTTTGAGATAATTAGAATATAAATTCAACAGATTTTCGGCAGTAACATTTTCCATAATCTTAAATTTATAGTAGGCAGATGCATTAAAACCGAGTTGATATAACATACTTTTATTAGCAGCAACTCCAAAATAACTGTAATCGACATATCCAGGAACCGATGTATAGGCATTGTCTACAAAAGTTAATCTTGATGTTAAAGGAGCTAAATTTATTTTGAAATCTTCATTCTTTTTCCAAAACATTCCCGGACCAAAAAGCAAATAACCGGGAGACATAAAGTTGGTATTTTCTTCTCTTACTTCGGCACCATTGGCATCTTGAGAATAAAAATATCCTTTGGTAAATTGGGTCCTAAAATTGACTAAAAAGGAATAATACCAATAGCCTTTTGCTTTTTTTGCCAATAATGAATTGATTTCAAGTTGATCATCGGTTTTCTTTTCAAAACTTGAATTTTGCGTTTGAAGTAAACCATAGGATGCAATAATTCTGTTTTCCCAGGTGTAATCCTTTTTTTTATAATCCAGTTTATAATCAGCACCTAAATTACCTGAAAAACTATTTTCTCCCCCGGCAATCCAGTTATTAAAATTGGCTTGATTAAAAAGGAATGTAACTTTACCTTTAGACTTCCAACCATCTTTGATTGTGTCCTCTAAAACTTTGGCTGCATCTTCAGTTTTTTTTATTAAATCTTTTTCTGAGGATTGGGCATAAAATAACGATGAAAGGGGTAGCAAAAAGGCTAACAGGATAAATTTTTTCATTGTAAGAGTATTAGTTATAACACAAATATAATAAAAAGAATAAAGCCTTATTATTCAAGGAATTAAATTATTTTTTTGGTGATTTGTACAAGGGAACAGCTGAACACGCTTCTCCATACATGATGCTTCTGGCGTAAGGCTGTAAATATTGTGCTGCCAAAACGTATGCGCGCATCGGGACAGGTTTTCTGGAACAGCCTTTTATGATAACGGGTTTGTCCTGATAAACGGTATAGTCAATCTTTGCAAGTAATTCTTCATACAAAGCCGAATCCAAATCTTCTATATATCCATTGATTATTTTCTTGGCATAAGGAGCCAAATGCATGGTGACTAAAATGATTGCCCACTTTGGGATAATGGCATCTGTCCCACAAGAAACAGCAACATATTGGTCTTTATACTGAGACCAATCCTGACTGTTAAGTTGTTCTCTAAAGTCTTTTTCTTTTAACAAAAAGCCTTCAAAAAGCCATTGTGAAATATCGATTTGCACACGAACTCCGGCCGGATAATAGTCTTCAAGATCGAAAACTTCCAGAACGCTATTCGCTACTTTATTGATTATTTCTTCCATTTCTAAAAGTTTAAAAGATTTAAAAGTTTAAAGTTGCACAACCTTAAACTTTGAACAAATTTTACAACATCCCTAATTCTAATTTTGCTTCTTCGCTCATCAAATCTTTGCTCCATGGTGGATCAAAAGTGATTTCTACTTCAGCATCTTTCACATGTTCTATTGATTTTATTTTTTCTTCTACTTCTCTTGGCAAACTCTCAGCTACCGGACAGTTTGGCGAAGTAAGCGTCATGAGAACCTTTACTTCATAATCTGTATTGACCATTACGTCATAAATCAATCCCAATTCATAGATATCTACAGGAATCTCTGGATCGTAAATGGTTTTCAATTTTGCTACAATAGATTCTCCTAATTCTGCGGTATTTATTTCTTGACTCATATCGGTTTAATTTTTTTTAGCATCGAATGCCAAAGCATACATTTTAATATTTTTTATCATTGAAACCAATCCGTTGGCTCTTGTTGGCGAAAGATGTTCTTTCAATCCTATTTCGTCAATAAAATCGGTATCGGCGTTTAATATATCCGTTGCATTTTGGTTTGAAAAAGCCCGGATTAAAATTGCGATTATTCCTTTGGTTAAAATAGCGTCACTATCGGCTGTAAAGACAATTTTGTCACCATTTTGCTCTCCTTGCAACCACACTTTGGATTGACATCCTTTGATCAGATTGTTGTCAGTTTTGAATTCTTCTTTGATTAAAGGAAGATTTTTACCCAAATCAATAATGTATTCGTATCGTTGCATCCAGTCGTCAAACATGGAGAATTCGTCTATAATTTCGTTTTGTATTTCTTTTATTGTCATTCTTCTTTTTTTGAAAAGGATAGTATTGTGTTTACTAATTTCTTTATTTTCTCGGGAGGAAATCCATTGTCGAAAGTTTGGCTTTCATATGTTTTTCCTTTATAGGTAATTTTCAAATTGGCCATTGCCGCTCCATCATGAAAACGCTTTTCGGTAGGTGCCTTCAAACTCTGAATTTCCTCCAAATTCACCTTTTGGAATTCCTTGATTAAACTACTCCATTGGGCATCGGTAAGCGAATTGGAAACGGGCTTTCCATCTCTTGTATTCGTAACTGCTACCGTTTTGTTTTCTACAACAGTGTTGTTATACAATCCTCTTGAATTGGCCGTGTATTCGATTTTGGCAGTTTCCATATCCAGGTTCTGACTTTGGCAACTTTTTCCAAGAAACAACGTTAAAAACAAGAGTGATACAATTTTCATAAAGTTTTGGTTTTAAGACAACATCATTTTAGCTTTTTTTACTGCATCGACCATTATGTCTATTTCTTCTTTGGTATTGTAAAAAGAAAATGATGCTCTTATTGTTCCTGGAATTTCAAAGAAATTCATAATCGGCTGGGCACAATGGTGACCTGTTCTTACCGCGATTCCCAATTTGTCAATGATGGTTCCAATATCGTAGGGATGAATGCCTTCTATATTAAAAGAGACAACCGAAGTTTTTTCTGTTGACGTTCCATAAATTTTTAAACCTTCGATTTCTAATAATCGCTTTGTGGCGTGATCCAATAAGTCTAATTCTTGCTTTTGAATGTTTTCAAACCCAATTTCATTCATATAATCAATGGCAGTTCCTAGAACTATTCCACCTGCAATATTAGGTGTTCCGGCTTCAAATTTATGAGGTAAATCGGCATAAGTTGTTTTTTCGAAAGTCACTTCTTTGATCATTTCTCCGCCACCTTGATACGGCGGTAATTTATTCAACCAAGCTTCTTTTCCGTACAAAATTCCGGTTCCTGTTGGACCACACATTTTGTGTCCCGAAAAAGCATAAAAATCACAATCCAATGCCTGAACATCGGGTTTTAAATGTGGTACTGCCTGTGCGCCATCAATCAGAATCGCTGCTCCAACTTCGTGTGCTTTGTCAATCATATATTTGATAGGATTGATTGTTCCCAGAGCATTCGAAATATGGTTTACTGTTACAATTTTAGTTTTTGGAGAAAGCAATTTATCGTATTCGCTCATGATCAATTCCCCGTTTTCATTCATCGGAATGACTTTGAGTGTGGCTCCTGTTTTTTCACAAAGCATTTGCCAAGGCACAATATTACTGTGGTGTTCCAATGCAGAAACCAACACTTCATCACCCGGTTTTAGGATGGAAGCAAATCCATTGGCCACGAGGTTGATGCCAAAAGTAGTTCCCGAAGTAAAAAGTACTTCGTGAAGAAATTTTGCATTAATATGATTTTGCACTTTCGCTCGGGAAATTTCATAAGCATCTGTTGCCAGTTGGCTTAATGTATGAACACCCCTATGAATGTTTGCATTGATTTCCTGATAATACTTTGCAATCGCATCAATAACCACTTGCGGTTTTTGTGAAGTGGCACCATTATCGAAATATACTAAAGGCTTTCCGTTTACTTTTTGTGAAAGAATAGGAAAGTCGGCTCTTATTTTTTGAATATCTAACATTTCTTTATTTAGAATTTTTCTAAATACAAAAGTAATACAATTGATTTAGTTTTTTAAGAAACATTAGTTAATAATTGCAAAAAGATAGTAAGTCTAACTTAATTGATTGATAATCGATTATAATTTTTTTGTATTGTTTTTTTTACTAAATTGGTGTAATTATCTTTCATTATGAAAAAATATTTTAGAATAAGTGCCTTTGTTTTTTTGGTATTCTTGGGTTATTTTGGTTTTACCAATTATCCTAAACTAGAGTTGATATCTGGATTTTCGGCCAAAAGTGTGGCTTCTGGTCATTTTATTGCCAATCATACTCAAAATTTCATTGAGCAAAATGATGATGCTTTTGATGTAATTGATTGGGCTACCAATGAAATCAATGAGTCTGGAAAATTTGCCACCTCCACGGTTTTTGGTTTAAAAAAGAGAAAAGCGATTTATCGGGTAGGATTGGGAGCCACATTAATCAACGATGATTTTGATATTGCCAAACCGTATGAAATTCCCAAAAGAATACAAACAAAAAACAACTTGACTTTTCCTTATGGCGAATTAGAACCCAAAGACACTGTTTTTGCCAACGTGGATTACGCTAAATTGAATGAGGCTGTTGCCAATGCATTTGATACCAAAGGGAATAATTATAAAAGAACACGCTCAGTTTTGGTTATTTATAAAGACAAAATCATTGCTGAGAAATATGCTGATGGTTTTACAAAAAACAATGTTATTCTGGGTTGGTCTATGACCAAGAGCATTACGGGAACACTTTTTGGAATACTTCAAAAACAAGGGCGATATGATATTTATAAACCTGCTCCCATTGCCGAATGGCAAAATGACAATCGAAAATACATTACGACCAATGATTTGCTCCACATGAATTCGGGTTTGGAGTGGGAGGAGGAGTATGATAAAATTAGCGATGCAACGCAAATGCTTTTTCATGATAAAGATATGTCTCGTACACAATTATTAAAGCCATCCATTTACAAACCCAACTCACATTGGAATTACTCTTCCGGAACGACAAATTTATTATCTGGAATTTTGCGAAAGCAGTTCAAAACACATCAAGAATACTTGGATTTTTGGTATTCGGCTTTGATCGATAAAATAGGAATGCATTCAATGCTTGTTGAAACGGATATGGCAGGGAATTATGTTGGATCGTCTTATGGTTGGGCAACCACAAGAGATTGGTCCAAATTGGGATTGTTGTATTTGCACGAAGGTAATTGGAACGGAGAACAATTATTTGATCCCAGTTGGGCAAAGTATGTTTCAACACCCACAAACACTTCTCACGGAAGATATGGTGCGCAATTTTGGCTCAATGCTGGTAGTCATTTTCCAGATGCTCCAAGAGATATGTATTATTGTAGCGGTTTCCAAGGGCAAATGGTAGCCATCATTCCGTCTATGGATTTGGTAATTGTAAGGATGGGTCTGACAGAAGAACCTCAATTTGATTTTAATGGATTGTTGATTGGAATTGTGGGGAGTGTGAGAAAATAAATGTGTTTTTATGGATAAAATTTTAAAATCAATTCTAGTATTGATTATTGGAGTTGTGGTTACTTTACTGTCGCTTGTCTTTTTGATTAGGATAATTCCTTATCTTGGGAAAGTTTTTTTATTTCTAGGTTTAGGGATGATTTTATTTGGGTTCTTCTCATTAATATTTGGCTTATTTGAAAAAAATCAATAAAAAAACCCGATAGATTTTATGCCTATCGGGTTTCAATTATATTAATATTGTATTACAAATCAAATCCGATTTTAACACCCAATTTGTTAGCGATAATAGTGGTAATTCGTTGTTTCAATTCAGGTATTTTGATGTTTTCGATAACGGCATTCGAGAAAGCGTACATCAATAATGCTTTGGCTTCTTTTTTCGGGATTCCACGTTGTTGCATGTAGAACATAGCGGTTTCATCCAATTGCCCGATGGTACAACCGTGAGAGCATTTTACGTCGTCGGCAAAAATTTCCAGTTGAGGTTTGGCGTTAATGGTTGCTTTGTCGCTCAAAAGTATATTATTGCTTTTTTGGAAAGCGTTTGTTTTTTGGGCTTCTCTTTCTACATATACTTTTCCGTTGAAAACTCCAGTGGAACGGTCGGTAAAAATGCCTTTATAATCTTGAAAGCTTTCACAGTTTGGCGTTGCGTGGTTTACCAAAGTATAATGATCAACATGTTGATTGCCTCCAATAATTGTAATGCCGTTTAAGGTGCTCGTCAAACGTTCTCCGAAGTGGTAGAAATTCAAATTGTTTCTAGTTAGGTTTCCGCCAAAAGAGAAAGTATGCACTGAAACGTGACTTTCTTGTTTTTGGGAAACATACGTATTGTCAATTAAATTGGCTTCTAGGTTGTCATTTTGAATTTTGTAATAATCCACAATCGCTCTTTTTTGAGCAAAAATCTCGGTAACCGAATTGGTTAATACTGGATTTTCGTTCAAACTTTGATGGCGTTCTATGATTTGTACATGTGAGTTTTCACCAACAATAACCAAGTTTCTAGGTTGAACCAAAAGAGCCGTTTCGCTTCCTGTAGAGAAATACATAATCTCAATAGGTTTGTCGGCCACTTTGCTTTTCGGGATATTGATATAAGCTCCTTCATTGGCGAAAGCCGTATTCAAGGATGTCAAACTCTCCTCTTTACTAGCCACTTTATTGAAGTAATTGTCAATAACCATTTTGTATTTTGGTTTGTTTAATGCCGATGACATTAAGCAAACATCAATTCCGTCGTGAGTAGTTGAAGACAAATGCGAACTAAAAACACCGTCTACAAAAACTACTTTATAGGTGTCTATTTCGTGTAAAAAGTATTTTTTTACATCGCTATATTGGATTGCATTTTCTGTTTTTGGAAAAACGCTAAAGTCATTTTTTAAAATTGCATTTAGCGAAGTGTATTTCCAGCTTTCTTCTTTTTTGGATGGAAATCCTTTATTTTCGAAGTTTTTTATAGCAGCTGTTCTCACATCGTGAAGTTCGGAATGAACATCGATGCGCTCTTCAAAAGCCATAAAAGACGATAGTAATTTTTCTTTTAATTCCATATTCTTTAATTGTTTAAAGTTTAAGGTTTAAAAGTTTAAAGTTAGCTCGAGTCAACTTTAAACTTTAGACTTTAAACAAATTTTTAAGCTTCTTGTTCTTGTTTAATCCAATCGTATCCTTTTTCTTCCAGTTCATGCGCTAATTCTGCTCCACCAGATTTTACAATTTTTCCATTGTAAAGCACGTGCACAAAATCCGGAACGATATAATCCAATAATCTTTGATAGTGCGTAATTACGATGACAGCATTTTTATCGCTTTTCAATTTGTTTACCCCATTTGCAACAATTCTCAATGCATCAATGTCAAGACCAGAATCGGTTTCGTCAAGGATAGCTAGTTTTGGTTCAAGCATCGCCATTTGGAAAATTTCGTTACGTTTTTTCTCTCCTCCAGAAAACCCTTCATTAAGGGAACGGGAAAGAAACTTTCTGTCGATTTCTAATAACTCAGATTTTTCACGAATCAATTTCAACATTTCATTTGCTGGCATTTCTTCTAGACCTTTAGCTTTACGAGTTTCGTTGATTGCGGATCTCATAAAGTTGGTTACCGAAACTCCCGGTATTTCGACTGGATATTGGAACGAAAGGAAAACACCTTTGTGTGCTCTTTCTTCTGGAGCTAATTCAGCAAGATCTTCTCCGTCCAAAATTACTTCACCATCGGTTACTTCGTAATTTTCGTTTCCGGCAATGATAGCCGAAAGTGTACTTTTACCAGCACCATTTGGCCCCATTATGGCATGAACTTCTCCCGCTTTTACTTCAAGGTTTATCCCTTTTAATATTTCTTTGTCACCTATAGAGGCGTGTAAATTTTTTATACTAAGCATGTTTTTTTTGTTTAAAGTTTAAAGTTTAAAGTTCTCATGGTTACTGAAACTTTGTACCTTTAAAATCTTTTTTGTTTAAATATGATATAAAATTATTTATTTTTCCACTCAACTTTTCATATTCAAAAATTAAGCTTTCTAATTTTTCTTGATTGATATAATCATTATCAAAAACTCTGTAAAGTTGAGATCTTGATTCTCCAGCAGATCCTTTTGCTATCGATAAAAATTGTCGAAATTCTAAATTTCCATTTCTTTCAAATCCTTCGGCTATATTATCCATAATAGAACCCGAAGAAGCTTTAATTTGATCTTTTAGCCGAAAGTCTGTTTTTAAATTTGTTTCCTTGGAAATTACAATTACTTCTTTCGATAATTTTCTAGCATCTTGCCAAATTTCTAAATCTTCAAATCTTTTTATTGTAGCCATATATTTTGTTTAAAGTTATTTTGTTTAAGGTTTTTAAAGTTAAGTGACTCAACTTTAAACCTTAAACTTTAAACAAATATAATTATCCTACAGAACCTTCCAATGAAATTTCCAATAATTTCTGTGCTTCAACAGCAAACTCCATTGGTAATTTATTCAACACATCTTTACTGAAACCGTTTACAATAAGCGCAATTGCTTTTTCGGTTGGAATTCCACGTTGGTTGCAATAGAAAACTTGGTCTTCACCGATTTTACTGGTTGTTGCTTCGTGCTCTACTTTGGCTGTTGGATTTTTACTTTCGATATACGGAAAAGTATGTGCTCCGCAATGATTACCCATCAAAAGTGAATCACATTGCGAAAAGTTTCGTGCATTTTCTGCTCTTGCCCCAATTTGAACCAAACCTCTATAACTGTTTTGTGATTTTCCTGCAGAAATACCTTTAGAAATAATGGTTGATTTGGTGTTTTTACCCAAATGAATCATCTTGGTCCCAGTATCGGCTTGTTGGTAATTATTGGTAACCGCAATCGAATAAAATTCTCCTACTGAGTTGTCTCCTTTTAAAATTACGGAAGGATACTTCCATGTGATTGCAGATCCGGTTTCTACTTGTGTCCAGGAGATTTTTGCGTTTTTCTCACAGAATCCTCTTTTGGTCACAAAATTGAAAACTCCGCCTTTACCTTCTTTATTTCCAGGATACCAGTTTTGAACGGTAGAATATTTTATTTCGGCATCGTCCAAAGCGATCAATTCTACAACTGCGGCATGCAATTGATTTTCATCACGAGTAGGAGCAGTACATCCTTCTAAGTAAGAAACGTAACTGCCTTCGTCAGCCACTAATAATGTTCTTTCAAATTGTCCGGTCCCAGCTTGATTGATTCTAAAATAAGTCGAAAGTTCCATAGGGCAACGAACCCCTTTTGGAATATAACAGAAAGATCCGTCTGAGAAAACAGCAGAATTCAAAGCGGCATAAAAATTATCTTTTTGAGGAACAACAGTCCCCAAGTATTTACGAACTAAGTCTGGATATTCACGAATAGCTTCGGAAATACTCATGAAGATAATTCCTTTTTCGGCTAATGTCTTTTTGAATGTAGTTGCTACCGAAACCGAGTCAACCACGATATCCATCGCAACATTATTCATCATTTTTTGCTCATCAACAGAGATCCCTAACTTTTTGTACATTTCCAAAAGTTCAGGATCTACATCATCAAGGGTTTTGTTTGGATCTGCTTTTTTTGGAGCAGAGTAATAGGATATGGCTTGAAAATCCGGTTTTTGATATTTAACGTTTGCCCATTCTGGTTCTATCATTTCTTCCCAAGCGCGAAAAGCCTCGATACGCCAATCGGTCATCCATTGTGGTTCGTCTTTCTTCTTGGATATAGCACGAACAATATCTTCATTTAGACCAATAGGAAACGTCTCCGAATCCAATTCAGTATAGAATCCGTACTCATATTCTTTGGTCTCTAATTCGATTTTTAAATCGTCTTCGGTGTATTTTGACATAGTTTTATTTTTTAAAACCATTAAGAAAATAAGGTTTAATTAACTTAATTTCTTTATGGTTTAAATCTTTTTTATTTCATTCTTTATAGAGAAAAACTTTCCCCACAACCGCAGGTTCTACTCGCATTTGGATTATTAAAAACGAAACCTTTTCCGTTTAATCCTCCAGAAAACTCTAGTATGGTTCCCGCTAAATATAAGAATGATTTTTTTTCGACAGCAATAGTGATGTCGTTGTCAATGAATATTTTATCGTCATCACCTTTGTTTTTGTCAAATTTTAAATCATAAGACAAACCAGAGCAACCACCGCTTTTTACGCCTACTCTCACGTAGTCTACAGCAGCATCAAAACCATCATCTTTCATCAAATCGATGATTTTCTTTTTGGCAGTATCAGAAACTTGTATCATGTGTTAGTGTTTATGTTTTTATATTTTAGGGTTAATCAGCTAAGAAAGGATTTTTTAGAAAAAGAATCCAATTTTCAACAGCATCTTTACTCCTTATCTTTATTTCGTCTAAATTAACCGCAAAGATACTATATAAAATGCTTTTTCCCATAACTGATAACATTTATATAACTAATGACAAAATAGAATTTTGTTATATAAGCCTAGAATTAAGCCATAGGATTTTGCTAAATTGCAGTATTTTTTAAAACTTTAAAATATACTAATGAAATTATATCCTATAGAAACAGGTAATTTTAAACTCGATGGCGGTGCAATGTTTGGTGTGGTGCCCAAAACCATTTGGAATAAAACCAATCCTGCCGATGAAAATAATTTAATCGATATTGCCGCCAGATGCTTGTTGATTGAAGATGGAAACCGATTAATTTTGATTGATACAGGAATGGGAAGCAAACAATCCGACAAGTTTTTTGGGTATTACTCGCTTTGGGGAACGCATTCTATGGATAAATCGTTAGCTCAATATGGTTTTCATCGCGATAATATTACCGATGTTTTTATGACGCATTTGCATTTTGACCATTGTGGAGGAAGTGTACAATGGAACAAAGACAAAACCGGTTACGAACCCGCTTTCAAAAACGCTAAGTTCTGGAGTAACGAAAATCATTGGGAATGGGCTACCAAACCGAATATGAGAGAGAAAGCCTCTTTTTTGTCCGAGAATATTTTACCAATGCAGGAAAGTGGCCAGCTGCATTTTATCTCGAAACCCGATGGAGATTTTGCCATTTCACAAGAGTTGGGATTTGGAATTTTTTATGCCGACGGTCATACCGAAAAGCAAATGATTCCGCATATTCAATACCAAGATAAAACCATTGTTTTTTGCGCCGATTTATTGGCCACAGCCGGACACTTGCCTTTGCCATATGTAATGGGATATGATACGAGACCGTTATTGACGATGCCCGAAAAATCAAAATTCCTCAACGCGGCTGCCGATAATAATTGCTATTTGTTTTTGGAACACGATGCGCATAACGAAATCATTACAGTGCAGCATACCGACAGAGGAGTGAGATTGAAAGAGGTATTTAGTTGTTCGGATGTTTTCTAGAAGAGGAATAAAGTAATTCTAAAAGTAAAACCCCCCATTTTCATAGACTTGAAAATGGGGATTTCATTTGTTATTTCATTTGTGCAATTACAATGCTTATTATTGAAAATACCCCAACACCCCACATCATTGGCGTTACTTCTTTGGTGTTTTTGGTAAATAAAGCCAAGATAATATAGCAGGCAAATCCATAAGCTATTCCGTTGCTGATGCTATAAGTGAGCGGCATCATAATCATGGTTAAAAAGGCGGGGACACCAATATGTAAATCAGTAAAATTGATTCTGGATAAATGTTTGGACATATAGATTCCAACGAGGACCAAAGCCGGTGCTGTCGCATAAGCAGGAACAATTGTAATTATAGGCGAAAAAAACAATGCCAAAAAGAAAAATAACGCCACAAATACAGAACTTAATCCAGTTTTGGCTCCATTGGCAATTCCTGTGGCCGATTCGATAAACACTACGGTGTTACTTGTTCCCAAAATACCGCTACACATTGTTGCAATACCATCGGCTTCCAATACTTTTTTGAGATGGGGCATTTTCCCGTTTTTACCAACTAGATTTGCCTCATAAGAACAAGCAATGGCAGTTCCGATAGAATCAAATAAGCTTACAAATAGAAATGAAAAAATTGCGGATGCAAAACTTAGTTTTAAAACACCCAAGATATTTAGTTGTCCAAAAATGGGTGTAATAGATGGAGGTAGCGAAAATAGGTGAGTTGGTAAATGAACACTAGGATCAAATCCGATCCCTAAACAAGTTCCTATTATTATTCCAATCAAGATAGCACCTTTTACTTTGTAAATTTCTAAAATTACGGTTATTAATAGAGTTAGCAAACCAATTACAACAGCTGGGGTAAATTTACCCAATGTGACCAAAGTGTCAGGGTGGGCAACAATAAGACCTAATTGTTTGAACCCGATAAAGGCAATAAAAAAACCAACACCACATCCCATAGCCACTTGCAAAGAGGGAGGAATAGCCTCTACGATTTTATGTCGGACTCCAAAAAAGGATATTATTGTAAAAAACACTCCCGATAGAAAAACAACACCCAATGCATCTTGCCAGGAAACGCCTTGTCCCAAAACCAGGGTAAAGGCAAACATAGCGTTTAGTCCCATGCCAGGTGCCATGGCAAAGGGAACTTTTGCCCAAATTCCAACTAATAAAGTGCCAAAAATAGCTGCAATACAAGTAACCGAAATAAGCGCTTCTTTTGGCATTCCCGTCATCGACAGTATGTTTGGGTTTACAAAAATGATATAAGCCATTGACAAAAAGGTAACCAAACCGCCAAGAGCTTCTTGTTTTACCGAAGTTTCACGTTCTTTTATTTTAAAGTAATCTTGTATTTTACCCATTTGGTTTTCGATTTATTATCAAGGAATCATATAATTTTTTATTGAAGTACTCAAATTTACGATAAAAAACAAAACCCCCATTTTCAAATGAATGAAAATGGGGGTTATTGATTGTAATGAATATAAACTATTCTACTATAATTTTTTTGGCAGTATGGGCGCCTTCACTTTCTAAATAAATATAATAAAGACCACTTGCGAATCCCTCCAAATGTAATGTGTTATTATTCGCTCCTGAAGTAAATGTTGTTGTTTTTACTAGTTTCCCTAAAGCATCATAAACGGTTACTTTTTCTAGCATAATATTGTCAATATGCAATTCCTTTTTTGTAGGAATAGGATATATAGCGATTTTGTCAAAAACAGAATCTTCAATTCCTAATGCAGAACAAGTTGACGAATAGGTTGCTGTAGCGTCTTTTATATTCGCCCAATGTGCATTTGAATAAGCTTCATCGTCTACTTTTATACATTCAAGTTTACTGTTGTTTATAAAACTGCAGTATAGGTTAGTTGCAGTTGTTTTACTAGTTACAGGAGGTAGTACAAAGTTTTTGTTATTACCGTTTTGAACATTTATTGCCGTAAGCTGATTATTATCTACATTTATAACCTCTATTTTTTTATTTTGAGATAAATCTAAGTTAGTTAACAGATTTCCATAACCACTTACAAACCATAATTCCTTATTATTTGTAAGATCTATTTCTGTTATTTTGTTATTCTCAAAGCCTAATCTCTTAAGATTTATATTTTGAGATAAATCTACTGAAGTAATTTGATTCTTTGAAAGTTCAAGAGTATGTATTTTAGTATTTTTACTTATATCAATACTTGTTAAATTATTATCTAAAACCCCTATATTTTCAAGCATTAGATTTTTGCTTAAATCAATAGTTGTGATATTGTTACGATCACAAAAAAAGTATATTAATGCTGTAAAATCTTGTAGTCCTGTTAAATCTGAAATATTGCTATCAGCAACATCTAAAAATATAACTTGGTTAATACTGGCAGTCTGTATTTTTCCATTTTTACCATCTTTATCAATTTCTAAGGCGATTAATTTTTCCTCAAAATAAGAATCTGGAATCAATGTATATGTGATACAAGGTGTTGAACTATATGTTGTAATTTTATCTATTGCCATATCCCAATTAGCCATTGAATAGGCTGCATCATCAACAAGTATACAGGTTAATTTTGGATTTTCTGTAAAATTTCCGAACATCATGCTTTGCATGTTGGTATTATTTCCATTTTGAATATTCAAATAAGTTAAACTGTTATTAGAACATTCTAACTGTTTCAGAGATTTGTTTACTGATACATCCAGTGTTGTCAATAGATTAAAACTAGAGCTCAAAACAGTTAAAGCTGTATTCTGTGTAAGGTCTAAATTTGCTATTTTATTGACACTGCAGTATAATTTGTCTAAACTTTGGTTTTTTGAAACATCCAAAGCGGTAAGAGCATTATTGCCACAGGTCAGCGAAGTTATCATTCTAAAATCATGTATTCCTGTTAAGTCTGTTATTCCACTATTGGAGACATCCAAAGTACCTACATTGTATATACTCGCAGAAAGAACTTTACCGTTTTTACCATCTTTGTCAATACCTAGTGCGATTAGTTTTTCCTCAAATTTTGCGTCTGGAATAGTAGTATAAGTATTTGATAAAGCGATACAATCTGAAGAATACCCTGCTGTGGCATCTTTGGCTTCCCAATTGCTATTACAAAAAGTAGCGTTGTCTACTTGAATACATATAAGATTTGGATTTTGGGCCAAATTTGCAAAATACATTCGTTTCATATTAACGTTATTACCGTTTTTCAGATTCAAAGAAGTCAAGTTGTTAGTGTAGCAATTAATTTCGGTTAAACTAGTATTCTTTGATACATCAAGAGAAGTAAGTACATTTTCTGATGCGTTTAATTTATTCAAAACTAAATTTTTGGAAACATCAATACTTGTTAATTTATTAGCATTACAATACAAATCGGTTAAAGCTGCATTTTTTGTAACATTCAAAACAGTTAATGCATTATCACTACAATCCAAATAATTCAAAGAAACAAAATCTTCAATACCAGTTAAACTGGCAATATTGCTACTGTATACTTCAAGAGAGGTAAGAGAGGCTACACTTTCTGTTTTCACTTTTCCATTTTTTCCATCGATATCAATTCCTAATGCAATTAATTTGTCTTCAAAATTTGAATCTGGAATTAAAGTGTAAGGAGTACAATCTGTATTAAAAGTTGCTGTAGTATCTTTTTTACTCGACCAGTTTGTATCTGCATAATTGATATCATCTACCAGAATACATTTTAGATTTGGGTTATTGTTTAAATAGATATTTGCATTGGTTAACAAAGTGTTTTTTCCGTTTTTTAAATTTAAACTCAAAAGTTTGTTAAACCTACAAGAAAAAATAGTCAACGCCACATTTTTAGAAACATCCAATGTCGTTAATTGATTATTGCTACATTCAAAATAATTTAATGTCACATTTTTGGAAACATCCAAGGTTGTTAATGCATTGTCGTTACAAGTCAAATAAGTCATTGCTTTGAAATCCTGAATCCCTGTTAAGTCAGCAATTGAACTTGAAGAAATATCTAATGAAGTCAAAGAGGCTATACTCTCTGTTGCTACTTTTCCATTTTTACCGTCTTTATCAATTCCTAGAGCGATTAATTTATCTTCAAATTTAGCGTCTGGAATTAGGGTGTAAATCGTACAATCGAGATTAAAAGTTGCACTAATATCTTTTTTGCTTGTCCAATTGGCATCAGAATAAACAATATCATCAACTTGAATACACTTAAGATTAGGGTTGTTAACAAAGTTAGAATACGTTAAATCTAGAATTGTATTCGCACCATTTTTCAGATTCAAGTAAATTAGCTGATTATTTTCACAAGCTAACTCTGTTATCAAAGGGTTTTTTGAAACGTCAAGACTTGTAATTTTATTATTTAAACAATCTAATAATTCTAATTTAGTATTTTTAGAAATATCAATTGTTGTAAGTTCATTAAAATGACACATCAACCCTTTTAAATTAATGTTTTGAGAGATATCTAAGTCTGTTATTTTATTATTGTGACAATAAAAATTTATCAAAGCCACATTTTTTGTGACATTTAAAGTGGTTAATTGATTCGAGTTACAAATCAAGGAAGTCAAAGCTACATTTTTGGTAACATCAAGAGAGATTAATTTATTAGTTGCACAATTTAAAGATGTTAATGCCACAAAATCTTGAATTCCTGTCAAGTCAGCAATAGAACTATGCGAAATATTCAAAGAAGTTAAAGTAGCAATACTTTGAGTAACTACTTTTCCATTTTTGCCATCGATATCAATTCCTAGAGCAATCAATTTGTCTTCAAAATTATTATCCGGAATCATTGTATAAGGTGTACAATCGGTATTAAAACTTGCTGCGGCATCTTTTTTGTTTGACCAGTTAGTGTCAGAATAGACAACATCATCTACAAGGATGCATTTTAGATTTGGGTTAGATGATAGATTTATATTAGTATTGGTTAACAAAGTATTTTTCCCGTTTTTTAGATTCAAACTCGTAAGATTATTTGAGTAGCAATACAATTTAGACAAAGCAACATTTTTAGTAATATCTAAAGTGATCAATTGATTTCCTTCACATTCCAATTCGTTTAATCCTAAATTTTTAGAAACATCTAGAGAGGTTAATTGATTAATCGAACAATTCAAAGATGTTAAAGCTGTATTTTTAGAAATATCCAAAGCGGTTAATTGATTGGACTGACACCATAAATTTTGCAATGCAAGATTTTTAGAAATATCCAAAGCGGTTAATTCGTTGCCGTAACAAAATAAAGACTGCAAAAACAAATTTTTAGAAACATCCAAATTAGTTAATTGATTGAATACACACCATAACCATTTTAAATTCAGATTTTTATAAATATCCAAGCTGGTTAATTTATTGGAATAACAAGATAAGTTATTCAAATCTGTATTTTTAGAAACATCCAAACTGCTTAATTGATTAGAAGAACAGTTCAAATAAGTCAAAGCCACAAAATCCTGAATCCCCGTTAAGTCAGCTATAGAACTTGAAGAAACATCCAATGAAGTCAATTTGTTAACATTGTTGGTCAACACTTTTCCATCTGCTACACTAGAGTCAATCCCCAATGCAATCAATTTGTTCTCAAAATTCACATCGGGAATAAGCGTATATTGTTCTGTTCCTTGAATGTACACTTGCACATCATCAATCAATACATTAAATGCTGCAGCATCAAAAGAATATAAGGAAATACTCAAGTCATACGACAAATTTTGGTCTGGAGTAAAAGTGGTCTCTTTTACGGACCAGTTGTTATCTGTTGCAAAAGTGCTACTCGACAGTGTTGTTGCACTCCCGTTTTGACTAATGTTTAAACTTATGGGGTGATCACCGCTATAGTTACTGTTTAGATACTTGTACTTAAATTTCACAGTATAAGTAGTTCCAGCTGTCAAAGGGACTTGAGCTATTATTTTTGGTTTAGTGGTGCTGTTTGCTATAGACAGTTTTGCACTATTACTTCCTTCGGTGTAAGAGGAAGTGTTTTGGGTGATACTGTTTTCTATCGTCCAGTTGGATAATGTGGTGCTATTTGTCCAATTTTCAAATCCACCATTGGGAACCAAATTGGTTTGTGCATAAGTATAAAATGATGCTAAAAATAGCAAAATAAGTAATTTTGTTTTCATCGGTTATGGCTTTTGTTATAAGGCATCGCAAGAGTACGAAATTTAATTAACTTTCTTACAATTTTTTCTCAGAATATCCTACGCATTTTGTTTTTTCTAACAAAATTCTTATACAAACGCATATTATCCTAAAAAACCGTTAACGATTGCATAATATGTAATTTACTTCGACTATTTTTGAAGTTGATTAGCAAACTGGAAAACCTTTACACATGAAAAGAACAAACTTAACTTCATTAACATTACTTGTGGCTTTGTCTTTATGCCTTTCGGCCAATGCCCAAACATCAACTAATTATACTGCCAAAAAAGGCAAACTAAGCGAAACCGAATTGCAGCGTTGGTCACATCTGGATCTGGCCAAAGACAGTATTCCGGGAATGAGTGTCGATAAAGCCTATGCCGAATTACTTAAAGGTAAAAAAAGCGTTAAAGTAATTGTCGGAATCGTAGATTCTGGAGTAGATATAGACCACGAAGATTTAAAAGCCGTGATTTGGACCAACAAAAAAGAGATTGCTGGAAACGGCATCGACGACGACAAAAACGGTTATATCGATGATATTCACGGTTGGAACTTTCTTGGAAATTCAGGAAAAGAAACGCTCGAAATGACCCGTATTATAAAAAAAGTCGATGACGGATCAGCCACTTACAAAAGCGCTCTGGCCGCTTACGAGGACAAATACAGTAAAGCTCTCAAAGACAAACAGCAAGTAGACTTCTTGATGGCTGCCGACAAGTCGATTCAAGTAAATTTGAATAAAGAAGTGTATACCGTAGAAGATTTGAATGGGATTGTAACCACAGACCCAGATTTGACCAAAAACAAAATGGTAATGACACGCGTCTTAACCAATGCCGGCCCTGATTTCAGAATACAATTAAAAGAATACAAAGACTATGTAGATGGCCAAATCAATTATAATCTAAACAAAGAATTTGATGGTCGAAAAGTGGTTGGCGACAATCCGGAAGACATCAAAAATACCAAATACGGGAACAATACCGTTTATGGTCCAGACAAAGAAGAAGCGCTTCATGGAACACATGTTGCCGGAATAATTGCTCAGGTAAGAGGCAACAATATTGGCGGTGACGGAATTGCAAATAATGTCGAGATCATGGCCATAAGAGCTGTGCCAGATGGTGACGAGTATGACAAAGATATTGCATTGGCGATTCGTTATGCTGTTGATAATGGTGCCAAAGTAATCAACGGAAGTTTTGGAAAAAGTTATTCGCCACATAAACAATGGGTTTATGACGCTATAAAATATGCCGAAAAGAAAGACGTATTATTTGTTCATGCCGCAGGTAATGATGGCAATAATATCGATTTGGATTCAAATGCTAATTTCCCTAATGATTCTGATGATAATAAAAAAGAATTTGCAGCCAATGTTTTGACTGTTGGAGCTTTAAACACGGTTTACGGAGAAGGTGTAGTTGCCGAGTTTTCAAATTATGGTACATTCAACGTAGATGTTTATGCTCCCGGAACAGAAATTTATGCAACAGTTCCTAATAATAAATTCAAATACGAACAAGGAACATCGATGGCATCACCAAATGCTGCCGGAGTTGCCGCATTAATCCGTTCGTATTATCCAAAATTATCAGCCAAACAAGTAAAACAAATCATTATGGATTCGGGAACACCGCTTCCTGCGATGGTAGTTCTGGGTGAAAATCCAAATCCGAATCAAGAACCAGTGGCGGTTCTATCGGCTCAATCATCGAAATCAGCCAAAATGGTCAATGCTTACAATGCATTACTTATGGCAGAAAAAATATCCAAGAAATAAATCCTACTAGTATTAATCCAATGGAAGAGCTTCCCCCGCTCTTCCATTTTTTATTTAAAAACCATGCGCAAATACTTTTTATTAATTTCCTTCACTTTAAGTTTTGGTACTCTTTTTGCCCAAAAAACATGCTACTGGCAACAACAGGCAGATTACAAAATGGATGTTACTATGGACGTCAAAAACTATCAGTACAAAGGAAAACAAGAACTGGTTTACACTAATAATTCGTCAGATACGTTGAAGAAAGTATATTATCATTTATTCAACAATGCCTTTCAACCTGGAAGCGAAATGGATGCCAGACTCCAAACCATTAAAGATCCTGATGGGCGTATGGTAACCAAAATAAAAGTAGATGGCAAAGACGTAAAAGAAAGCCGAATCAAAAATCTTAAACCGGACGAAATTGGATATTTGAAAATTTCTAATTTCAAACAAGATGGTGTTACTGCTGTTGCCAAAGAAGTGGGTACAATACTCGAAGTGACTTTGACAAAACCGATTTTACCAAATTCAAAAACCACCTTTACACTTGACTTTGACGGTCAGGTTCCGGTGCAAATTCGTCGTTCAGGACGCAATAATGTAGAAGGAGTAGAATTATCTATGGCACAATGGTACCCAAAAATAGCTGAGTTTGATCCAGAAGGTTGGCATGCCGATCCTTATATTGCTAGAGAATTTCATGGAGTTTGGGGCAATTTTGATGTTGCTATTACAATTGACAAAGACTATGTTTTGGGAGGATCGGGCTATTTGCAAAACCCAAACGAAATAGGGCATGGCTACCAGGACGCAGGCGTTGCAGTAGTTTATCCCAAGAAAACAAAGACTTTGACTTGGCATTTTAACGCACCAATGGTACATGATTTTACTTGGGCTGCCGATAAAAATTATGCCCATGATGTAGTCAAAGGACCAAACAATGTCGATTTGCATTTTATATACAAAAACACACCAGCCGTTGTCGAAAACTGGAAAAAACTGGAACCTTTGATGGTTGAGGTTATGGCTTTTTACAACAAAACTGTTGGTGATTATCCGTATAAACAATATTCGTTTATACAAGCTGGTGATGGCGGAATGGAATATGCCATGTGTACTTTGATGCTAGGAAACGGCAAACTTGAAGGTATTTTAGGAACCGCGACACATGAGTTGGGACATTCTTGGTTTCAACATGTTTTAGCATCAAACGAATCCAAACATCCCTGGATGGATGAAGGATTTACAACCTATATCGAAAATCTGGCAATGAATGAATTGGCGGTTCAGAAAGAAGAAAATCCATTCAAAGGAGATTATGCAGCTTATTATAAATTAGTAGAATCAGGCAAAGAGCAGCCACAATCAACGCACGGAGATCGTTATGATGAAAACCGTCCTTATAGTATTTCCTCTTATGTAAAAGGCTGTCTTTTCTTGTCGCAATTGGGTTATGTAATTGGCCAGGATAATTTGGATAAAACGGTGAAAAAATATTATCAGGATTTCAAATTCAAACATCCAACGCCCAATGATATCAAAAGAACGGCCGAACGTGTTTCGGGAGCCAACCTCGATTGGTATTTGGTCGATTGGACAGAAACGTTAAATACAATCGATTACGGAATAAAAGACGTCAAAGAAAACACCGACAAAACAACCGTAACTTTAGAACGAATAGGCAGAATGCCAATGCCTATCGATCTATTGGTAGAATATACCGATGGCACAAAAGAGAGTTTTTATATCCCGTTGCGCATGATGAGTTTCGAAAAAGAAAACCCAACGCCTGCCATTACGAGAACCGTTCTCAACGATTGGGCTTGGACGTATCCTACTTTCGAATTTAACATCTCAAAACCTAAGACTACAATCAAAAAAATAACAATTGATCCAAGTGGTTTAATGGCAGATGTGAAACAAAGTAATAATGTTTATGAATTGAAGTAGTACTTCATTAAACTTAATTGAAAGGCTCTTTTAAAACACAACGTTTTAGAAGAGCCTTTTTTGTAAAAATTTATCAGGAGGTGCCCCCATTGAGCAAAGGGGCTTACTTATAGCATCGATTATAAAGCCCCTTTACTTCAACAGGGTCGGGCTATTTGCGCTACTTCGGTAGCCAGCGTCTATCCCTCACCCGAAACATCTGCATTAGAATAAACTTAGAAATTTAGAGTTATCAATGAGATTTCACTTCAGATAATAGGAAGTTTTCTCAATAACTTTTAAACGTTTTAAAAAAGTCTTAAAGCTCAACAACCACAGCCTCTGATTCTTTTGAGACAGTTTCGGATGGGATTTTCTGAAACGGAAATAATTTTCTGTAACTCAATACTCTCCACAACCACTCAACCGGACCATAATTGAATTTGGAAAGCCACCATTTGCTAACAAACAATTGAATAATAAATACCGAAACGGCCAATACAAAATAAAACCAATAAGGTAAGGTATCGTATAATTTTAACCCAACTCCGGAGAAAACAAGAAAAGCAATTGTATTTTGTACAATATAATTGGTCAAGGTCATTTTGCCCGAAAGTCTAAAATAATCAAATATGGTTTTTAGTTTATTGTTGCAATAAAGCAGACAAATTCCCGAGGCAATAAAAAGCATGGTGCACATTATTAACCACGAACCCGGCTTAAAATAAGTTGGAAAAACAAGGTCGTTGAACATCACTATCTTAAAAATAAAAAACAACACAAGACCAAGAACCAAACTGAAAGAAAATATTTTTTTTAAGGTTTTCTTTAATTCCGGCAAACGATTAAAAAAGTCTGTTTTTTGAGCATAAAAACCCAACAGCATGCACGCAAACATCAGAATGTGAACAGATATTGCGTAAGTAAAGCTTAGAATTTGACCGTAATAGGTTCCCAGTAAATTAAATTTAAATACATCGAACCAGTTACTGGAATGGTACAACAGCAGGTATTTAGGTTCAGTATACACGTCTGGCACCACATATATTAACGTGTTGACAAAGCCCCAGACAAAAGGAATCGTCAGGAATAAAAAAAGACTTAAGCGAAGAATTGTTTTGGCAGAACTTTTATAAAACAATAATAAAACAAGTCCGAGAAAAGCATAGTCCTTTAAAATATCTCCCAACCAAATCGCCGAATTGATAAAGGATAATGCAAAAAGAATCAACATACGCCATGCAAAAAAGCCAACAGGATTCTTGCCTTTACTCGCCACATTCTGAATTAAGATCGCAAATCCATAACCAAACAATATACTCAATAATGTCCAGGATTTTGCTGCAAAAAAATATTCATGAATGTCGCTCAGAACTTGCGAAAAAGCATTTTTGGTATTGGGACCAACTGCGGAACCAATATATTTATAATCAACATAATTGCCTATTACAACGCCCAGCAACGCCCAGCCTCTTAGAATATCAACAATTGCAGTTCTTTTATTATCTTCAATCGGTTGATAGGAATGGGTCATATTTTAAAGTTAGGTTAGGATATTATTTTTTAAACAAGAGGTAAATGTAAGATAAGCTGAACCGATATTTATTTTTCTTATGGGTAAAATTATAAAAAAAAACCAACAAGATTTTTTAAATTCTTGTTGGCAATTCTATTTTAAAAATAAATCTCTTTATGCAAACATCGATTTTTTCATATGAAATATTATTCTTCTTTGGTGTGCAAATGCCTAATAATTTCAGCGATAAGTCCCGTCCATCCTGTTTGATGATTGGCGCCAAGCCCTTTGCCAGTATCGCCATCAAAATACTCAAAATACAAGTGATTTTTGTTAAAAAGAGTATCCTCCTGAAATTTCTTGTATTCGCCATACATTGGAATTTTTTTATTGGCATCCGGAATAAACAGCGCTAAGAGTCTTTTGGCAACACCTTCGGCGGCATGATTGATGCTCATCATTTTTCCGGAATTGGTAGGAAACTCTACTTTGAAATCTTTTCCATAATAGGAGTCAAATTTTTCTAAAGAATCCAAAATCAAATAATTCATCGGGAACCAAATTGGTCCTCTCCAATTCGAGTTTCCTCCAAACATATCACCAGTGGCTTCGGCCGGGGTGTAATCAACTTGTACGGTTCCGCCATCGTGAGTAAATTTGTACGGATGATCTTTGTGGTATTTGGACAATGATCGAACACCAAAATCCGACAAAAACTCTTTTTCGTCAAACATGCGTTTCATGATCATTTTCATTCGATGTCCCCTAAGGATTGAAAGCAAACGGGTTTCTCCTTTTCCGGGATGGTACCAACTGGAAACTAAACTGGCTAAGTCTGGACGATTTTTTAATACCCATTCTACACGGCGTTTAAAAGCAGGAAGTTTTTCCAATAATTCGGCATTTAAAACTTCGACAGCAAACAACGGAATTAATCCCACCATCGAACGGATTTTTAACAATTCAGCATTGCCATTTGGTTTATGAAGCATATCGTAGTAAAACTGATCGTCCTCGTCCCAAAGGTTAAGTTTATTGTCACCCATAGATTGCATCGCGCCCGCAATATGAAGAAAATGTTCAAAAAACTTGGAGGCCATTTCTTGATATACGGGATTTTTCAATGAGATTTCACAGGCAATTCGCAACATATTTAAGCTGTACATGGCCATCCATCCGGTACCGTCTGCTTGTTCTAAATGCCCTCCAGTTGGTAAATCGGCAGAGCGGTCGAATACCCCAATATTATCCATTCCGAGGAATCCACCCCCGAATATGTTATTACCATTTTCATCTTTCAGATTGACCCACCAAGTAAAATTTAAAAGCAGTTTATGAAAAATACGTTCCAGAAAAACTGTGTCTCCAACACCGCCATTGGCTTCTTTATCAATTTCATAAACTTTCCAGGTTGCCCAGGCATGAACAGGAGGATTGACATCTGAGAATGACCATTCATAAGCAGGAATTTGCCCATTGGGATGCATGTAATATTCCCTTAAGATAACGGTTAATTGCCTTTTGGCAAAATCAGGATCCAATCTGGCCAAAGGCAAAGTATGAAAAGCCAAATCCCATGCCGCAAACCAAGGGTATTCCCATTTGTCGGGCATTGACAGAATGTTGGCGGTATACATGTGTTTCCAAGAACTATTTCTACCTTCTTTTCTATTGGCATCAGGCCTTGGTGTAGAAGGGTCGCCTTTTAACCATTCGTAAACATTATAATAATACCATTGTTTGGTCCAAAGCATTCCTGCATAGGCCTGACGCTGTATCGATTTTAATTTTTCGTCTGTAATCCCTTTTTGAATTGTGTCATAAAATTCATCAGCTTCAGCTAGACGTTTTTCAAAAATAGCATCAAAATCTTCAAAAGCATCATCCGGTGTGGTATTCGTAAAACGCAAACGATAGACTTTTTTACCAAATGCCGGAATAATGTCTTCAAATTTTACAGCAGCTTTAGTGCCTGTCTCTTCGGGATTTATAGTTCCCTTTTTTTTGTTTACTACATAATCATTAATTCCGTCTTTGGTAAAAAGAGTAGGATTAGGAGATTTATAAAGTTTTTCAAAATTGGTCTCATTTTCGCAGAATAAAAGTTCATCTGCATGTTCTGCATACAATTTAAAGTGGCCAACCAAACGATGGTCAATTTCGATTGTGGAGCTTCCCGTTGCCGTTAATGTCGGTTTGTGTTTGTAACTTTCATACCCCCAACTCCACGTATTTCTGAACCAAAGTGTAGGTAATACGGTAATGGGAGCTGCGATTTTTGAACGATTCTCTACTGTTACTTTGATCAATATATCTTGCTCATCTTCTTTGGCATATTCCATGGAAATATCAAAATAGGCATCCTGATCAAAAATTCCAGTATCGAGTAATTCGTATTCAGGTTCTAGTCGCGTTCTTTTTTTACTTTCCTTGATTAGCTTTTCATACGGAAAAGCGGTTTGGGGATACTTATAAAGCATCTTTTGGTAGGAATGCGTTGGTGTGGAATCCTGGTAAAAATAAATTTCTTTAACATCTTCCCCGTGATTGGATTCTGCGGGTGTTAACCCAAAAAAACGCTCTTTTAGAATGTGGTCGTTGTGATTCCAAAAGGCAAAAGCAAAACAGATATGTTGTTTGTTGTCTGATATTCCGCCAATACCCTCTTCTCCCCATCTATAGGCTTTGGAACGCGCCATATCATGGGTTACACTACCCCATGCATATCCGCTTTGAGAATAATCTTCACGGACGGTTCCCCACTGTCTTTCTGTTAGATAGGGACCCCATTTTTTCCAGCCCTTATTGTCTATTCTTAGTTTTAGCCGCGCTTTTTCTGCGTTAGTTTCTACATCTCTTTCTGGCATACCCTTTCTGTTTTGATTCTATTTCGCAATTTATATAAAACGAGCTTAAAAACAGCTATAGAATTGGCAAAAATCATCAGAGATAATTAATGAAAAGTTATTTATGAATTGTTTTATTATTTTATGTACAGAATTGGGAGAAAACTCAGAATTTGCTTAAATTTTATTTTATAACAGTTTCACCACAATAGTGAGTGGATGGTTTGTGGAAATAGGTTCTTTTAACCAAAAATATCTTTGGAACACTGCTGCCGAGTGAGGGATGGGCTAAGCTACCGTAGTAGCAGTAACAGCCCGACCCCGTTGAGGAAAGGGGCTGTATAAGCAGCACCAAAAGCAAGCCCCTTTTCTCGATGGGGGCACTCCTTAATGAAGATTATGGGTGTGTTATTGAATGTCGGTGTTGTATTGAGGACTTAGATTTTTTAGCATATCGACGGTCATCATTTCCAGATCAAATTCGTGTTTCCAACCCCAGTCTTCTCTGGCGCGGGAGTCATCTATGCTGGCAGGCCAGCTGTCGGCTATTTTTTGACGGAAGTCGGGAACATAAGTTACCTCCAATTCTGGGATGTGTTTTTTGATTTCGGCAGCAATTTCGGTTGGGGTAAAACTCATCGCAGCCAGATTATAGGAAGAACGAATCTTGATTTGTTCTGTCGGCACTTTCATAATGTTGATGGTTGCGGCAATGGCATCATCCATGTACATCATGGGCATTTTGGTTTCGGAGGTCAAAAAACATTCGTATTTGCCATCGCTCAAGGCTTTGTGATAAATATCTACCGCATAATCTGTGGTTCCTCCGCCAGGCAAAGTGGTCCAGCTGATTAGGCCTGGGTAACGAATGCTTCGAACATCGACACCAAAAATGTTGTGATAGTATTCACACCATCTTTCGCCAGATTGCTTGCTGATTCCGTAAACGGTGGAAGGCTCCATTATGGTGTATTGTGGGGTATTTTCTTTAGGAGTTGTTGGCCCAAAAACGGCAATACTGGAAGGCCAAAATATCTTTTTTATTTTTCCGGCTTTGGCCAAATTCAAAACGTGAAATAATGAGTTCATGTTCAAATCCCAAGCAAAAGCAGGGTTTTTTTCGGCTGTTGCAGAGAGTAGTGCGGCCATCAAATAGACATCGGTGATTTGGTGCATTTCTACCAAATGTTCGATTTGGTTAAAATCCAAGGCATTGACTACTTCAAAAGGTCCTGAATTTACGACATCGTTATTCAGTTTTCGGATATCCGAAGCGATAACATTGTCAGTGCCATAAATCGCTCTAAGTTGATGAGTCAATTCAGTTCCAATTTGCCCGCAGGCGCCTATAATCAATATTTTTGGATTCATCGTACGTTGTTTTGAAATGCAAATATAACGATTTCGTAAATTATGAGAAATAAAGATAGTAATTTTTATCAATATTGTAAAAATAGAGGCAAAATTGCCAAAAGCTCGTAATTCTTCATGTTATAATTTTTGATTACTATTGCCATTGAAATTGATTTTTGCTATTGCTATTACTATTGTGATTGCCATTGATATTCTGATTGTCATTGTAAATTTACTTTGTAACTTTGTGGTTCAAATATTTTAGAAATGAACAAGAAATTAACGCTGCTCTTTTTGGTGCTATTTATGCAGTTTTCGTGTAAAAATAATAATGAAGAACGTATAGCCGATAACCTAAGAGATACTAAAAAGAAAGAATTAATTTTTACTACGATAAATAAAGGCTGGACCTTTTATGATACCCCTATTAATCCAACTTCTGAAGCATACTTAGCGACTTGGCCAGAATGGCGCGCCTTTATGGCTGAGTTGGCGGTTAAACCAAAAAAAACAATTGGTGCTTTTCAAAAGAAAGCAAAGGCCTTATCTGCCAAAGCAATGGCTTTGAATACCAATATACCGTCTCAATTTGACACACCACAGATAAGAAGCAGAATTGCCACTTTGATCACACAAGTACGAATGTTGGATTTATATATCAATCTCGATAAAGTTTCAGACAAAAAAGTGACCAAACTGGTTGCAGAGATAAACCTGGAGCTAGTTTCTTTGCAAAGACAAATGGATAAGATAGTAGAGAAAAGCAAAATTCCTATGGAAGTTGGGGAGTCAGAATTATTGCAAATGCTGGATACCGCAAGAGCTATTCCTTCGGGAAACCCAACTATACCGGGTAATCCTGGAGGTGCAACTATTCCAAAAAATCCAAATACACCGCACGTTGAGTAAATCTGCTATATACTCGGTTTATGATTCTTCTCCCAAAACGGCACAGATTACAACTCGTTTGCTGGAAAATAATTCTGTAAAAATGCAATTGGAGGGCTTGTTGGGATCGGCTGTTTCGTTTGTGATTCAGTCGCTTTTTAAGAAAACAGAATTACCCTTTTTAATTGTATTTAATACTAAAGAAGAAGCTGCTTATTATTTGAACGATTTGGAGCAAATGATTGGCGAACAGGATGTGTTGTTTTACCCCGGTTCGTTTCGCCGTCCCTACCAAATTGAAGAAACGGACAATGCTAATGTTTTGCTTCGTTCCGAGGTACTCAACCGAATCAATTCCCGAAAAAAACCAGCCATAATTGTTACCTATCCCGAGGCTCTTTTCGAAAAAGTCGTGACTCGAAAAAATTTGGATAAAAACACCCTGAAAGTAAGTTTGGGCGATAAAATTTCGATTGATTTCCTAAATGAAGTTTTATTCGAATACGAATTCAAAAGAGTTGATTTTATAACAGAACCAGGTGAATTCTCCGTTCGGGGAGGAATTGTCGACGTATTTTCGTTTTCGAATGACAATCCGTACCGAATAGAGTTTTTTGGGAATGAAGTCGAAAGCATCCGTAGTTTTGATGTAGGCACTCAATTGTCATTAGAAAAGCAGAAAAAAATCACCATTATACCAAATGTTGAAAATAAAATTTTTCAGGAAAACAGAGAAAGCTTTCTGGATTATATAGCTGAAAGAACGGTTTTGTTTTTTCAAAATACCGAGAATCTTTTATACGAATTGGACAAGCAATTTGGCAGAGCCGAAGAAGCATTTGAGAAATTGTCCAAAGATATCAAACACGCTACGCCAGAACAATTGTTTCTGAACCAAAAAGCATTTGTAAAAAGAGCTTTGGATTTTTCGGTAGTAGAATTCAATTCAAAACCTGTTTTCAAAATAGCCAAGAAGTTTGAATTCCACATTCAGCCGCAACCATCGTTCAATAAACAATTTGATTTGCTGTTGAATAATCTGAGTGAGAATCAATTTAATGGATTCAAAAATTATTTATTTTGTTCGAACGAAGCACAGGCCAAACGCTTTCACGATATATTTGAAACCTTAGACGAAACAAATTCAGAGAATATCCGCAAACAATACAAGACCATTGTTTTGCCTTTGTACGAAGGTTTCATAGATACCGAAAACCAAATTGTCTGTTATACCGATCATCAAATTTTTGAACGCTACCATAAATTTAGCATAAAAAATGGCTATTCGAAAAAGCAGAATCTAACGTTAAAAGAACTCACAACGTTATCCGTAGGTGATTATGTAACGCACATCGACCACGGAATCGGAAAGTTTGGAGGGTTGCAAAAAATTCAGGTTGAAGGCAAAACACAGGAAGCGATTAAACTGGTGTATGCCGATAATGATATTGTGTATGTGAGTATTCACTCGCTGCACAAAATTTCGAAATACAACGGAAAAGACGGAACGCCCCCAAAAATTTATAAATTAGGTTCGAATGCATGGAAGGTTTTAAAACAAAAAACTAAAGCAAGAGTCAAATATATTGCATTCAATTTGATTCAATTGTATGCCAAACGTCGATTGGAAAAAGGTTTCCAATTTGCTCCCGACAGTTATTTACAAAACGAATTGGAAAGTTCGTTTATCTACGAAGACACACCCGACCAAACCAAATCGACCCAAGAAGTCAAAGCCGATATGGAAAGTGAGCGCCCGATGGATCGCTTGGTTTGCGGAGATGTTGGATTTGGTAAAACTGAAGTTGCTATTCGTGCTGCTTTCAAGGCGGTGGACAATTCAAAACAAGTGGCGGTCTTGGTTCCAACGACTATTTTGGCGTACCAACATTTTCGAACTTTCAGCGAAAGATTAAAAGATATGCCGGTTTCTATCGGTTATTTAAACCGCTTCAGAACTGCCAAACAAAAAGCCGAAACCCTGAAACAATTGGCCGAAGGCAAACTGGACATAGTGATTGGCACACATCAATTGGTTAACAAAAATGTAGTTTTCAAAGACCTTGGATTATTGATTGTCGATGAGGAACAAAAATTTGGGGTTAATGTAAAAGACAAACTCAAAACCATTGCTGCCAATGTTGATACCTTGACTTTGACGGCAACGCCAATTCCGAGAACCTTGCAGTTTTCGTTGATGGCGGCAAGAGATTTATCGGTAATTACGACACCTCCGCCAAACAGATATCCTATAGAAACCAATGTGGTTGGTTTTAATGAAGAACTGATTCGAGATGCGATTTCGTATGAAATTCAGCGCAACGGACAGGTTTTCTTCATTAATAACCGAATCGAAAACATAAAGGAATTTGCCGGAATGATTCAGCGCTTAGTGCCCAATGCCCGAGTGGGAATTGGACACGGACAAATGGAAGGCGCTAAACTCGAGGAATTGATGCTCGCCTTTATGAACGGTGAGTTCGATGTTTTGGTAGCGACCACCATTATCGAAAGTGGATTGGACGTTCCGAATGCAAATACCATTTTCATTAATAATGCCAATAATTTTGGTCTGTCAGATTTACATCAAATGCGCGGTCGAGTAGGACGTAGCAACAAGAAAGCGTTTTGTTATTTCATTTGCCCGCCCTATTCTCACATGACCGAAGATGCCCGTAAACGAATTCAGGCGTTGGAACAATTCAGCGAGTTGGGAAGCGGATTGAATATTGCGATGAAAGATCTCGAAATTCGTGGTGCGGGAGATTTATTGGGAGGAGAGCAAAGCGGTTTCATCAACGATATTGGATTTGACACCTACCAAAAAATCATGAACGAGGCTATTGAGGAATTGAAGGAAAACGAATTTAAGGATTTATACCCCGAAGAAAGCAATATCGAAACCAAAGAATATGTAAAAGACCTGCAAATCGACACCGATTTTGAGTTGTTGTTTTCAGACGAATACATCAATAATGTAACCGAACGTTTGAGTTTATACAACGAGTTGAGTGCTGTGAAAAATGAAGAAGAACTCATTGTTTTTCAAAACAAACTGATTGATCGTTTTGGCCCAATGCCGCCAAGAGCACTTGCTTTAATGAACAGCATCCGCATCAAATGGATTGCAACCAAAGTTGGAATTGAAAAATTGGTAATGAAAAAAGGCAAGATGATTGGTTACTTCGTCTCCGATCAACAATCGGATTATTATCATTCGACACGTTTTCATAAAGTGATTCAGTTTGTGCAAAAAAACAGTACTATTTGTGTAATGAAAGAAAAGCAAACTCCAGCAGGATTACGACTTTTATTGACTTTTGATAATGTGAAGAATACAAGGAGGGCTTTGGAATTGATGAAGTTGTTGGGAGGGGAATAAAATAATGACTTGGTCAATTAAAAACAGACTAAATAAATATATTTATGAAAACAAAACATTCAACATTCCTACTCCTTTTTTCAGCCCTATTATTTATTAACTGGAATACCTTTCAAGAGAAATGGATACCAGAAAAACATTCGAACTATACAATATTTTACACATCAAACGATATACAAAATAAAAAGGAATATAATAAACTTGTTGAGAGTGGGATCATTTCTGTAAAAAAGTTTTTTAATTCATCCTACTCCAAAAAATTTAACGTTTATATTCATCCTAATAGAAAATCATTAGACAGTACTTGGCAAAAAGATTGGAACATGCCGGATTTTAAATCGGAGTGTTGGATGGTGGCTAGCGGCGTTGGTACAAAATTAGATGTTATTTCCCCTAAGCTTTGGGACAAAGAAGCCTGTGAGCATATTTATTCGCAAACAACAAACACACAACAGTTAATAACTCATGAATTAGTTCACGTTTATCATGGACAATTAAATACTAGCCCAGACTTTAGTAATGTGGAAGGAATAGATTGGTTTGTTGAAGGTTTGGCGACATTTGCTTCCGGACAATGTGATTCAACCCGCATAAAAGAAGTAAAAAAAGCAATTAATGAGAATAAAATCCCCAAAAGCTTGGATGATTTTTGGACAGGTAAAATTAAGTACGGCCTTTCTGGTTCTGTTGTCATGTTTATAGATCATAAGTATGGACGACTTAAACTTAAGGAAATTTTAGAGACAAATAAAAAAACAGAACTTTTATCGATACTTAGAACCACTGAGCCCGAATTATTAGAAGAGTGGAAAAAGTATATTCAAAGTTTATAATACCAAACCCAAATAATTCGCAGAACATTTTCATATAATGTGAAAAATACGAGAAGAGCTTTGGAACTGAAGGAGATGCTGGGAGGGGAATAAAAGGAAGTTTTGTTCGTAATTTACTTTTTTTAGTCTAAATTGTATTCATTCTTTATAAAACGATTTTGTTTATAGTTCCATTTTTCAATAAAAATAGTATCCCCTATGAAAAAAACAATCTTAGTAGTTGCACTTTTGATAGTTACCTTTTCTACGACTTATGCGCAAGAAATAAGTTTTGAAATCCCCGATTACAACTTAATCAAGAAAAATATTGAAGATAAAAACTCCAATTATTATTATCCCAAATTATTGGAAAGAATGATTGCTAATGATACATTATTGACTAACGAGGATTATAGACATTTGTATTTTGGATATGTTTTTAATTCAAAATACGATGCTTATTTTAGGTCGCCAGACGAAGAAAAATTGAAAAAATATTTAAGTAGTGATACCATAGCCAAAAAGGATTATGACGAAATAATAAAATTAGCAGAACATTCCATAACTGTATTCCCTTTTGATTTACGGCAAATGAATTATCTCGGTTATGTTTATCACTTAAAAGGAGATAATGTAGCCGCAATAAAAATATCAAATCGATTTCAGAATATTTTGAAAGCAATATTGTCATCAGGAAATGGAGAAAAATGCGAAACGGGTTTTAATGTAATATCGGTCAGTCACGAATATGTTTTCTTGAATATGTTTCGATTAGAATCCAGATCACAAAGCCTGGTTGGTGATTGTGATTATTTGGCTTTTGAAAAAGGAAAGTACAGCATAGACGGGATGTATTTTAATATCAAAAAGATGTTAGAAAACGAAGCAAAACATTTTAAATGAAATTTTAACTTGGAATTTGAAAAAAAGGAGTTTCCACAGAATTACAATTTTAATTTCTATATTTGATTTTTACAAATTCATTTTTCATGAAATTAAAATCAATTGAAGAGTTCTATCAGGAAATTTCTGGAGACTCTGGTACAGAATCGAATGCATTATTACCCAAAGGAATTCAAAAAGAAATCGGACATTTCAATGTTTTCAGCACCAAAGAACTTTACGAAAGGCTAAAGGAAAAACCGGTGATGCCTTATGACCGAAGAGCCTATTATAAAATAAGCTTGATACAAGGGAAAAATAGAGTGGAGTATGCAGATCGGATAATTGAAATTGAAGAGAATGCTCTTTTGTTTGCAACACCCAAAATCCCGTATAATTATGTTCCAAAGGATACACAACAATCGGGGCATTTTTGTGTTTTTACTGGTGAGTTTTTGACCAAGGACAAGAGCGGAATCGACTTGGATAAGCTGCCAATTTTTCAAACGGATGGCTATCCTGTTTTTCAGCTGACACAGGAAGAGTCTGATACAATTGAGTTAATTTTCAAAAAGATACATCAGGAAATCAATTCCGATTATGTGTATAAATACGATTTGATTCGGAACTATGTGGCGGAGCTGATTCATTTTGGACAAAAGCTTCAACCCGTCACGGCTTTGTATTCTAAGCACAATTCGGCTGCCAGAGTCTCTTCCTTATTTGCAGAATTACTCGAAAGACAATTCCCAATAGAGTCGCCTAGACAGCGATTGGAATTGAAATCGGCCAAAGATTTTGCTGCACGTTTAGCCATTCATGTCAATCACCTCAATAAAGTTTTAAAGGAAAACACAGGAAAAACCACAACCGAATTAATTAGCGAACGATTGATTCATGAAGCTAAGGTTTTATTAAAGGAAACCGATTGGAACATTTCGGAAATTGCTTATTCCCTAGGTTTTGAAGAGTTGGCGCATTTTTCTAATTTTTTCAAGAAGCAAACCACATTGACTCCTATTTCTTTTCGAGTTTAAATGACCTGATTTGAATTTTGCAAACTCTGGATTGATATTTACAATTCTGGAGCTTTATATCTGCACTAATTTTGTCCTATAAATTTAAAACAAAATTAATGATGGAAAATAAAAAAAGTAAAATAGCATTAGTAACTGGAGGAAGCCGCGGTCTAGGAAAAGACATGGCTTTGAATCTAGCTCAAAAAGGGATGGACGTCATTTTAACTTTCAATAGCCAAAAAGAAGAAGCTGAAGAAGTAGTATCCGAAATCGAAAAATTAGGACAAAAAGCAGTCGCCATTCAATTGAATGTTGCTGAGGTGAATAGTTTTGATCTGTTTTTTCAAAAAGTTTCAGCAACTTTAAAAAATACTTTCGATACAGACAAAATCGATTTTTTAATCAACAATGCGGGAGTTGGTCTTCACGAAAGTTTTTCGACAACCACTATAGCACAATTTGATGATTTGGTTAATATTCAATTCAAAGGCCCCTTTTTTCTAACCCAAAAAGCATTGGAAATATTGAACGATGGCGGCGGAATTGTAAATATTTCATCTGGATTGACCCGTTTTTCATTTCCGGGATATTCAACGTATGCGAGTATGAAAGGAGCAATGGAAACGTTGACGAAATACCAAGCAATAGAATTGGGAGCTAGAAAAATTAGAGTGAATGTTGTGGCACCTGGAGCGATAGAAACCGATTTTGGTGGTGGGGTGGTTCGAGACAATGAACAGCTAAATCAATTAGTTGCTTCATTGACCGCTTTAGGGCGTGCTGGTTTACCCGATGATATTGGAAGCGTTGTTGCCTTTTTGTGTACTGCTGATGCCAAATGGGTAAATGGACAGCGCATTGAAGTTTCGGGAGGGATGAATTTGTAATTATCTACGAAGTAAATTTCAGGTACAGATTTCACTAATTTTCACTAATTACTCAGTGGAAATTAATGAAATCTGTATTTTATTTTTTTATCGCGTCACTTCGTCAATCAAATAAAAAATGGATTTAAAATCAATACCGCTCATCTTTTCAAAACCAATTTCGCAGGTTCTACTGGTGGAATAACCTTTTTTGCAGTTAGCAGGAATTTGCTCTTTTAATTCACGCAATCCGTGTTCATTCAGTTCCGGAACAAGGAAGCCTCTATCACCAGCAAAACCGCAACAATTGCTGTCTATAATGGTTACATTGTTGGCGCAGAGTTGGGATAAGGCTAGCAGTTGATCCATTTTTCCAATTTTTTTAACAGAACAAACTGGGAAAACAACTACAGCGTCTTTTTTGTTTTTTATAGTCAATAGTGGCATCACATAATCCAACATAAATTCAATAGGATCTACTATTTTTAAGTCGCTTTTAAACTCTTCTTTTGAATGGTAAAAACAAGGACTCATGTCATACAAAATGGGATATTTTCCGTTTTCTGAAACTTTCAGAAGGTCTTTTTCTAAAGCTTCGGATTGTGCATGATTGGCTTCGGCATAACCTTTGCTCGAAAACGGCATACCGCAGCAATGCCTGTCTAAAGCTTCAGGATAAATTATCGTAAAACCGGCACGGACCAATAATTGATGTGTTAATGCAGTCAGTTGCAAGTCATCGGAATCTTGAAAACTATTTTTACCCATGCTTCTATTGATACACGAAGGAAAGTAAACTACTTTTAAATCAGTGGTTGTATTCATTTTAATGCTTTTGATTCAAGTTTATTTTATTGGCTCCTTTTGGCATTTCGGGAATCCATTTCGGAAGTTTTCCAAAGGAGATAAAATGAGACGCATTGGATAAAGCTGTCATGATAGTGGTGCCAAGAATGGCGTGAAAAAAAGAAACAATTTTTAATCCACCTCTCAAAATCGCCGTAGTTCCCGCCATATGAGAACCAATATAACCCGCCACTTTTTTATTACCTGAATCCAATTCATTGGCGCGCCATTCTTTTACAAATTTTCCCGTATCAATATGTACTGGACAGGCCAAAGCACAAAGGCCATCGGTTGCACAAGTCTCATCGAGCTGATAAGTGACGTCTTTTCGAATGTCGGCCAATCGCTGTGGATTATCATTTGTGCCCTCTAATCGGCTAATTTCTCGTGCAATCACAATGCGTTGTCTTGGTGATAAAGTCAACCCTTCGGATACACAATGCGGTTCACAAAATCCGCATTCCATGCATTTGTCAATAATGACATTGGATTCGGGGAGTGGTTTTAAATTTTTGAGATGTGCTTTAGGGTCGGGATTGATCAGGACATCGGGATTTATTTTATTATTGGGGTCAAAAATAGTTTTGATGCGTTTCATGATTTCGTAGGCAGCCGTTCCCCATTCTTTTTCCACAAAAGGTGCCATGTTGCGGCCAGTTCCATGTTCAGCTTTCAAAGAACCATTAAAACAATCGACCACCAAAACAGCCAATTCGGACATTAATTTTTCGTAACGATCCACTTCATTTTGGTTCGAAAAGTCTTGGGAAAACACAAAATGCAGATTTCCTTCTAAGGCATGGCCAAATAAAACAGCATCGTGATATTCGTATTTTTTAAACAAATCTTTCAATGCTAGACAAGCATCAGCAAGTTGAGGCAAAGGGAAAGCTACGTCTTCAATAATAACCGTTGTTCCGTTTTTTCTGAGTCCGCCAACAGTTGGTAACAATCCTTTTCTAGCTTTCCAATTAAAATAATATTGTTTGGGATTTGAAGTGAATTCGTATTCTGAAAAAGTGGGAATAGATTCAATTTCTGAACGAACTTTTAGTTGTTTTACCAACATAGCGTCCAGATTGTTATCCCGACATTCGACTAATAAAGCACAAGCCGATTCCGGTAATGTTTTGAAATAACTTGGAGCATCATCATCATTTTCTACAGAACGAATCGATTCTCTGTCTAATAATTCAACCGCAGCAACTGAACTTGATTTTAATAAAATTGTGGCATTGCAAGCGTCCTGAATCGTATTAAAAATTAGCAAGGAACAGGATTTGTACTTTTCGTCAATTACTGTCCTGAAAGTCACATTCGAGATAAAAGCCAGCGTGCCTTCTGATCCTACCATCAGATGCTTGATTATATCAATAGGATCCTGATAATCGACCAATGCATTGATGCTGTATCCGGTGGTATTTTTTATTTTGAATTTATTTTTGATCAAATGATACAGCGTTTCGTTGCTTTTTATTTGATCTCTAAGACTTTCAATTTCTTGAATTAAAGCAGTTTTATTTTTTTTGAAAGCAGTAACACTCTCTTCATTTGCTGTATCCAGAATAGTTCCATCATTTAATACAATTCGGATATCTGCAATGGTTTGATAGGAGTTTTGAGCCGTTCCGCAACACATTCCACTAGCGTTATTAGCAACAATTCCACCTATCATGGCCGCTCCGATAGAAGCAGGATCAGGGCCGATTTTCAATCCATGAGGCGCTAAGTAATTGTTGGCTTTGGCACCAATGATACCAGGTTCGAGTTTGATTTTTTGGTTGTTATCCAAAAGTTCAAAATTTTTCCAACCGTGAGTGGCAACTACCAAAACCGAATCTGTAATGGCCTGACCGGATAAACTGGTTCCTGCAGCCCTAAAAGTCAAAGCAATATCCAATAATTTGGCTTGTTTAATGATTTCGATTACTTCGGCTTCATTGTGAACCAGAAGTACAATTTTGGGAATCAATCTATAAAAACTCGCATCGGTTCCATAAGCTAGAGTTTGCAACGGATTGGTCAAAATACGTTTGGGATCAATAGATTGGGATAAAATGTCTTTTAACTTTTGATAGGATGGGGCTAACATAGCAGATGATATTTGGGAAAATGTAAAATTAACGATTACAAAGTACTTATTGTAATTTCTGCGTCTTTTCTATCTTTCTGGTCAAAATAATTTAAGTTTTGGTCATAAAAAAAACGAAGCGCTTGGCTTCGTTTCTATTATAAAGGTTATAAATTCTTAATTTTTTAAATCTTTAATCACTTTAAAAGCAACATCTACCTCATTTTCGCTGACCAAAATAGTAAACTCATTTGATGTTGAAATTACCTCATTGATGATAATTCCTTCCCAAGCCAAACGTTGAAAAATGAAATAGTAAATTCCGGGAACAACGATATTTTCTTTTGGCAATTTTACGGTTATCGAAGCCAGATTATCCAGTTTTTGAATCATTTTTTCGGCAGCAAAATGTTTTTCAACCAAATGATTGACGCTGTTGCTAACAACAATATTGGTTTCATTTACACCTTTGGATGAGGTATAAAAAATATCTGGCAAAGAATTAATGTCGGTTATTAAATCGGCTTGTTTGTTCAAAACAGTGTCCGAAACGGCAAATGTATAATCCGTTAATGCAGAGCGTACTGTGATTTCTCCTATGTTTTTTATTACTTTATTGATCTTGTGATTCAATCTAAAATCCAATTCTTCAGTCAATCGTTTTAAGGCCATTACTACAGCTCCTTGTTTTACCTCTTTTCCAAACTCACTTTCCAATTCGGTCATAATATTTCGTGACAAAGAAGTCAAATTGATGATTCCAAGTGACAATGCATTCAATAAAAAAGGTTTTGTTTTGATGTAATTTTCAACGATTGAAGAAACTGTTTTCATAAGGTATAGTGGTTTGTACGTAGTTAATACTTAGTTTTTGGTTCTAAATTCGTGACAAATATACATAAAAAACAATTTGTTACAAATATAACATTGTTAAATTTCTTTAAAAATAAAAAAAAGCATCGATAAGGTGTTCAATTGCAAAGGATTTACCCTCTGGATGGATGGCAATGATATCGAAACGCACGTCAATATCCAGATCTTTCTCGATTACGTAGGCATCTACGGCTTTTACCAAAAGTTGGATTTTTTTTGGCTTTACAAAATCTTGAGGCAAACCAAACTCGAGGGATGAACGGGTTTTGACCTCCACAATGGCAAGTGTGTTTTCTATTTGGGCAATAATGTCAATTTCAGCTTTCTGAAACGTCCAGTTGGTGTTCAGAATAGTGTAGCCGTTTTTTTTGAGGTACTCCACGGCAAGATCTTCTCCCAGTTTTCCAAGTTCGTTGTGTGCGGCCATTGAAAATAGTGTTCAGTTTAGAAAGGTTTGATAAAGCTAAATTTAAAAATAAACAAGTGGGATTCTTCAATTATGACAAATCCCCCCTTTATGGGTTAGGGGGCAAAAATCACCGTATTGCAATTTTCGTTGACATCCATACTCACAATGTTGCCCATAATCAGGGCTCTGTTGTCGTGAACGTGTCCTGCAGGGAAATTGTATAGAATAGGAATATTGTATTTTTGGGTGACATCTTGAACAATTTCATTGGCATTTTTTCCCCAGGGAATGTCGTTGTCTTTCATTTTGGTCATTCCTCCCACAATAATTCCCTTGATGCTTTCGAGACAGCCATTGCGTTTCAGATTCATCATCATGCGATCAATATGATAAAGATATTCGTCCAGATCTTCGATAAATAAAATTTTATCGGTACAATTGATAGCCGATTTTGAACCCAATAAACTGTATAGAATGGATAAATTTCCGCCGACTAATTCTCCTGTTGCTTTCCCAAAACGATTCATCGAAAACGGATCAATTTGGTATTCCAAAGGTTTTCCAAATAAGGCCGTTTTCAAAGTTTCTATAGATTCGGGTGCCGTTCTTTCGACACTTACTGGCATGGTTCCATGAATGGATTTGTATCCCATTGTGTTGAGATGATTGTGCAAAACTGTGACATCACTAAAACCCACAATCCATTTTGGGTGCTGTTTAAATTTGGTAAAATCCAATAAATCGATCATGCGCACTGTTCCATAACCGCCACGGGCACACCAAATTGCTTTTATATTTGGATTGTCCAATTGATGCTGAAAATCGGCAGCACGTTGTTCATCTGTTCCTGCCAATTGATTAAGGTCTAAACCTATTGTGCTTCCAATAACAACTTCCAAACCCCACGAATGTAGTAAGTCAATGGTTGGTTTTAAATTGTCATCGACATTTTTTCTGGCCGTCGCCACAATGGCAATAGTATCTCCTTTTTGCAAATAAGGTGGTGTAATCATAGTAGTTTGAGCTTGACAGTTTATAGATTGTAAAACAAAAATAAGCAATAGCATTGGATACAAAACACATTGTTTTTTTTGAATAAAAGAAAATGGGCTGGCATTCATGCTTTATTTTTTGGAAATGGATTCTCAGTTAAAGCAAAGATATACATTTCTTAAAGACAATAAATAATTGTAATCAATTTACTATTTTTACCAAAGACAAATGTTACTATAAATTTATTTTAATGATTAGAAAAGTACTTTCTTCCCTATTTGTGTTTCTTTTGTTGTTCAAAGGCCATGCACAAAACAAATCTTTTGTCATTCATACAGTGGCTTTCTACAATTTTGAAAACTGTTTTGACACCATTAATGATCCCGAGACCAATGACGAGGAGTGGACACCAACTGGAGATCAACATTGGAACACTAAAAAATACCAGCAAAAACTAGAAAATTTAGCTAGGGTTTTATCTGAAATTGGGACTTCGGCAAATCCCAATTCCCCAACATTCATAGGTGGTGCCGAAATTGAAAACCAAGGGGTTTTGGAAGATTTGATCAGGCAACCCAAAATGATTGACAAGGATTATGGAATTATCCACTTTGATTCACCCGACAAACGAGGGATAGACGTCGCCTTACTGTATCAAAAGAAGCAATTTCAGCCGACGAGTTATGCTAATATTCCATTGTATGTATATAAAGGGGAGCAACCCATTAAAGAAACTTCAAAAGCAGATTCTCAAGAGGATTTGGAAACTGAAGATCTAATACAACTCAACACCAAAAATTATCGGGTTTACACCAGAGATCAGTTGCTGGTAACGGGTTTTTTGAATGGGGAAGAGATTCATATTATTGTCAATCACTGGCCATCCCGTTCTGGAGGAGAAAAGAAAACAAGCCCGTTTCGCGAGGCAGCGGGAACCTTAAACAGAAAAATTATTGATTCGCTGCAACACATCAATCCAAATGCCAAGATAATTACGATGGGTGATTTAAACGATAGCCCTTTCAATAATAGCGTAAAAATTGCTCTGGGTGCTAAAGGAAAAATTCAGGATGTTGGGGAATTTGGAATTTACAACCCATTCGAAGAAATGGCCAACAAAGGATTGGGAACGATTGCTTTTCGGGATTCTTGGGATATTTTTGACCAAGTTATGGTTTCGGGTTCGCTGTTGCAAAAGGATTACAACACGTTCCAATATTGGAAAGCGGGGATCTACAACAAACCTTTCTTAATCCAAAAAAGCGGTAAATACAAGGGGTATCCGTTGCGGCATTCACTTACCGAAATTGGTTTTAGCGACCACTTTCCGGTTTATATTTATTTGATAAAAGAAAAAAAGTAAAGTTGGATTTTAGAACTTAACCGCAAGGTTCACAAAGAAAATTTGTGTATTACTGTTTAAAGGCGGAAGGTTCGCAAAGCTTTGTGGCCATTGCGTAGGACCTTGCCAACTTGGCGGTTAATTTTACAAATGTTTATAATTCAAAACGTTTCCCTTGTTCCGGGAATAGAAGTTGTACTCCAAGATCATTTTGTTTTTGCAATTGCTCTTTAATTTTTATACTATTTTTGGTTGGTGGTTTCATGTGGGTAATAATAATTTTGAAATTCTTCAAAGCTCCTTTTCCAGCCAATTCTTCCAGTTTGTGGAGTTCTCTCATTAAATGATTGGGAGTTAAATGTCCAAATAAAGAGGTGTCTGGTTGTTCGCTTGGAAATGAAACTTCGATAAAAATTCCTCTCAATTTTTTTTGCTGAAGCAAAGGAGCGACAGCTTTCCACAATTCACTTAGATCATTGCTTTTTTCAACCGAATCAGGACCTGTGTCACCAAGATATAAAATAGCATCATTTCCATTTTGTACTAAAAAGGCCGTGCTTTCAAAAGGATTTCCATGACTTAACGGAAATGCTTCCACAGTCATAGAGGTATTGGTGATTTTGGTTTGTTCTCCAATACCTAGGGTTTGAAAATGATATTTTTTTAACTGAAAACCCATACCTTCATCTCCAAAATTAGCCCAAGTTTCTCCATTAAAATAATGCTTTTCCATCATTTCCATACACTTTTTGGTGGCATAAACCGTTTTGGAAGAATCTGCAGGTGAGTTAATAATCAAACCCGAAACATGATCGAGATGAGCATGGGAAATAAAATAGCCTTTTATGTATTTCCTTAAAACTTCACTTGTTGAAACCTTAAAAACTTTATTCGAAATTGCTTTTTCAATCCCTGCGTTTATAGTTCCCGCATCGAGACAGATATAATCATGAGTATTGATCGGAGCCACCAAATAAGCCGAGAGATTTTTTTCGTCTATTCCTCCCTTTACACCCAAAGGGACTACATCAAAAGCCGCTTTTTGTGCCAACATTTGTATTGATATTAAAAACAAACCAATAAAGTATCGATTAATAGAAGTCATGTTTGAAATTGTTTTAGAATTTTATTACAGTTTATAAAATTACTTCCTTCTTTTATAATGAGTGTGTTTTTTTGTAAAAATCAGCTTCAACCCATTAAAATGCTATAATTTTACTATTCTTTAAAGTAAGGGTTGGGTGTTTATAAAAAGGCAAGTTTTATGTCAAATTTGATTTTAACATCCCAAGAGCAATAAAATTGACCTTAAAATAATATCTTTACGCAAAAATATAACAATTTTAACTAAAAAAGTTACAATGACAACAATAGCAAATCAATTTGGGATGAAAGAGGCATTAGTGCAATTGGGAGTTAAAACCATAAACGAAGGAACTTCAACAGGGATTAATCATTTTTCAAACGGAGCAATTCTGGAAAGTTTTTCACCAGTAGATGGTCAATTAATTGCTTCTGTAAAAATGAGTACACCGGCAGATTACGAAAAAGTAATGCAAACGGCTACCGAAGCTTTCAAAACATTCCGATTGATGCCAGCACCACAACGTGGGGAAATTGTGCGTCAGTTTGGAGATAAATTGCGCAAAAACAAAGAAGCTTTAGGTAAATTGGTTTCTTATGAAATGGGTAAATCATTACAGGAAGGATATGGTGAAGTACAAGAGATGATTGACATCTGCGATTTTGCAGTAGGATTGTCACGTCAATTGCACGGATTAACGATGCATTCCGAACGTCCAGGACACAGAATGTATGAGCAATACCATTCTTTGGGAGTTGTGGGAATCATTTCAGCGTTTAATTTTCCAGTAGCGGTTTGGGCTTGGAACACTGCTTTGGCTTGGATTTGTGGTGATGTTTGCGTTTGGAAACCATCAGAGAAAACACCTTTGTGCGGGATTGCCTGTCAAAATATTATTGCTGAGGTAATCAGAGAAAACAACCTTCCAGAAGGGATTTCTTGTTTGATTAACGGAGATTATACAATAGGTCAATTAATGACTGCTGATAAACGTGTGCCTTTAATCTCGGCTACGGGTTCTACTCGAATGGGTAAAATTGTAGCACAAACTGTTGCAGGTCGTTTAGGAAGATCATTATTAGAATTAGGTGGAAACAATGCAATCATTGTAACACCGGATGCCGATATCAAAATGACGGTTATCGGTGCTGTTTTTGGAGCTGTTGGAACTGCTGGGCAAAGATGTACTTCTACTCGTCGTTTGATTATTCACGAAAGTATTTATGATAAAGTAAAAGATGCTGTTGTATCGGCTTACGGGCAATTAAGAATCGGAAATCCATTGGACGAGAAAAATCACGTTGGACCGTTAATTGATAAACATGCCGTTGAAATGTACAACCAAGCTTTGACCAAAGTGGTTGCCGAAGGCGGAAAAATTCTGGTTGAAGGTGGCGTGCTTTCTGGAGAAGGTTACGAAAGTGGTTGTTATGTAAAACCTGCAATTGCCGAAGCAAAAAATTCATTCGAAATTGTACAACACGAAACGTTTGCTCCGGTTTTGTATCTAATCAAATATTCTGGAACTGTTGAAAATGCAATTGATGTTCAGAACGGAGTGGCACAGGGATTGTCTTCTGCTATTATGACTAACAATTTGCGTGAAGCTGAACATTTCTTGTCTGTAGTAGGATCGGATTGTGGAATTGCCAACGTAAATATCGGAACTTCTGGAGCCGAAATTGGTGGAGCTTTTGGTGGTGAAAAAGAAACAGGAGGGGGTAGAGAATCCGGTTCTGATGCCTGGAAAGTCTATATGCGCCGTCAAACCAATACAATCAATTATACAACCAGTTTGCCATTGGCACAAGGAATTAAATTTGATTTGTAAACAACAATAAGGTATAATCAAAAACTAAAAACCCCTGCAATTGCAGGGGTTTTTGTTTGAACTCTAAAAAAAGAATTTACTATGTAATTAGTCTTTCGCTTTTTCTTGGGCCGCTTTTACTTGTGCTTGTTGAGCAGGCGTAAATTGTGTTGGTCCAAGATTGATAGTAAGGTTGTTTATTGTTCCTGTAAAATCAAATGGCAATTTATAATCCGCTGCATTCAACTCTGTACGAAGGTCAGTTCCTACATCAAAAGTTTCATCAGATACCTGAAGGAACGAGATAGAATTTGGTTGTGTATGAGAATCTACGACAACACCGTCTACTTTTAATGTTCCAGTTCCGCCCTTGGCAATTCCTGGTCCATCATAAACATAATCATAAACAATAGTATGCTTTCCTGGAGTTAGCGCTTGTTTTCCTGCCCAGCGGTATTGTGCCAGAATAAGCATGTTGTAGTCAAAAACAGGGATACCATTCAGGATATAAAGTCCCCATCCGCCCCAACGGCCTCCGGTTGTTACAATCATACCGTTACCACCTCCTTGAGGTACGGTAACTTCAGCAGTTACAGTATACGATCTGCCTAAAATACTAGGAGAATTTGAAGTCGCAATACCGGGATTGACACCAGTATATGTAAATACAGTTCTACCTGCTGTACTACTAGGTCTTGGTTCGATAGCACGTGCAAAAGAACGGTTGTCTAACGGATATACATTGTATTTTTTGGCTTCCTGATCAAAGATATTCTGCATCTCTTTTAATTTTGCAGGATTTTTTGCTGCAAGATCGTTGTTTTGAGAATAATCGTCATTCAGGTTATAAAGCTCCCATTTGTAATCTGCAATTGGAGGCAATGGTGCGTTCAATACCCATGGTCCATGAGGCGGTACTGTATTGGCATACCATCCGTTGCTGTAAATACCGCGATTGGCAATCATTTCAAAGTATTGCACTTTGTGTGTGGTTGGTGCGTTGGCATTTTCTTTCTTGAAAGTATAGACCATACTGGTTCCTTCAATAGGTTTTTGCTTGATACCATCAATTTCTTCCGGTTGCCCTACACCGGTAACTTCCATAATTGTAGGCATGATGTCGATAACATGGTGAAATTGAGTACGAATTCCTCCGATATCATCAATATGACCCGGCCAAGAAATGGCCAAACCTTGACGCGTTCCTCCAAAGTGAGATGCAATTTGTTTGGTGTATTTAAAAGGAGTGTCAAAAGCCCATGACCAGGCTACAGCCATGTGAGGATAGGTTGCTGCAGATCCCCATGCATCGTAAAACTTCAATTGGTCAGCAATTGGGAAATCAAGGATACCATTATATGATGTCCATTGGTTTGGAGTTCCAGAAAGAGTACCCTCTGGACTGGTTCCGTTGTCTCCACAAATGTAAATAATGATAGTGTTGTTCAGTTGACCCATATCTTCAACTTGTTGAATCACACGGCCAATTTCATAATCGGTATAGGCTGCGTATGCTCCATAAACTTCCGCCTGACGGGCATACAATTTTTTTTGATCTGCAGTAAGTGAATCCCATGTTGGAAGGTCAGCCGGCCATGGAGTAAGTTGTGCATTGGCAGGAATAACGCCTAATTTTTTCTGATTGGCAAAAATCTGCTCTCTCATTACGTTCCATCCCATGTCAAATTTCCCTTTGAATTTTTCAATCCATTCCGCTTTTGGTTGGTGGGGGGAGTGTGTTCCTCCAGGAGCATAATAAATAAAGAACGGCTGACCAGGATCTGCAGCCTGCAATGCTTTCATACGTGCAATTGCCTGATCTGCCATGTCTGTAATCAGGTTATAATCAGGTTTTCCTATCCAAGGAAAAATTTGGGTATGATCCTGAAAAAGATATGGTGAGTACTGGTCTGTTTCTCCGCCCTGAAATCCGTAAAAATAATCAAATCCCATTCCGGATGGCCATTGATTGAACGGTCCGGATACACTATAGGTGTAATCAGGTGTGTTATGGTTTTTTCCAAACCAGGAAGTAGCATAACCATTTCCTTTGAGGATCTGCCCAATAGTTCCGTTGTCGGTCCCCATAATGGAGTTGTAACCAGGATATCCTGTAGAAAGTTCTGTAATTACTCCAAAACCGGTGGAGTGGTGGTTACGACCTGTAAGTAATGCAGCACGTGTAGGCGAACATAGAGCTGTAGAGTTGAACTGCGTATAACGCAATCCGTTTTTCGCCACACGATCAAGTGCCGGAGTTGGAATAACACCACCAAAAGTTCCGCTTACACCATATCCTTGGTCATCTGTCATGATCAATAATACGTTTGGCGCTCCTTTTTTTGGAACAACACGTGGTGGCCACCAAATTTTGGAATCGGCAACAGTTGCTCCAATCTTACTGTCGTCAGTTGGCTGTGGTGCGGGAATTTCTTTGCCGCTAATGGTTGTCGTAGCACTCGGCGTTCCTGGCGTACCAGTAGTCTGGATCTGTGCTCTGGCGGAAGGCGAGATGGCCACCAGAAGTGTTCCCATAAACAGGAACATCAATGATTTTGTCTTGTTTTTCATAAATACAAATAGTTAAATGGATGATTGTTTGTTTGTCTAGAACAATAAGAGTAAATTTAGTGAAATTTTAAATTAACAAGGCTAAATTGTTGAAAAACATTGAATTATAAGCTGTATTCATCATAATTTAATAGTTTTATAACTTAAAAATAATTTCCTAATTTCTTAAATCAAATTCAAAAAATCATGAAAGAAAAAACCAAAAAAGTAGCCAAAAAAGCCAAAAATGAAATAAAATCGATCTTGCTTGTAACGCTCTATTTTGCCGTATGGTTTGGAATATTAATTGGGATAAAAAAGTTGATTCTAATTGATTATAATATAGAATTTGTTGGTTTGTCAACAGCGCTAATTGGTGCTTTGATTATGGCAAAGGTTGTCCTCATTATGGAGTATATAGAATTTGGTCAATGGGTCAAAAAGCAACCACCATTTGTAGATGTAATTCTGCGAACTTTTCTTTATACTTCAGGAGTGCTATTTGTTTTGTTATTAGAAAAAGCATTCGAGTCCAGACATGAATCCGATGGATTTACAACTGCCTTAAAGCAAGTTTTTCAGCATAGGGATATTTATAAAGTTTGGGCTTCAACTTTGGTAATTAGTATTTCGTTGTTTTGGTATAATGTATTTGCCATTTTGACTCAATATTTTAATAATCATGAACTGTCAAGTCTTTTTTTAAATATTCCTTTGGAAAAAGTATTATTAAAAAATGCCGAACACAAAGACGAATAATTTTCAAATTTTATATTAAAAACATTTTTAATACTCTTTATGGATTACTTTTTAACTATTATTTGTTAAATTTGAGTGAATAAAAACAACAAAAATGAAAAGACAAAATATATTTTTAATACCATTCTTTTTTATTGCATTCTTGGTTGGCTGCAGCAATACAAAGGAAGGCGCTTATGATGCCAAAGCTATTGCAGCTATGGATAAATTGAGTAGTACAATTGGAGAATTAAAATCGTGTAGCTATTCGCTTTCTACAGATGTGACTCACAGTACAACTAGTGGCAAACCTGCAGAACATAGAGAAAGTGATGTGTATATGAAGGGACCAAATAAACTGTATGTTTTTACAAAAGAGACTGGGAACAGAAAAGGATATTACTACAATGGAAGCGAAATTGCATTGTTTAGATTTGATAAAAAAACCTATGAAGTCTTGCCCGCTCCAGATAATACCATTGCAATGATAACAGAGGCACATGATAAATATGGCGTTGATTTTCCGGCAGCCGATTTTTTCTATCCAAGCCTAACAGACGATATGATGGAGCATTTTGACACTATTGTTGATGCAGGTACAGCAAAAATTGATGGTGTTCTTTGCAAGGAAATAAATGCTATTAGTGCCAAGATGAATGTTTTTGTTTCTATAGATGCAGCAACAAATCTTCCAAAAAGGCTCGAAATTTATTATCTCGGAGACGAAAAAGGCAAAAGCTATGTGATTACTTTTTCAAATTTTATATCAAATCCTGTTTTGGAGGATAAGATTTTTAATTTTGCGCCACCGAAAGAGGCTTCAAAAACAACACTTTTAACTCAAAAACTGGACAACTGATGAAACGCAATATATATATCCTAAGTTTAATAGCTATTCTATTATTATTTGTCTCACCAGATCTTATTGCCCAGCGAATGGGACATGGCGGCGGCGGCGGTCGTGGAGGCGGCGGAATGAATCGTTCTTCTATAAATGGTGGATCTTTTCAATCAAGAGACAGGCCTAGCAGCAGTAATATGAGCGGCTCCAGTTACAAATCCAATAGCAATATTAATAGAAACAATGCAAGTTCATCTTATAATAAAGGGAACTATAATAACGCATCAAATTCTTATAATAAAGGCAATTATAACAAAAGCAACATTAACAATAATAATATTAACAGTAATAATAGAAATTACAACAATGTTAACGTGAATAATGTCAATGTAAACCGTAACGTAACCGTAAATGCCCATTATAGCAGCGGTTATTATAATGGATATCATGGATATCATCCGTATTACTACCATCCATACACACCGTACCATTATGGTGCCTATTGGCATCCCGTTGGATTTTTTATGGCGGCAATGGTCACTACAGCAGTAATGGTATCAGTGGCCAATCAAAGCTACTATTACAATCAAGGAGTTTATTATACCCAAGTTTCAGGTGGATATACGGTAGTTCCAGCACCTGTGAATGTTACAGTTGTTAGTCTGCCAAACGATATGGTTGCCGTAAAAAACAATGATGTTACCTATTATTACTTTGGAGGAACATTCTATACCAAATCGTCTAAGGGATATACTGTGGTTGTTGCCCCGATTGGAGCGATTGTTAGCACTATTCCAGAGGGCGCAACAGAGCAGGAAATTGACGGTCAAAAATATGTAGTTTACAATAACACTTATTTTCAGCCCTTTTTGCAAAACGGACAAAATATGTATCAGATTGTTGCTATGGATTAAATTTTTGTTTTTTCTAATAAGCATAAAAAAAAGCATTCGCCGCGGCGAATGCTTTTTTGGTTTTTATAATTTCAGTTGTTCAGAGATTACAGATTAAACGAAGCTCCAACATTGACATTAAACTGATTGTTAAAACCTGAAGCTTGAGAATCATATTTTGCTATTGGGAAACCCGCTTCTGTAAACACACCAAAACCATCTGTAAAGAAATATCGCATTCCCAAATGGGCACCAAAATTTTTAAGGCTTAAATCCAAACCTGGATAAATATCCATTTTTGGGTCTAGTTTGAAAACACTTCCTAGATTTGCATTCAATCGAACTTCAGCATCAAAACGATCCGAAAAATTTTGATCGTATAGATAGCCATTTGAAACGCCCAATACATAAGATGCCCCAAACCCGTAGGATATATTTTCTCCAATCCCAAAATCTACGGTTACTCCAATTCCGGTTCCTCCATTTTGAAAGATGGCACCAATATCCAATTTTCCGTCTCCTTTTCCTTTAAAAGCTTGAGCATTTGTAAAACCAAAGCATACTAAAAATAATAGGGTAATAATTTTTTTCATAATATAAAATAGGTACTAATTTTTTTGCAAATATAGTATTTAGATTTTATTTCGACCTTTTTCATTTGTATATAAAGTGGGTAAAGGTTCACTTTGCCAAAACTCTTTGGTGTCAACATCCATAATTGTCAGTGGCCCATTGAAAGCAGCACTGGTATCGATATTCCAAATATTGGCTTTTTGAATGGGAATGGTTTCTCCAATTCTAGAAACAGGGGTGTGGCCAATATAAATTTCTTTGTATAAAGTAAATCTTTTGGGATAAAACAAATGATCGGTTTTTATATTTTGGTCTAATGCCAATGCCGTTTCCCACAGCGTTCTGTCCCAATAAAATAATTTTGGAAAATACTCATAATTTACCCCATTCATATTGGTAAATCCAGCATGAATAAACAATCTATTATGTTCGTCTAAAAAATAATTTTCTAACGTTTCTAAGAATTCAATGTGTCTTTTTTTGGTTTCTCCATCTACTGTTTGATAGGCCAGAACTGTAGCTTCACCACCATGTTGGTACCATTGTTCATTATCCTTACTATCCTTGAGCCATTCTCGTAACAATTCATCATGATTTCCTCTAATGCAAATAATATCATGAGTTATTTTCATTTCGATTAAATAATCAATCACTTGTGGAGATTGACTCCAGCCATCCACATAATCACCCAAGAAAATTAGTTTGTCTTTTGTAGTTACTTTGGCTCTTTCCATAATTTGATGCAGTGCTCGTAATCCGCCATGTATGTCTCCTATAACTAATGTTCTCATTTATCTTTATCTTCCATTTGTTCTTTTACAAAAATAAGAGAAAACAACTATGGTTTGAAGTTTTTTTGAATGAGATGATACAAAGCGACTCAAATCAATGCATACCATCTAGAATTTATCAAATAATTCAATGACAAGCTGCATAATTTGGTAAAAAAGAAAGCAATGCAAAGGATTAAAAATAGACACGTTAAGTTTTTATTAAGAATAAATCCGTCGAAAGGCTATTTATATCTGTTGAATGTCAAGTTTATAGCGAATGGGGGTGTAGAATTTTTTAGTACATTTAATTTTTGAAATATCACCATATTTAGTGATTGTTTCTTGTAAGGAATTGATTTAATTTTACAAAAAATTCTAAAATGAATGCACTTCTCACCTTAATTTTGCTAATGACTAGTTTTATATGTCAAGTCATTAATGATGTTGTTCTCTGGATAACCGGTTTATTCAATTAGTTAAAAGGCTTACTGGACATCATATTTCATTTTTCTCAAAATTCGTAACGCTTCTTTAAACGATAAAAAGACCTGTGTAAATGGTTTTAATAACGGTTTGGCATCAATCAATTTTTGTTTGGCATCATCAAAACCGTTGAGGTAACAAATCATAAAAGTAGAAGGTAAATTTTCTAAATCTTTGTGCTCTCGACTTGACAATTGCATTCCTTTTCCAAGTTTATTGAGTAATGCAATATTTGCATTGTAAATGTGATACAACATTTTTTTATTGAATTCAGGCGGTTCAAAAAGCATTTTCCGATCAATTTTATAATAGCCATTATCATGAAAATGAATCGTTTGTTGCTCCAGCGGATAGTAACTCGTTTTGTCATTCAGCCCCAAAGGAACATATTCAATAATGGTAAAAGTATCTTCGTCATACGTAATTTCAACCACATCCTGAGCAGAATAAAAGAGTTTGATTTGCTCATTGATTAATTCAATATCCACTCGGGACAAATAGGTTTTCTCTCTCGATTTTTTTGCAATTCCAGCCCAGCAAATAACAAATAATTCTTTGAAAACTTTGTATTTTGGAGACATATCCTTATGCCGAAGATTCATAAAATCAATCACTCCATCAAGTGTATATTCGATGCTGTTTCTAGAATTATTTTCGATGCCAATAACGGTTTCTGTGTTCTGGTAATTTTTTTCCACTTCACCTTCAACGGGCATGGTATTACTACCGCGACGTATAAAAATACTATTTGCTACAATTGTATGAATTCCTTTTTTGAAATAAGAAGTTTTGCTGTTGGGCTTTATGGTTACCAATCCAATTACTTTATCCTTTGGTAAATTTGGGAAAGGCACATTTTCGTATTGAATTTTTGGAGGATTTTCTAGAAATGCATTTACTAAATTTTGAATCCGACTATCATCAAAAAAATCATCTCCTACAATCTGGTTATTTTCATCTTCAACACCTACAACTATGTATGAATTGTTGGTAGGATTTGAATTTGATAATGCACAAATGTGTTTCAGAAACTTCGCTTTTCCTTCTCTGGAATGCAAATTCAACTGCCTTTTTTTATCATAGAAACTGCTCTCATCATTGTGAGCCAGTAAGTTTTTGATAAGAAGGCGCTTGTTGATCATTTTGATTAATAATTTGGGACTAACAAATTCTGATTTAATGCAAACAATTAATTTTTAGCGAATGTGAATTGGGGTTAAATATTTTTTGTTCTAAGCCACGTCATGTCCTGTACTCGCTGTGTAGAGCGTGAACCAATCTTGTAATTCCATTTCTATTGTGGTGGCTTGCATCAAATTGGCAATTCTATTTTTGTCCGATGTGCCGCAAACAGGCAAAATTCTGGCAGGATGTTTCAAAATCCAAGCCAATAAAATGATATCATCAGCCACATTATATTTGGCTGCGAGTTCATTTGCCACTTTCTTTATGCGTTGCGATTGCTCGTTATCTTTTCTAAAAACAGTTCCCAATGGAGACCAGCACATAGGAGTTATCCGGTTGGTTTGCATGTGGTCTAAACTCCCGTCAAGCATGGGCTCAAGATGGGTAATCGAAAATTCAATTTGGTTATAATTAATTTTGGTTTTTGTTTCAATCAAATTGGTTTGGCTTGGTGTAAAATTCGAAACACCAAAATCCAAAATCTTTCCTTCTATTTTTAATTTTTCAACTGCTTCAGCAATTTCATCGGCATGCATTAATGGACTTGGGCGATGCAACAGCAAAAGGTCCAAATAATCGGTTTTCAAATGTTGCAAAGATTGTTCTGCCGACCAAATAATATAGTCTTTAGAATAGGCATAATGTTTAATCGTATTATTTCGATTTTCACTAAGCATTTGTATCCCACATTTGGATATTAATTGTATTTTTTGTCTGTCAATTTTACTTTCTTGGAAGGCTTTTCCAAAATTAGATTCTGTAGTATAACCTCCATAAATATCAGCATGATCGAAGGTAGAAATGCCGTTTTCGAGGCAAGAATTCATTAATTCAATCATTTGTTGACTAGTACAGTTTTTGCCCCAAATTCCCCAAGTCATGGTGCCTGCAATAATTTTTGAAAAAGGTATTTTGCTCATGGTTATAATTTTTTTATCCCCCCTAATGATTTAGGGGTTTAAACTCCGATTTTGATGTTTATTTTTTTAAGTTCTTAAAAATAGGTAAATAGTATCATAATTCGTCCTTAAAATTAGGGGATTGGTCGAAGTTTTAACCATTTTTTAACATCTTACGTCTAAAAAAAAATTCAATTTGCACCATCAAATAAAAGAAGTAAAAAATAAGGTTATAAAAATAAAAATATGGAAGATAATACAACGACTTTAGACATTAGAGCAATCAATGAAAAAATCGAAAGAGAAAGTGCTTTTATAGACCTTCTTACCATGGAGATGAACAAAGTTATTGTGGGTCAGAAACACATGGTAGAAAGATTGTTGATTGGGCTTTTGGGTCAAGGTCATATTTTGTTAGAAGGTGTTCCTGGATTGGCAAAAACATTGGCCATAAACACCCTTTCTCAAGCCATTCATGGATCGTTTAGTAGAATACAGTTTACTCCTGATTTATTGCCCGCAGATGTTGTTGGAACCATGATTTATAACATTAAAGCCAATGAATTTTCTATAAAAAAAGGACCAATTTTTGCCAATTTCGTCCTTGCCGATGAGATTAACCGTGCGCCAGCCAAGGTACAATCTGCATTATTGGAGGCGATGCAGGAAAAGCAAGTAACTATCGGTGATACGACTTTCAAACTGGATCGTCCATTTTTAGTTTTGGCTACACAAAATCCAATCGAGCAAGAAGGAACTTACCAATTGCCGGAAGCGCAGGTCGATCGTTTTATGTTGAAAACAGTTATCGATTATCCAAAAATGGAAGACGAGCGATTGGTGATCCGTCAAAATCTTAAAGGAAGCTACGATAAAGTAAATCCTGTGGTTTCTGTAGAGCAAATTTTACGTGCGCAAGAAGCCGTTCGTGAGGTTTATATGGATGAAAAAATAGAGAAATACATCCTTGATATTATTTTCGCTACTCGTTATCCTGAGAAATACAAATTGGCCGAATTGAAACCTTTAATCAGTTTTGGAGCATCACCACGTGGAAGCATCAACCTTGCTACAGCTGCAAAATGTTATGCTTTTATCAAACGTCGTGGATATGTAATTCCTGAAGACGTTCGTGCCGTAGTTCATGATATTTTGCGTCACAGAATCGGAATTACTTACGAAGCCGAAGCCGAAAACATTACGTCGGTAGACATCATCAATAAAATCATCAACGAAATTGAAGTACCTTAAAAATTTGTTTAATGTTTAAAGTTTCAAGTTGTTTGGAAACGGACTTGAAACCTTAAACTTTTAAACTTTAAACAAATTAACAATGGATACAAAAGAGCTTTTAAAAAAAGTACGAAAAATAGAAATTAAAACCCGAAGATTGAGCGATCATATCTTTTCGGGTGAATACCATACTTCGTTCAAAGGACGCGGAATGACTTTCAGCGAAGTGCGCCAATATCAATTTGGTGATGATATACGTGCCATCGACTGGAATGTGACTGCCCGATACAACGAGGCGCACGTAAAAGTTTTTGAAGAAGAACGAGAATTGACCATGATGCTAATGGTTGATATTTCGGGTTCTGAAAGTTTTGGTTCCAAAAATCAATTCAAGAAAGAAATTGTTACCGAAATCGCTGCAACTATGGCATTTTCGGCTACTCAGAACAATGACAAAATAGGTTTGATTTTGTTTTCGGACCATATCGAATTGTATATTCCACCAAAAAAAGGGAGATCTCACGTATTGAGAATTATTCGTGAATTGATCGAGTTTCAACCTAAGAGTTACAAAACTGATATTGCTCAAGCTTTAAAATTTTTATCAGGGACACAAAAGAAGAAAGCGATTGTATTTGTCATTTCAGATTTTATGTCGGGAGATTATGAGCAAACTTTAAAAATTGCCTCAAAGAAACATGATATTACCGGAATTCGCGTGTATGACATCAGAGAAGAAAAAATGCCAGATTTAGGAATGGTTTCTATGCTCGATGCCGAGACAGGTGAAACCAGATTGATTAACACGGGTTCAAAATCGGTGCGAATGGATTATGAGAAATACTATCATGATAATGTGAATTATTTTAAAGAAACTTTCAGCAAATCGGGTTCGGGTGTTGTAAATACCAGAGTGGACGAAAGTTATGTCACCAAATTATTAGGTTATTTTAAATCACGATAAGACAAAATTACAGGTTTTAAAAAAACTGGTTAGTTTTAAATTAAGAACTAAATGAAAATTAGACTTTACCTACTATTATTACTGCTCCTCTCTACTTCTATTTTTGCGCAACAAAAAGTAGTTACCAGTATCGATACCACAAAAAATAAAATTGGAGCTGAATTTAAATTGACTTTAAAAACTTCGGTAGATACGTTGTCTAAGGTGGTTTTTCCAAAACTGAAAAACATCGGAGCGCTGGAGGTGATTCAGTCGTATCCAATTGACACCATCAAAAAAGACGACCGTTACGAGTTAATCAAAAAATATGGTTTGACCCAATTTGATTCCGGAAAGTATACCATTCCGAGTATAAAAATTCTCATAAATAACAAGGCTTTTTTGACTGACTCAATAAAAGTTGAGGTAGCCAATGTTCAAGTAGATACATTAAAACAAAAAATGTATGATATAAAAGACATAGTAAAGGCCAAAGATTCATGGGACGATTGGTGGAAATACTTTTTGGGAATTCTATTAATTTTAGGAATAGGAGCTTTTGTGTATTGGTACACCAAAATGCGCCAAAAGAAGAAAATTGAAGAGGAAGTTTATAAAACGCCAATAGAAAAAGCGACCAGTTTACTCAATACTTTGGAGAAAAAGGAGCTTTGGCAACACGGTCAAGTAAAAGCATATTATAGTGAATTGACAGACATCACTCGAAATTACATAGAAGAAGCGATAGAAATTCCAGCAATGGAAAGCACCACTTCTGAATTAATTGCCGGACTTAAAGCAGCATCATTAAAAAAGAAAATGAAGCTTTCTCAAGAAACAATTGAGAGTTTATTTACAGTCTTGAAACAAGCCGATTTAGTGAAATTTGCCAAATCAAAACCATTAGAATTTGAAATCACTGAAGATAGAAATAGAATTCAAAGAGCCATATTAACACTTGATGAAGCCATTCCAGTTGAAGTTGCTATTGCCGAAGACACTATTTTGAATGAAGCTCAAAAGCAAAAGCAAATCAAGATACAGTTAAGAAAAAAGAGAACGCAACGAATTATAGTTACCGTTTTATCCGTTTTTCTTTTAGTTTCCTCTGTAACAATTTACTTTATGGCCACCAGAGGATATCATTATGTAGTAGACAATGTATTCGGACATCCTACCAAAGAATTATTGGAAGGCGAATGGGTAAAAAGCGAGTATGGAAATCCGGGGGTAATAGTAGAAACTCCAAAAGTGTTAAAGAGAATTGATTTGACAAAAACATTGCCAAAAGACGGAATGGCACTCATAAAAGAGATGCAATCTTTTGGTTACGGAAGCCTTTTGGATAATTTTTATATCATGGTTTCGACCATTAAATATAAAAAAGAAGGAGCATTGGATTTGTCGAAATCTATCGAAAGTTCATTACAGGTTTTAGAATCCCAAGGCGCTCAAAATATGATTGTAAAACAAGAAGATTTTGAAACCAATTCAGGAGTAAAAGGAAAAAAGGGATATGGGACTTTTACAAGAATTGACGGTAATAGCCAAAGCAGTACCAAGATTTATTATGAAATTTTACTCTTTGGACAAGAAGGAGGGTTGCAACAGATTATGATTCTTCACGAAGAAGGAGATCGATATGCAACGGAATTAACTGACCGTATTTTGAATTCGGTAGAACTTAAAACAGCGACTAACTAATGGGAAAAATAACATTTTTAAATCCAGAATTTTTTTGGATGTTTCTGCTGATTCCTGTTGCAATTGGGCTGATTTTTTGGAGGAGAGACCAACACACGGCCTCTTTACAGATTAGTTCACTGAAAGGATTTAGCAGCTCAAAGTCTTTAGCGGCCAAGCTGGAGCCATTATTGAACATTATTCGTTTATTGGGATTGTGCTCACTTATTGTGGCTATGGCCAGACCTAGAACTGTTGATGTAAGCAATAAAACGAAAACGACAAGAGGAATCGATATTGTTGTGGCGGTTGATGTTTCTGGTAGTATGCTTGCCAAAGATTTGAAACCCAATAGGATGGAGGCACTGAAAAAAGTGGCTGCCGAATTTGTGGACGAAAGGCCAAATGACAGAATTGGACTTGTAGTATATGCCTCTGAAGCGTATACCAAAACACCGGTAACTAGCGATAAAGCCGTTATTCAACAGGCGATTCAAAGTATAAAATACGATAATGTTTTGCAGGATGGAACTGGAATTGGTATGGGATTGGCAACAGCTGTAAACCGACTTAAAGATAGCAAAGCTAAAAGCAAAGTAATTATTTTATTGACTGACGGTGTGAATAACGCAGGTTTTATAGAGCCTGAAACAGCATCGGATATCGCACAACAATACGGAATAAAAGTATATACCATAGGAATTGGGACAAACGGAATGGCTGAATTTCCTTATGCGATAGCTCCAAACGGTCAATTTTTATTTCAAATGATGAAAGTGGAAATTGATGAAAAATTGATGCAAAGTATCGCCAGAAAAACTGGCGGGAAATACTTTAGAGCTACCAGTAATAATAAATTGGCTCAAATCTATGATGAAATTAATAAACTGGAAACAACCGAAGTCGAGGAATTGAAATTCTATGATTATGACGAAAAGTACAGACCTTTTGTTTGGCTTGGTGGTTTTTTAATTTTATTGGAATTGGGATTACGAAATACGGTGTATAAAAGCTTTATATAACTCTGACTCCAAGTGGAATTTGGAGAAAACTAAATAATATTAGGAATTAAAAATCAAATTTAGATTTACAATTTTAGACTAAAAATCTAAAATCTAAATTCAGACCCGAGCCAAAGGCGAATTGGCGAAGCAAATCAAAATTAACAATGGAATTAGACGAACGCAACTATTTATACTTTCTTTTTATACTGCCTGTTGTGGTGGTACTTTTTCTAATTAATTTATATTGGAAAAGAAAAAAGCAACGTGAGTTTGGTGATTTGGAATTATTGCAAAGACTGAGCCCGGAACGCTCTGTTTTTAAACCTGTTCTAAAATTGATCGTGATGCTTTTGGCTCTGGCGGCTTTGATTATGGGATTGGTAAACCCAAAAATTGGAACCAAAGTTGAAACCGTAAAGAGAGAAGGAATCGACATAGTATTTGCTATGGATGTATCCAAAAGTATGCTTTGCGAAGATGTTGCTCCTAGTCGATTGGAAAAAAGCAAGCAAATTGTATCTCAAATCATTAACCAATTGGGAAGTGACAGAATAGGAATTGTGGCCTATGCAGGAAGTGCTTTTCCGGTGCTGCCCATAACAACGGATTATAGTGTAGCCAAAATGTTTATGCAAAATATGGGGCCTGGATTGGTTTCATCTCAAGGAACATCACTTGATGAAGCAATAAAATTATCCGGAACTTATTTTGATGACAAAAGTAAAACCAGCAAATTGTTGATTTTAATTTCCGATGGGGAAGATCATTCCGAGGGTGCCGAAGCTGCAGCCGAGGAAGCAAAGAAAATGGGGATAAAAATTATAACCATTGGACTTGGAACCGAAAGAGGTGGAACAATACCGTTGAAAAGAAATGGAATTGTAGAAAGTTACCAGAGAGACAACAGCGGCGAAGTGGTAATAACCAAATTGAATGAAGCCGGATTGACCACAATTGCCAAAATTACCGGAGGGGGTTATGTAAATGGAAACAATACCAAAGCAGTGCTGGAATACGTAAAAAACACACTTGACAAAATACAAAAAACCGAATTTGAAGCTACCGAAATGGCCGATTTTCAATCGCAATTTCAGTGGTTTTTGGGAATTGCATTTGTATTGTTATATATGGATATTTTCTTTTTGGAAAGAAAAACCAGATGGGTAAAAAAGTTGAATTTATTTAACGAAAATAAATAAAGTATTAAAACATACTAAACTCTTTTGTTTATAAGATGGCTTTGAAAAATACATTTACATTGAAAATGAAAAATAAAATTTTATACTTACTACTGCTTATAACTTTTGTTGTTAACGCACAACAGAAAGACAAAGTATTGCCTAAAGCAAATGAAGATTACAAGGAAAAGAATTATGTGGAAGCCGAAGCAAATTATAGAATTTCACATTCAAAATTTCCAAACAGAACAGTTGCGTCTTATAATTTAGGTAATTCAATTTATAAGCAAAATCAGTTTTCAGAATCTAAATTTGCGTATGCCAATGCATTAAAAAATTTAAAAACTAGACCTCAAAAACACAAAGCCTATCATAATTTGGGCAATGTTTTCATGAAAGAGAAAGATTATACGCAAGCGGTTGAAGCATATAGAAATGCTTTGCGCAATAATCCTGAGGACGAAGAAACCCGTTATAATTATGCTTTGGCCAAAAAAATGCTGAAAGACAATCCTCCTCCAAAAGACGACAAAAAGAAAGACAAGGACAAGGACAAAAAAGACAAGGATAAAGATAAAAAGGACGACAAAAAAGACGATAAGAAAAAGGACGATAAGAAAGACGGTGACAAAGACAAGGACAAGAAAGACGACAAAAAAGAGGGTGACAAGGACAAAAAAGACCAAAAACCAAAGGATGAAGGTCAGCCGAAACCAAAGCCAGGAGGAATTTCTAAACAACGTACCGAGAATCTTTTGGATGCAGTAAACAACGAGGAAAAGAAAGTTCAAGACAAAGTAAACGCCAATAAAGTAAAAGGTTCTCCAACAAAAACGGAGAAAGATTGGTAAATTTTTGTTGATTCGTTTATTAGAACAATTAAACGATTAAACAATAAACAGTTAAACAATAAATGATTAAACAAGTAATGAAAAGGTATTTAATTCTATTACTACTAAGTTTTCAAGTGCTTTTTGCTCAGGTGCAATTTGAGGCAAGAGTCAGCAAAACGACACTAGGACTCAATGAGAGACTCCGTATCGATTTTGTAATGAATGTGGATGGAGATAATTTTGTTCAGCCTTCTTTTGACGGATTTCGAATTATTGCCGGACCGAGTCAACAGGTAAGTCAATCCTGGATTAACGGTAAGACTTCTTTCGAGAAAAGTTATTCCTATTTTTTATTGCCAAATCAAAAAGGCAATTTGGTGATTAAACAGGCTGCAATAGAATTTAATGGGCAAATTTATAAAACCTCACCAGTAAAAATCAATGTTACAGCTGCAACGGAGCAACCCAGAGATCCTAATGATTCTCAAATTTCTGCCGATGACAATCTGTATTTGGTTGCCGATATTTCAAATACTAATCCGTATATCAATCAACCAATTACGTTAGTGTATAAATTGTATTTCAGTTTCAACATTGGAATTTCAAACTGGAAAGAACTTGGGAAACCCAAATACAATGATTTCTGGAATCAAAATATTGACATCAAGCAACCCGTAGCCGAGGAAGGAATGTTCAAAGGGGAGCGATACCGTTATGTCGTTTTGCGTAAAACGGTATTATATCCTCAAAAATCAGGAAAGCTTGTTATTGAACCTTTATCATTAGACATTGATGTTAAATTGCCTACTAATCGTAGAGATATGTTTGGTCGTGTGATAGTAATCGATGATAATAAAAGAGTTTCAGCTGGAGCCAAAACCATTAACGTAAGAGCATTGCCAGAAGCGGGCAAGCCAGAAGATTTTTCGGGAGCTGTTGGGCATTTCGATTTTAAAGCGATACCTTCAAAAACAACTTTAAAAAATGGTGAAAGCCTGGATCTCGCAGTCAGTGTGACTGGTACGGGAAATCTTAAATTATTTAATTTACCAAAACCAGAAGTGCCAAATGCTTTGGAAATGTATGATGCGGTGCACGATGAAAAAGTGAATACACCCCTTTCTGGTATGACAGGAAAAATCTCCGATTCGTATACTATCATACCACAATACAAAGGAAATTATTCGATCAAACCGTTGCGTTTCTCCTATTTTGATTTGGAGTCAAACGCTTATAAAACAATAACATCTCCAGAAATCATGATTAATGTTCTGGACGGGCCAACGCAAAGTACAGCTGCACCGGCAACAGCTGACGCTAATAAAAATAAAATTTCAGGAGTTGAACAATTTAAATTTATTGATTTAAAAACAACACTTACAGCCAAAAATGAACCTGCTTTTTTTGGTTCTAATAAGTTTTATACATTATTGCTTTTACCATTCTTGTTACTGCCAATAATTGTGTTATTCAAAAAGAAAAAAGAAGCGATTGATGGTGACGTTTTTGGTAACCGAATTAAAATGAACAACAAATTGGCCAAGAAATATTTGTCGGAGGCCAAAAAGCAAATTAACAATAAAGAACCTTTCTATGTGGCACTGGAAAAAGCAATGCACAATTTCCTGAAAGCCAAGCTGCATATAGAAACTTCTGAAATGAGTAAAGACAACATTAAGGAATTGCTGTTGTCTAAAAAAGCCAATCCCGAAGTGGTGAATGATTTTATAGCACTTACAGAAAACTGTGAAATAGCCAGATATGCTCCATCATCGAGTGCTACAATACAACAGGATTTTGATAAAGCAGTAATTATTATTTCCGAATTAGAAAAACAGATTAAAATTTAGAAATAGATATTTGACACCTACTTATTTAATAAAATGAAAAATATATTTTACATACTATTATTGACCACTCAGGTTTTCTTTGCCCAAGAGGGCTTCGAAAAAGGGAATGATTTGTATCGAAAAGGGAAATACGACCAAGCTGCAAAAGCATACGAAAGTGTTTTGGCAGCAAACAAGCAATCTGTTGAGTTGTATTATAATTTGGGAAATAGTTATTTTAAATTGCATCAAATAGCACCAGCAATTTATAATTACGAGAAAGCTTTGGTTTTGGATCCAACAAACGAAGCGGTTTTAAACAATATAAAATTTGCTCAAAAACAAACAATAGACGAAATTAAGGTAGTGCCAAAAGTAGGATTTGGGAAATTACTTCGTGATTTTACAGGAATTTACCCATTCGACACTTGGGCGTGGATTACAATTTCTTTTTCCGTTTTATTTTTACTGTTTTTTGTAGGTTATTATTTTTCTCAAAGCGTAGTTACAAAAAGAATTTTCTTTTTTGGGATGTTTGTCATTATTCTATTGATTCTAATAAGTTTTTCGGCTGCTATTTTTGAAAAGGATCATTTTTTAAACGAAAGACCTGCCGTAGTTTTTGCTGAATCTGCCGAGGTAAGAAGTGAACCTCAAAAGGCAAGTGCATCTATTTTTATATTGCACGAAGGCACAAAAGTGTATGTGGAAGAAACATTAGAAAATTGGAAAAAAATTCAATTGACAGATGGAACCGAGGGCTGGATTGACAGTAGCACCATTAAGGAAGTGAAGTAGTTTTCAGATAGCAGATTCAGTTTGCAGTCTATATGTTGGCACTTTGTCTTAAAATAAATAAAGATAACCCGTAGTTTTTTGACTCTGGGCTATCTTTTTTTTGCGAATGTTCAGGATTCGACTCTTTAATAGCGTTAATTTTAGTAGATTCAAAATCTGAAATCTGCTATTTGAAACCTGCCGTCTGAAAACTACTTCCTCGCTTTATCATACCATTTTTCGATAGAAGGGAAAATGAACCCTGCTACTTTTTGAATCGGATTAAAGAAAATAGAGTTGTCAAGCGTTTCTTTTTTGGCGAGATAATTATGGTAGTTTATTTTTTCGAAAACAGTAAGAAACACACTGATGATTAAAACAGTTTTCAAAACTCTAAAAAATCCGCCGCCAAGGCTGTTTATCCAACCCAAAAAAGCAAAATCGGCAATATTGGTCAGGAATTTACCAAGCATATAAATGCCAATAACGACAACAATAAAAGTCAGGATAAAGGCAATCACCTGAATGGTGTAAGGATTCCAATGTACCCAGCTTGATAATATGTTTTTTATAATATCCGAAAATTTTATGGCAATGTAAATCCCCAAAATAAGGGAAAGCAATGAAGCCAATTCCACAAAAAGCCCGTTTCGTATTCCTTTGTAGAGCGAATAACACAACAATCCGCCAATAATAATATCGAAAAAACTCATAAGTAAAGATTAAGAAAGAGACAAAGATAAAAGAATATCCCAAAGTCAAAAAAGGACTTCCTATCTTTGTCGAAATTATATGTAAAACCACAGATTGAAGTTTTTCTTCTTTCTTCTATTTTCTAAAAAATGTCAAGAGACACACAACTAAAAGAACGCTGGGAACGGCTTGTCAATATACTTTCCAATCAATTTTCGCAAGGCGAAGATTTGGATCTGGATGCTATTATTTATTTAATTGGCGTTCAGGAATTGGGAAAAGTACACCGCGAATACAAAAAGGATGAAAAACTCAATCTGATGCACATTGCGATTTGCCGATTATTGGAACCTTATGGATTCTACGAATTCGAATTTTTTGATGAAGATGGCTGGCCGCATTACAAAGTAAAAGAGGAATTGCCACCTTTGAAAGCAGGCGAACAATCAGTTTTGATGAAGGAAGCCATCGTCAATTATTTCTTAGAAAGAGAAGTGATAGATTAGTAATTAGTTGTAAGTGATTAGCAATTAGTTTTATTGCTAATTTTTTTTAGACTAATCACCAATTACTTTTCACGAATCACTAAAAAAAGCTAAATTTGCACTCTCAATTACGGAATGAAAATGATAGACAAGATAAAAGAATATAGTTCTATGTTTTTTACAAATAGAAGCTTTGAAAAACAAGAGTTTATAAAAACATAGAGTTGTATTTTTGATAATTTATCGTATTTAATCGCCCCACTTTTGCCCCACCTTGCAAAATTACTTACATAAAATAACTTGCTTTTATCTTGTTTAATCAATTTAGAACAACTTTGTTTATTCGAAACTCAACCAATAAAAAAGAAAGCTGTTGTATGCGTTCTTTTTACTCAAATTCCAATTTAAGTTTCTACCTATTTTATCAATTGCACGATTGACAATTTGCAAGTATTTTTTATTATTTTAGCTCTATAAAAAAATTAAAAAAGAATTAAGTAATGACAGCTCAAGAAATTTTAAGTAAAGTAAATGAAATATCATTTAGAGAATTTGAAGACATTAATTTCTACCTTTTAGCACATAGAGATAAGTTTGGTGAACTTGGAAAATATAGTGTTGTTAATACTGACACCTATGAAGGTAAAGAGACAATCAGCACTGGTAAAGAATATGAAGGTAAATGGGAAACTATGACTATACATTTTGAAAGATATGATACTTATATTGTCGAAAGAAGATTTTATATAGAAGATAATAATTATCAAGGAAGTGAATTTTTTCAGGTTAAACCTAATGAAGGTAAATTTGAAGATGTAGAAGAACTTTGGTAAAATAAAAAAGAGTGGATGTGCAAAGTTTAAAAGGATAAAAAAGTTTGCATAGAATTATAAAAAAAAAGACACCTGATTAAAATATAATAGGTGTCTTTTTTTAGGATGAAAATTTAATGCTTTAGTTGTACTTTTTCAAGTTATTCAAACAATTTGCAATTATGTCACTTGATATTTGATTGTTAGTAATCGTATCAAAATTAAAATTGAAAGTTTCGCCAATTCTTGGGAATTCGCTTAAAATATTTTTATATTCATTTTGCTCTCTAAATAATATCATTTGGCGTATCATGCCTGTCATCCAGTCTTTACTTACCTCTGGACTTACAACACCATTTTTTATATAAAACAATTCTTCATTACAGAGATCAAAATAGCGATAAATCAAATTATTGACATCATCAATTTCCTTCTTATTGTTGTATAATCTTAATTTTTCAGAGAATACTGAAAATTTACTCATACACATACCTACAATTTCGTTACTATGCGCATTTGACTTAAAAAGGTTCTTTAGGGTGATTATGTTTATAACAAGTAAGATTGCAAAACTCAAAGAACCTAATGCTCCCAATATATCCGTTATTATTTTCCAGTTTTCAATATATTTCTCCATTTATTTCTAATCAATTATTAATTTCTATTTTTTGGCAAATGTAATAATGTAATATATAATTCTTTCATTTTAATTTATGAATTTTAGAACCTCGTCAATTCTTTCAGAAACAAATCCAAGGTCTCCAACATATCCCCAGTTTGTGGGGTTCTGATTAAAATCAGATTGATGTTTTTTTAGTTTTTCATTCAATAGAATTAAGTCTTTTTCCAACTTAATCATCAGTTCGTTGTATCTTTTTGAGGTATTCATTTCTAATGTTTATATAGATTGATGATTTGAATTTAATAATGCCTTTACTTTTTTTACAGTATTGGCTGAAACTTTATAATCAATATCAGATGCCAATTTTGCAATTTGTCTAAGTGATAATGTTGGATTGGTTTTTAAAGCTTTAGTTACTTTTTTATGTTTTGCAAGGGTTTCTTCTGGTGAATCAGTCGTTCCTGCTGTCCTACCTTTATAAATTCCACCTTTTAATTTTGCTTGTAAAATTCCTTCGGCTTGTCTTTCAAGCAAGGATGATTTTTCAAGAGAACTTAACTCTGATAAAATTGTAGTGATAAGATTGAACACTGGATTGGCTTTGTCGTTAATCATCGATTCCAAACCTAAATTATCTATTTTAACCACAACACCTTTTTCAAAGAAGTATTGAAGAGTTTGAAGCACGTTGATGGTATTTCGACCTGCTCTATCAATAGCATGATATGAAACGTAATTTATCTCTCCAGCTTCAACGGCTTCAATAAGTTTTTTTCCTTGTGGTCTCTCATTAAAAGGAACAGAACCGCTGACAACGTCTATAAATAATTTTTCGTCAGGATGAGCTTTTGCTAATTGTCTGAGGTTGGATTGTTGAGATGTGCTTTGACGAATGTATCTTGCTTTTATCATAATTGGAGTTATTATTGTAAAATCTCTAAAAAGTGTGCAATTTTAGGATAGTGTATTTTGCACAATTTTTTTTATTGAAAATGTTGATTGCTATAATTATTTAATGTGAACGATATTGTTATAATCTAATTTTGCACAGGACTGAAGATTTACTTCCCTTCAATCCAATCTATAACAGGAACTAACATATCACAATAAGCACCTTCAAAAGTTTTAACTACCTCACGATTTTTGTTGATGAATACTATTGTATAGTCATCAACCCATCTCAGACAAACTTTTACCCATCCTTTATGAGTAAGTCCATTCACTTTGAAAGACAAGCCACCTTGGAATTCTTTAGTTTCACTTAACGCACAAAAGTTATTGGCTCCCCAAGCCATTAAGGCACTTCTGTCAGCATAGTATATTTGTTCTATTATTGTTTTTGCAATTTCCATTGTTCTTGATGTTGTTTTCATTTTATTATTTATATCGTTAGTCTAATTTTCCAAAGCTTCTTATGAATCCTTCTGTTGTTTTGTAATCATAGAAGCTTTCAAATTGAATTCCAGTAACAGTTTCAGTTTTGATTAGCTCTGCAAGGCTCCTAATTGATTTTACAGATACAGTTCCACCAATTGTCCAAACTTGATTTATTCTAAAATCATTTCCTTTTGATTCTTCGCTTAAAATAGCATTGCCAAAATCTCTTAAATTAAAATAAGGTCGGTAACCATTTTTAGTTATTAATTGAAGAGTTAATCCTTTTAAGTTTTCTTTGATTTCTCTTAATCCTAATTTGAAGTCTGTTGCAGTCATATAATCAAGTGTTGCTTTATTATTGCACTACAAAGTAAAGGAATAGTTTATTCAAAGGCAAATAATACTTTATTTATTTTTATAAAAAGTAAGTCTTACTTACTTTTTTGTGTATCTTTGAATAAAAATTAAATATGGAAATTTTAAGATTAAAAGAATTAATGAATCAAAAAGGTATTAGCAGGGAAGAGCTTGCTAATAAGGTAGGAGTAAGTATGACTACAATAAGTAATATTAATTCTGAAAAAAATTTACCTACCATAAACCTACTATTACAAATAGCTAAAGCTTTGGATGTAGATATAAGAGAGATGTTTTTGCCCACAAAAGGAAGTTCGATCACCCAAAATGAAGTTGACCAAGCAAAAAGATTGTTTGAAAAAGGTTTAAATGTTCTTAACGGTGTTATAGAATGAAAAATGAAACCTAAATATTTATCTTTTTTTTTTGATAAATATTTTGACAACTATAAAATGCTGTCAATCTGTGCATGTCCAATCAATTGAAACCATTCCTTGTTTGCATATAATTTTAGGTAGTGTATTTCTTTAATTTTTTATAACACTAACGATGGCTATTTTTATTTATATTTGAAAAATACAAAGCGAAATAAAACTTCGTCTATCCACCTAAATTAAGATAGATAAGTGGAATTTTATTTCGTATATAAACGAGTTAGGTGTAATTTAAGAAAAGCAATATGGGATACTATAGTGACTTAGATATTGATTTTAGAGAGCAAGGCAAAAGCCCTAATATTGCTCATTCAATTGGATTAACATATGAAGAATTACTTGATTTGGATTATAATTTTATAACTGAAAAAACTAAAGACCAAAAAATCAAATCCTACAAACTAATTTTATCCGAAGACACACCTATCCATATAAGAAATAAGATAATAAACCTCGAGGATGATCTCAAAACTGTTTATATAGAACCTTATGAAATAAACTTCGGTTCATATTACCAATATGAATACGAATCAATCTCTCAAAATGATAGACACTTCGAAAAATTTAATTCAGAAATCAATAATTTAGTTTTACTAAGTAAGATTGAAACAGAAACACCTAAGCTGAAAGATATTTTATTAAGACAGGTCTTTATAGGCATAATAGGTTCATTAGAAACCTTTTTATCAGAAGTATTCATTGTCCTTACACTCAGTAATCAGAAATATTTAGAAAATTTCGTCAAGACTTTTCCTGATTTTCAAAAAACTAAATTTGCTTTAAGTGAAATTTTTATTCAACACGATAAAATTTCCGAAACCGCTAAAAAAGCTATGATTGACATTATATATCATAACTTAGCAATTGTCAAAAACATGTACAATTCGACTTTTGAAATTAATTTCCCTGAAATTGGTGAAGTAAATAAATTTATTATTAAACGCCATGATTTAGTTCACAGAAATGGTAAAACTAAGGACGGAGAAAAACTCGACATTAAGAATGTTGAAATTGAATCTATGGTTGGAATAATAAAAACATTTGTTAATGAAATATCTTCTGAATTAAAATTAATGTAAACTTTACCTAACAGGTACAACGGATTTGGGTAATAGGCTTAATGAAAAGATGGTTTTGTATTTGGGAGATTTGACAAATCCGAAAATAGGGATTAATTTAGTTTTAAAATAGATTATTACCAGGGTATTAATTATGATGTTGAAAAATGAAGAAAACCGAACTACTTTTTTTTGAAAAAAGATATTTAGCAGGATATGATTATTATCCTTTTGAAGAAATTTTCTCGTCAATAAAACATCTTAAAAAAATAAATAGTAAAAACGAAAAAGAACTTCGTGGTATTCTGTTCACAATAATAATTCAATGTACGACTTATATTGAAGGAATGTGTGGACAAATTTTATTTTCAACAATTGAACATAAAATTAACGAATTTGAAAAAGAATTTGGGAAATTTGATGAAGACGAAGGAACATTCGAAGTTGATGAAGATAAAGATTTCTATATTAGAATATTAAAAAATTTAGAGAGAAAAATCGACGAATCTTATTTTAAAGATTTGGAAACTAATTGGAAATTAGTTTATAACCAAAATATTGTTGAAGAAATAGGAAAGAAAGACAAAGAGCTATGGAAAAGTATAAATCACTTATTCACTTTACGAAATGCAATTACACACGGACACGTTTTGACTATCGAATACAAACCAAATAGGAATGATAAGTATTATGAAATTAATGTGTTAGCAAAATACCAAAAAGTTTATAATTTCCTAACAGAGAAAAAATTAATTGAGACAAACGCAATGGGAATGGTAAATATAATAAATCAGAAAGTAGTTGAATTTTATGTGGGCGAAACAAAAAAATTTATAAATGCACTAATATTATCGATACCAAAAAATGTTGAAAAATATTTTGCAATAAATAAGTTTCAAATGATACGAGAAAAAACACTGTAGCTTACTGCTATTACAACATTAGTTAGAATTTTACCAAAAAGACAACGAATTTAGTAATCCAATTCAATAACAATAAATGATAAAAAGAGACGATTACTTAATGATAATTGAAGAAATAAGAAATACTGATAAAAAATCAATTGACGAGTTTATTGAAAAAATTATTGAACCATTAATACTTGAAAATGAAAACTTCATTGAAATTCTCTATAAAGATATTTATTATTTAATAAAAGATATAGATAAAAAAGGCGAAAACGATTTATTGATTAAGAATGGTAGTTTAGTAATTGAAAATGGTGGCATAAAATTGACAGGTTACCAATCAAGATTACACAACTTATCAATATGGTTGCATATGGAAATCTCTAAAAAATTTATGGAGAAAAATCCATTAACTTTTATAGAAAGTATGCAGAATTTTGAAAATAATTTTCTTAAAAAACCAAACTATACACCTGAATATAAAGCCAAACTTGACAAAATAAAAAGTAGTTTAAAAAAAGAACGTAAATTGAATTTAGGAGAAAAGGAAAATTTTTGGAATAAGATTTTTGATATTGATAATCTTGAGTTGAAACCTAATATTGCAGGTATTGGCGTAAATTTTAATGAGATAATTAACAAATTCAGAAAATAAAATGGAAGTAAAATTTGATTTAGTAAGAATTGGAAAAATTAGAAAGAGTTCTATTGCAGAAAGAATTCTCAAACAGAATGTTGACTTATTGAGAAATGATATTCGCTCGTTTTTAAAAGATGAAAATATCAATAATAAGCATAATACAGTTCATATGGTAATGATAATTCCCGGAACAGGTTATAATGTTAAAATAGCTTTACAGAATATTAAAGATTTACATATCAAAAAAGAATTAAAAAATAATTTTCCAAATTCTATTTATAAAGGAGAATATTCAATTCTTATGGATAATGTAGAAAACAAAGTTTTTGGAGGCTATTAAACATAAAAAACTGCCGCTAACAGCTAAGGTTTTGTGGAGCTACCAAAGAAAAATCTCAAGTATGAGACTCTCTAGAGGTTAATTTTAGTTTTTTTTTCCAGACTAACGTCATCAGGAATTCTTTATACAGCAGTAATAAACCGATAGTTTTTTATTCTTAAAATTATATTTCAAAATCATCATTAATAATCTCCCTTCTAGCAATAAAAAGACCTATTATTTTGGCTTCAGGAAACCTCCTCAGTAGAATATTTTTCATTGCAATATAATGACAGCCAGTGGTTAAAACATCATCAACTATTACTATAAATTCCCGAACATCATTTACCAAAGTTTCATCAATTCTTAAAATTTCTTCAAGAGCACTTATATCTCTCTTTCCACTTATGTGACATTCGACTGTATCTGTTGTTTGAATAACAAGTTCTCTTATATCAGCATTTCTTCCTTTTAAGCCTAAATTTAGAGCTTGAACTATTCTATCATCATAAAGAGGATTTGTTTTGGATTTAGATGGAGGAATTGGAACAAAGGTTGAATTATCGATACTTTTTTGACCTAAATGACTTAATAAGCTCGCAATTGTTTTTATTGCTTCACCTTTATATTTATAATCTTCTTTTCCTTTTCTATCTAATTTTTTTTTAAAATTTAGAATTAATTGATTTGACGTACTATAACTAAATCCTTTCTCAGCAGTATATACAAAATAATAATAACATTTATCAACATCCAACTTCAAATAATGATGGTCATTTATTACCATTTCATCAATTAACAATAACTTACTCATCATAAATTACTTTTAATATCGTCATATGTTCGCACTCTTATGGCTCCTAGTTTTTCAAATTTTTCTGGCCAACTAATCGTTGTTTTTTCAAAACAACTTTGCAGAATAAATAATTTTCGTCCTTGATTCAGAGCCGCTTTTGCTTGAATTAGAGTTCCTGATGTATCACTTGCTTCTATTATTATTGTAGCTTGAGTGATTGCAGACATAGTTTTGTTCCTTTCTGGAAAAAACAATTTGTTTCCTAAAAAAGTTTGATTCTCATATCTTATAAATGGAACTTGACTAATTAATAAGTGATTTTTAGCTATATACTCTTGAAGTGATTTATTTTGTTTAGGATAAAATACGTTTAAAGGAGTTCCGACAACAGCAATAGTTCTGCCTTCATTCTGTAAAGCCATCTTATGTGCCTGAGTGTCTATACCTTCAGCCAATCCAGATACAATTGTAAAATTATCCTTAACTAATAACTTTACAATTTGTGAAGTTCTTTTCAACCCATCTTCTGAGGGCTTTCTAGAGCCTACAATAGCAATTGAAGGAGAATTAATATAATCTAAATTACCACTATAGTAAAGCACCTCAATTGGTTCAAGTGCATCTCTTAACTTTACTGGGTAATCAATTGTATTGTTAATTAAGATATTAGTCTTTATATTTTCATTGTTAAAAATTATATCTTTCAACAACATAGCATATTCATCTACCTTACTTACATCAACAAATTGTGAAGGTAAAGAGAAGGGGTTTTTTTTAAAAATTTCAGATAATTTTTTAAAACTTATTTTCCTATCTTCCCATAAAGCTTCGTAAGCAGCCATTTCTCTATATGGCGCTATACATTCAAATAGTATATCGTCTTGATTATTAAAGTTCAGCATAATCTCGTTAGATTTCATTTGTAAAAATATACATTTTTTTTTCTAATTCATATTTGGATATTAATTAAAAACGTAAAATATTATACAAATGTTATACTGTTAATCATAAAAAAACAATAAACTTCTTATATGTTACTACTTGTCTAATCAGAGGATTATTCTAAAATTTTACCTTTTCTCATCATTAATTATTGCTGATTTGAATTTTCCATTTGAGCAATAATTTTATTTACTTCTGTTTCAGTAGATTTTAATTTTGTTTGACAAAAAGTAATTAATTGAGAAGCTTTTTTTACTTTCTCAGCGAGGACATCAACTGATATTGTCTCATTTTCAATTTCTGAAGCAATTTTAGCAAGTTCTTTATATGCTTGCTCATACGTTAAATTCTTTTCCATCATATTCTGATTTAAGTTTTACTGTTGATTTAATAAGTTTATCTGAAAGAATAATATCAATGTCACTACCTATTTTTATATTATCTGGGTTACTCGTTATTTTATTATTGACTTTTACTATAGCATATCCTTTTTTAAGAATATTATCAGGGGACATCATTTTAATAATTGAAGAATAATGACCAAGATAATTTCTCATTCTTTTTTGGTATTGGTTATTGAATGTCTTTAAATTATTTATCGTGTTTTTGATATCATTAATTCTATTGTAAAGAATAATTTTTGGCTTTGTTAATATCTGTGATGATATATTGATCAAGCTAGCTTTTCTTGTGTAAATTATTGATTTAGTAGTGTTTATTATTGATTGATTGGTACATGTAAGTTCATCTTTTCTTTCAGATATTATTAATTTAGTATTATTAATAATATTAGTGTTTAATGCAGATAGACGTTGAAAGTTTGAAGAAAATAACTGTTGTGACTTTATTAAAATATTTTTTTGGATTGATAATAATTTATCTTCAAAATTTTTATTGTGAGCAATAATAAATTCGGCTGCTTTGGTGGGTGTTTTTGTTTGAGTATTAGCCATCAAATCTACGATAGTTATATTCTTATGATGTCCAATTCCTGTAATGATGGGTATTGGAAATTTCGCAACCGCTTTGGCTATATTATAGTTATCAAATAATAGAAAATCAGTTTGAGCACCACCCCCTCGAGTAATTACAACTGCATCGTACTCAATTCCTGAATTGTAAACCTCAATTAATTTATCAAAAAATTGTTTATGGTTATTTTCTCCTTGAACAATTGCAAAATAATCATCTATTGTGAATTTGTAACCGAAATTGTTATGAGTTAATGAATGTTTAAAGTCTTCACTTCCTGCCGAATTAACTGATGATATTAGAGCAATTCTTTGTAAAACTGCTTTAAGAACCAATTGTTTGTTTTTGGTATAATAATTTTCACCTTGTTTTACTATAAATGAATTTTCTTGAACTAACTTCAGAAGCGTTGCTTCTCGTTGCTGTTGTAATAATCCTAATGTAAAATTAGTATCTATATCTAAAACATTAACTGACAAACCATATACTTGATGGTATTCAACAGCTACGTAAACAAGAACATTGATATTATTAGTGAATTTTTGCCCTGTATTCTTTTCAAAATCTGAAATGTGCATTGAACCACCGCCCCAAGCTTTTCCAGCAATTTTTGCAATAAAATTATTTGAATTTGGGTCTTTTTCAACTAATTCAAAATAATGAAATTTATTTTCAGCCTTGAATGAATGATTTGTAATATCGGCAATTACCCAAAACTTTAAACCACTGAATTTATTCTTAATAGTATCTGAAATGATATTATTAAGCTCTGAAAGTTTTATATGTTTGTTTTCTTCCAAGACTTATCAATATTAAAATCTATAAATTTAGTGCTAAATTCTTGAATTGCTTCAAATATCGCTTTTATGCATCGATATTCTTATTTGCTTTTATTCCGTCATAAAAATATTCTAAAATATAATTATCAAACTCATCTAATTCCACATTCTCTTTAATTTCATTTATACCTATAGAATTAAAAATTTCAATTACATTATGTATCGTTAATTCTTGATTGTAAAAATCTATAATTTTTGAATTATGAATTTTTTTAGAAATCATTCGAGGTAAACCATATTCCTCAAGCTGAAAAACCACAGTTGGTAAAAAAGCGTGAGAGATATATGCAATAAATTTAGATATATCATAATTTTTACCTTTAAGTAATTCTTTTTGAAGAACATTTACGTCTTTTAAAAGAGATGCAAATTTAAAAGTCACATTTTTTTCAAGTTTGAAAAACTCATCAATACTTACATCGTGTGGCTCTAACTCTTTTAATAATTCAGGAATTGATTTAAACCAATTATTACGTAAAATTTTAATAAATTCTACAAAAGTGCTGTTCTTTGTTTCCCAATTTCCAGGTTGTAAATTAATTATTTTGTATAATGATTTATCCCATTGACTTCTTTTTGCAGAGTTTAAATAAGAAAGACCATTCCAACTTTCAGGATTTGATGACATATCAATTGCAATTGATTTAATTAATTCTGAATTGCTTGATTGAAATACTGACTCATCTTTTAACTTATTGTACACGTCTACCCCTAGAATTCCGCCCATTTCATCTTGGTAAAGAATTAGTTTAGCTACTTGTTCTCTAGTTAGCAGTTTGTCATATTTTTGACCATCTAAATCTCCTAATATTTCTTCTGGAAATTCGATGTTTAAAGCAGTTTGTGTATTAACTGGTGGTTTATCTAAAATATAGACTTTACCAATAAAATGCTGAAACATTCTACCACTTCTGCCAATAATGTTTCTATATGTAAAATCATTTAGGTTTGAACTACCATTTTTGTTCATCCAAATGATTACATTTTCAGCTGATGTGTTCACTCCTTCAATAATTGAAGATGTAGAAATTATGTTGCTGATTCCATTTTTATCTTCAAATAGTTTAACTTGTATTTGACTTAAAGAGCGATGCAATCTGCCATTGTGTATTCCAGTCCCTCTTTTTATTAGATTTGTTAAACTCCAATTATACTCATAATTTTTGCCTAACCAATTTGCAAATTGGTCTAGGAGAATATTATTTTTTTCTGTGTGTCTAGTTAAAATTAAGTTAGATACATTTTCAATATTTGTGTATGTACCTGCATATATTAAAGATTTTGTTTGTTTTTGGTTTAAAATGTTGATTAAAAAATTGTTCTTTAATTCTACATTTTTATTTATTTCTTTATATAGTTCAAATTTCTCCAAAAAGACTGTATTAAAGTCTAATTGTATGAATTCCATATCAGCTGTGAAAGGATTGTCTTCTAAAGTGGATATGTTTGGAGCCAGAAAATATTTTTGTTTGGATTTGCTACCAATTTTTATAATTGCTTTAACAAGACTTGGCGATCTAGTTTTATCAAACAAACTACTTGCTTTATAGAATTCATCAATAATCATTATATCAAAGAACTCGATCTTCTCCAAATAATTTATAGCTCTTTCTTGTGGGAAAATAAAAATGTTCTTTTCTGCTGGTTCTACTTCAGTGGTTGTGATAATTTTGTATTCATTTGCAAATTTTTTATATAATCGTCTTCTTGTTTCATCTGTCAATGCAATTGTTGGAACAATAATTATTACATTTTTTGGTTTTCTGATTTTTATAAAAGCGTCTATAACAAAGCTTTTACCAAAACTTGTTGGTGCACTTACTGCAATATTTTTACCTTCTAAAAGTTTTTTCAATAGAAAAGATTGTTCACGATGCAATGTTACAGGTTTTTCGTCTCCAATGTTAACCTTGAAAATTTCATAAATATATCTTTCTTCCCAATTAGATGTTTCTTGGTGTAGATATGGGAATAATCCGGTTTCTCGAATTAAATGATTTACCAATGGAGTGTATTCTAATTCATTAGTTTTATGATAATCTAAAAGTTTAATTAGTTCTTCCCTTGCCTCATTATCTTTGTCAGATATCAGTAAATCGTTTATTTTGCGACAATTATCAAATATTATATCTTCCATAATTAACTTCTATATACTTGTGCTTTTTCAATAAATTTATCCACAATTGGTTTTTTTTCAGGAACTGGAAAAAGAATTATATGAAACTTAATTTCTGAATATAAATCAACATCGTTGCATTTATTTATTTGTCTTTTAAAGTATTCTGTTGCCCTTTCTTTATGATGACTTATTATTTGGGTTTTGTATTCTTCTGTTAAATGTGTAGTTGCATTTGTAATACTGCATTGATATAATAAAAGAATTGGTATATTTAAAATTGGCTTTATTGAATCTATAGATTGTTCTTGGGAAAGTGATTGGATAATTTTTGCACGCAATTCCGGTGAAATTTCATCAAAATCATTTATATCTGAAAGATTTGTAATTAACTTATTTTCTTTTTTTATTTTTCGTAATGTTAAAGAGTCTTTTACAGAATCAATGATTACATCTAATCTTGCATTTTCAATAGATTTATAAAATTTAGATTCGCCAAACCACAATGAAAATTCGTTTTCATTTTCAATGACTATATGAACACTGTCTGCGCCTTTGGCATTATCTTGTGAGTTTTGTTTGTAGAAAATTTTAGGAACTATTGGTAATGCCTTATAGTATCTTTTCATTATACCGTAAAGTAAGATTTCAGATATTTCACTGCCTCGTCCAATATCTTCATCGCTTTCTGAAAGTCTTAAATTAATAGCGGATTCTGTTAATAATGAATCTTCACCTTCAAGAGCCAATGATTGTCTTTCTCTATAACTTAAAGCAGTTTCTTTTATGTTGTTCCAAATAAATTTTTGAAATTTACTATACTGCCAAAGCCCATTTTCGAAGGTGTTTATTAAACTAAAAACTCTTTTGTTTTCAATAGGATTCAGACTGGGGTCTCCAGTAATTACTGAAAATGCATCATCAATTAGAACTTCAAAATTTATCATCGATTATTTTTATATTTTCGGTTTGTATTAACTTTTTAAAATATCACAATTCCAAGTCAAACTATATTTTGGAAAGTAAATTATTTACCTTTGTTATTGTGTCAATAGAGTCGTTTTTTTAGTCTTTTTTACTTTCTCTTTTGTAAAAAGAGTAGAGGTATATTTCTCATACAATTCAAATAAAAACTCCATTCGCTTTGCATCACTTGTAAAATTTTGTTTGCTATAAGCAGTATCTACCGCCTTATCTAATTCATTATGCGCTTTTATCAATGCGGGAGGCATGGTTAATGGAGAATATAAATCTGCCAAAGAACTTTTTGGAAATTCTGTTCTTACATCTAAAACTTTTTGTGCCTTTTCTTCAATCGCTTTTATTTGTTTATCACTAGGATTTTCCGGCCACGGAAAGTTATTGTAGACAATTGAATTTGAATATCTATAATCACTTTTAAGTCTTCCACATAGTGTACGAACCCAAGACATATGCATTTCGGATGTTAAAATTCCAAAATGAAACATTTTTGCATTTGGTATAATCAAACAAAGATTACTTGCAATTTCATTTGAAGGCATAAATCCAAGAGGAATGTATTTTCTTTTTTCTGATGAAACACTTGGAATGATAATGTATTCACTTTCATTATGCGAAACAAAAGCAAATTGAGAAGGTCTAGTTGCCAATTCTCTTGTTTCTTTTCTGGTGCTACTTTCTCTAAATTTTTTTACTTCTTTTAGTCTTTCAGAAATAAATTTTGATTTACTCAAATCAGATGGCTCTGCATCTTTTAGCCATAAACAATATCTTGGAATATTATTTATGAATTCAACACTACCAACAAATTTCCTTATATATTTAGAAATAAAAGGCTCAATGTCAATTATTGAATTTTTTTCTTCTTCATTGAAAAGCAAAAAACCTCCATCAATTGGCTGATTTCCAAATTTTATTATTGGAATATTGCAGATTGGATTTGATCTTTTGTTTATCAAAATTTCTTTACCATCTACCAAATATGGATTAATGTTTTTTGTTCTAATTTCGTGAGGTTCGCCTTTAATATCTTCATATTCAAATATAATTTTGTCTTTGGTGTCATAATTAGCAAATCCAACAATCACACAATACACAGCCGCATTGCCTTTTGCTTCATTGCTCCATCGGAAAGTTCGGTGCGCAAAATGAATTTTAATGTTGTATTTGTTAAGCATCTGACCCCACAAAATACTTGTTTGTTCGCCTTGAACAATTGAGTTAGTTGAAACAAAGGCAACTCTAATAGTTGTGTTTTGAATGTATTTTGCGCTTTTAATATACCAACCTGCTACATAGTCTAAAACACCACTTCCTTGTATATTATCAAATTCCTTTACTATTTGATTTCTTTGAAGTTGGCTCATAATTTTCGAGCCGATAAAAGGAGGGTTTCCAATAATATAAGAAAGTTTGTCTTTTGAAATTACATCTTCCCAATTAACTTCCAAAGCATCTCCGTGAACAATTTTTGCTGATTTTTTCAGTGGTAATCTAGCAAAATATTGTCCAAATTCATTGCTAATCAACATATTCATTTGATGGTCGATTAACCACATAGCAACTTCGGCAATACGAGCGGGAAATTCTTCATATTCGATTCCGCACATCATATCTACATCGAGCCAAATAATTTCTCGAATATCTAAAACGCCTTGTCCTGATTTATAAGTGGCTCTTAAAATTTCTATTTCCAATAATCGCAATTCTCGATAAGTAATTACAAGGAAATTTCCACAACCACATGCAGGGTCAAGAAATTTGAGTTCGCTTATTTTTTTATGAAATTCAGGAAGTTTGTTCTTATTTGTTTTAACGCTCTCAAATTCTTTCCAAAGTTCGTCAAGAAATAGAGGTTTAATGAGTTTCAGAATGTTTGTTTCACTTGTATAATGCGCACCAAGATTTCTTCTCTCTTGGGGGTTCATAACGCTTTGAAACATCGAACCAAATATGGCGGGAGAAATTTTACTCCAATCAATATAACAACAATCAAGTAAGGCTTGACGCATTTTTGTATCAAAACTTGCCGTAGGTAAAATTTCTTCAAACAATTTTCCATTTACATATGGAAACTCATTAAGTTGTTCATCAAGATTTTTGAACCTCTTATCGTTTGCGGTATTTAAGACTTGAAACAATTCTTGGAGTTTTGGAGCGAGGTCGCTCCCGTCTTCGTTGCTTCTTAAATCGATGTAATCTTGAAATTGTTGTTTGTTAAAAATTGTTGTGTCTTCTGCAAATAAGCAAAACAAAAGTCTAACTAAATAGACTTCCAACGAATGTCCAGTATAACCAATTTCTTTAAGTCTATCGTGTAGTTTTCCCATTAACTCTGCCGCCTTTATATTGGCAGGGTCTTGTTCTTTATAAACTTTCTTTTGATAACCAATTATATAACCAAAATGCTGAACATTATTAACGAAGTCGTCAAGTTTGAACTCGATGAGTGTGTCTTCTTCAATATCATAAAGTCTAAAAATATCAAAATCAGATATGAGAATATATTTAGGTAATTCGTGTTGTTTTAAACCGTGTAAATAGTCTCTTGCTTGTTGATATGCTTTGTCAAGGTTCTTACCACGGCTTTTCATTTCAACTAAAATTGTTGCTTTCCAAAGTAAGTCTATATAACCATCTTTTTCGTCCAATTTTTTAACACGATGTTCAAAAGAAGCAACTTTTTTACGGTTAATCCCAAAAACATTGAAAAATTCTACTAAAAATGGTTTAGCGTCTGCCTCTTCATTTTTTGTATCTGCCCATTCTTTTGAAAATTTTACCGCTCTGTCCTTTATTTCATTCCAACTTAATGTCATAGTCTTATTGAATTCGATTATTGTGTCAATTGTTTGATTCTCAACAAATATAGTTATTTGAGAGAGAATAAATGATTTGTTAAATTAGGTTAATTCTTAATTATTGTGGGCATTAATTAATCCGAAAAACAGAAGGAGAAAAGAAATAAATATAACATTTCTCAAAATATCTCAGCTAAAAAGTCATATCGAAACACTAAAATACACTTAAATATGAGAAGATTGAGAAAAAGAAATAAGAATTTTATTGAGAAAATTGAATGTAATATTCAATGAAGTTGTTCAAACATTCAAAGTTCATTTTCAAATCTGAACATTAAAGATGTTTCAATTCCTAAACCAATTGCCAAAGATTTAATAGTGCATATAGTTGGATTTATTACACCTCGCTCAATTCTAGTAATTTGAGGTAATGAAACTTCAGCCAAATTAGCAAGCTCTTCTTGGGACATACCTTTTTCTTCTCGCATCTTTTTTAGATGTTTTCCGAATCTTATTAGATATTCTTTGTCCTTGGTATATATCACACTTTTACAAATTATGATTAAGAATGTAAAAATCCTCTAATTATAGGCTACTCATCTAATCATACATGATTAGTTGTTAGTGTTTTTTATATATTTGCCTATGTAATTCTTACAAACGAGCCAAAGGCTGTAACATCTTAAACCAAATCATTATGAAAATTGATCTATCCTCAACAAGAACTATTACTTTATTACTATTTATGAGCAGTATTGGATACGCTCAAGTGACATCTTTACCTAACGCTCAACAACAAGAAGCTACTAATCAAGCGTTTCAACAAGAACTGTCCGAAGAATACACTGAATCGAAATTTCAAGGAGAAGAAGAAATTGAGCTTACAGAATCAAGTAGCAGTCTTGATATGGTAAAAACTGAAAATGGATGGGGAGCTATCAATAATAAGAATAAAGTAACAGCTACAAGCAACAATAAAACAGTTATTAATAGAAAACAATTTATTGGTAATTATACCGTGAAAATGAATATTGACGGTATGAATTCAACTTTTTATGCCAATGTAAGTATAGTAAAAGGGAAGTTAGAATTTATTGTGAATGAAGGTGGCTCAATAAACTCTTATTATGAAGAGACATCAGTCAAAGAAATTCAAAAGAACATTCAATATGATTTCAAGGCTAATGATTCAGATAGTGGAAGCAGTCGTACATATCATTTTAAGAAAAAAGGCAATCGTTTTGAATTGACATTTAATTATTAGAATAAGACCATATTATTAATTCAAATTGGAGTTCAGAAACCAATTCAAAAACGGGGTGTAATCGAAAAACCTAAAGAGTAGAAAACAATTAATTTTTTAAATATGAAAATAATAAAAATTTTATCGACGTTAATGTTTAGTGTTCTTCTATTTTCTTGTGGAGGAAAAGGTACTGATAAAGAAGAGAAAAGTACAGACAAAAAAATGAAAAATGTTGTCGTAGATTGTAATTGTTCCGAACTTACTGAAGCAGATGCTGACCTTAAAGGAGTGGCTAAAAAAGGGAGTAAAGAGTTATATTCAGGAGTTTGTGTAACAAGAGACCAACATGACACAATAACAAATAAAAACACATATAAAAATGGTTGGCTAGTTAACGAAATCGTGAAAGAAAAAATAGATAATGAATACATAATCACTAAAGATATTGATTACGAAAACGGAAATATAGAATCTTGTAAATTATTGGAAACCAAAGGTAATAACAGTCAAAACTTTAACTTTGTCACACAATACAAAGAAAAACAAAACAAAAAGTGGATTATAGGATACGAAATCAATATAGAAAGACAATATTCTGAGAGTGTTTCTGATTATATCGATAAATATAACTTAATAGTAATGACTTATTATATGGATGGCAAAAAGTTTTCTTATGAAAACACTTCTCAACAGCCTACTTGTATGCCAAATTCTGATGTAACTGGCGGTGGTGGTTGGAGATTAGATGGGCTTTCTCAAGATAAACTTTATGAAATTTTAGATGGTTTAAAAAAAGAATTTCCACATTTTAATTATTGGAAAAATTAAAAGATAGAATTATCTATAAAAAAAGCGGGAAGATTTTCTCGCTTTTTTATGGATAATGATTACCTAGTAGACCAAACAATTGAAGAATCTACTTAATTAAAGTGATTTTTTGATATATTTGATACCTGAAAAATGCTATTTTCTAAAATTGTAAAGAGGGAATATTAGCTTTAACTGTTTTAGATTTTATCATTGCTTTTTTCATCCAATATGCAGTAAACATTTTATTTACGTTGAAACGCCTTGAAATGCTATCAATAAAATCATCGTCAACATATTGATTACGATAAGTAAATAAAGATTTTCGCAAATTATCACCATTAAAAAGAAAATCATAAGCAAATAGATTAGCTTCTTTTTCTTTTTTATTAATTGCAGATTTACTTAAATCAGCTTGACCTTCAAATATTTCATCATTTTCATGTTTAATAACATGTCCAAATTCATGAAATAATGTATACCAAAAAGTAGCAAGGCATTTACCTTTATCAGAAACTTGAACCAATGGCTTTCCTTCAAACCATCTGACTGCTCCAAAGACTGTTTTATTTAAGTATGGAGTATAAACCAAAGCAACTCCAAATTCTTCTAATTTTTTAGGCAATTGATTTTTAATATAATGAATATTATATAAATTTCCTTCCCATTCTTTACTATCTATCCAAGATAAGAATTCGTTTCTATTATAATTTTCTAAAGCTTTTTTATAAAAATCTAATTCACCTCTTTTTAACCAAGCATATAAATTCAAATTATCGGGAACAAAATTAGAAATTTTATACAATGCAATATTTTCCTTAACTCTATCAAATATTTCTAATTCGTTTTCTATATCTAAAAAATTAGAAATATCCTCCAAAAGATCTATACCATCCGTAAAATCGTTATCTAATAAATCTTTAAGATGTTCAATTTTCTTATATAGCTTTAAATTTTCCTTATATGCTAATAAAGCTTTTGCATATGAAATTTTGTAATTACTTTGAAATTGTAAAATATAATTTGAAATTTTTTCGACATTGATAGCCTTCTCTATTTCAATAGCTTCTTTTTTGGAAACTTTTGTAATAGCCCCTAATTCTGTATCATTCCAATTCATATATGATAGAAAAGAATTTCTATCTATATCATTTGATAATAATATATCTTCAATTTCTTCTCCAACAGTCGTGAAGTATTGAATCGTGTTAACTACTTTAATTTTTTCCATCGCTTTTTATACAGCTGAATAATCATGTTTATTTATTTCAAAAACTAGAATATTATTAACAGTACTATATTGACCTACCCAATTTTTAGTTATTGATAAATCCTCTTCTCCAAAAGTATTAGTTTCGTAAAAATGAAAAAATTTCCTATAACTATCTTGTATTCTAACTTTTAACACAACAGGATTTTTATCTTTAACACCAGATACTTTTTCTATTTTATTATCTCCTGAAGTGGTTTGGTTATATATTAAAGCATTATCGCAACTTTTCAGTTTTTGATAAACTTTTATTGACGATTTTAAAATTGATTGATTATATATTTTATTAAAAGTTTTCGCAGCTTGACGGTCTGTTGGATTTTCCATTAGACCTTTATAAGCCGTGCATCCTTTATTTTTGTCAAATGATATTAACATAATTTCCTTATGAATTTGAGCAAAAGTATAAAATTGAATCAATTAACAATTAAATACAGCTTATTTATTTTGAATACATATAACATTTATTGTTTATACTGAGTATATTATGATCTAAATAATTTAAAGAAATAACCCTAAATAAGCGGATTATTATAGACGATTAGTTTCAATCAAAAAAATAAAAAAATTAACATTTCTCAAAAATACCTCAACTATAAATACATACCTCAACACTAAAAATGATTTTATTGAGGCGCGATATTTCCAAATTTTAGATGATGTTTTTTCAAAGATTCTTCAACATATCTTTGCCTAAGAAATCAAAAACAACATCTCTGAATAATCATTTAGAGGTTTAAATTCAAAGCATTACTATTCAATTTTAAAAATTTGCATTATGTGAAGCGGGATTTCTATGCTTAAAAATTAGTAACAAATTAAAACAAAAATAAAATTATGAGAACACACTTAAACAATTGTCCTACTTGCGCAAATACTAATACGTGGTTAAATCTTTTAACTTCAAATAATGTGAAGTTTAATTATGTAGAAAAAGAACAAGTAAAAACTATTCAAGCAAAAGCAATTGAAGCAAAGAGCAAAGATGCTTTACCAACAAACTTTAATAACTTTTATTGCGGACCCGAAAAGAACGGAAAAACTTCAAATGTGAATGTATTGACGAAATACTTGGGGATAAAAAATGGAGATAAAACAACACTTAAAACTGATTTTATTTCTACAACAAAAGAAACACTTTATAATGGATTTCAATTGTCATTAAAAATAATTGATGATGATGTTTCATTAATAATGAAAGGAAATAGCGAGTTAGAACTAAAATGTTGGACAATCTCTCGCATTACTTTTTATATGAAAAAGAAGAACTCTTCTATTACTGAAAATAATGTTAGAACATTGCTTTTAGATGGTTCATTGAAAGTAAAGTTTTGTGTTTCCGTTCTTAAAGACCACGGGACACTTTGGAGAGTTTATAAATAAACAAAGAAACAACTAAGTATTAAAGAGCTAAAAAATAAATCATTAATAAAACAAATAAAATATGTATAAAGCATACGGAAAAACTAATAAGTGGGGAAAAGACATTAAAATAACTTATAATGATGTAGTGATATTCGAAGAGATTTATTTAGATGTTGAAGATGAAGTAGACACGCCCGACTTTATTGATAAAATCTTTGATAGAGAAATCGCAAAGCATCAAAGAAATTTAAAATTAGACTTATTATTAAGTTAAACAAAACTATATTTTATTGTGTAGTTTATAATTCCTAAACATGGAAAATATTTTTAACAAATTATCATTTGAAGATAATGGAATAAAGAGCAGAAATACAAAACTGAATAGTATTCTAAAATGAAAAGCGATTTGATATTAGTCAAATCGCTTTTTTATTTGTTGTGGCGTGAATTGGTTGGTTTTGGGAGGTTGTTTTGTACGAAACATATAAACTAACTTTCTGATGAGATTTGGTTCTGTTAGGAAGCAAATTTTGAATTGCTCATTATAAAAAAGAAATCTCAAAATCTATATTTTCATATTTGCTTTTACAGTAATCAAGTATTTCATAAACTTCTCTATCTTTCACTAATAAACAATCGTGTATAGGCAAAGCAAAATCAGTAGGTATATTTTCTAGTAAATCATCAATCCATATTTTACTTTCTTCTCTTTGTAAATAAGATGAAGCATCTTTATAATTTTTGGTTTTTAGATTTGTAATAAACTTTGATGCAACAGGAAACAAAATGTGAATTTTATAATTTGGAACATATCCATTTGAATTTAGGAAATACATAAACAAATCTTTTGCTTGTTGTCTGTCATTCAGTTCTAAATTCTGAACCAAATAATTATAAAAATCTAATTGAAATGCTTCTTCGTATCTTTTGTCAATTATTCCCTTATCTTTCATAATGTTCAATAGAAGTTTAGGTTGGGAACATTTAGCATCAATAATAGCATAACCTTTCTTTTTTAAGTCTTCTTTATAAATCGGTATTACAGGATGATGCACTCGTCTTCCAAAAGTATCTCTTGAAATTTTTCCTTCATAACCAAGTTCAGCCATCGAGTTTTCAATTATAGAATACCATCTGTATTTTCTTTTGTTGTCAAAATCTATTTCTTCAATAACACCTTTTGAAATATCAATTAGGAATTTATATTTAATACAAATGCCTCTTGATACATTGTAATATTTCTTTTCGATGCTTTCAAACAATAATTCGGGGTGTTGTTCAATTCTGCTATATGGTTTAATAATCTTTGCTTCTTGTAAAGCATTTAGGGTTCTTTTGTAGCGTTTATTTATCTTTTCTAAGTAAGTAGATGGAACAGGGAAATATTTGTGCTTATTTTGTCTTTTGGACATTAAGGTCAATGCAGTATAAATTTTATAACCGTTTTTCTGTGCGGTTTTATTTCCGATTTTTGAAATACAATTAATGACTTCTTGAGGTAGAATAACTTTCATATAATAAATTCTTTTTTGTTATATATAAAAGTGATCTCGTTTTGTTTCCACTTATTTATTAGAAACTCACTATTAAATTTAAAAGAGCAAGTCAGTCTATAAATATTGAGTATATATATTATATCATCTTATTGTTGCTCACTTTTTAAACTTCCCGAAATTTCAATATAAATACTTATTGTATAAGTGAAGTCAATAAAAAAAGAATGGTATAAACCATTCTTTTTATTTCAATTTAATCTCTCAAGTTTTGTTTTTAGCATGTCGATTTGAATTAAACACCTCAACTTTTCTTTCTTTTTAATATCAGTTTCAGACTGTAACTTTTCTTTATTTATGGCAATCTGACTGTTCAACTTTTTAATCTTGTCATAGTTAATCATCTATCTTTTCTAATTTTTCTATTAGAATTACCTCCATCAAGCTAAACAGAGTATGTTCATTATAAAGATGTAAATTTTTATACTTGACTATTTCAGTATCTTGTTTTTTCAACTGTCTTTGAATTTTAGATTTTGAAACATTGAGAATTTGTCGCATAGTTTCAATATCATAATACTTCTTATTTTCTTTTATTACGAATACTACCATTTGTTTTTATCTTATATTTTTTCGCTAATGAACGATATTCTTTTATTAAGTCATCAATGGTTTCATCATCATTTTCTTGAATTTCTTCTTCGTCTTGAACCTCATCATTTTCTTCATCGCCATAATCCATAATTTCATCATATTCATCGCTGATATCTTTTCTATAATTGGTTTCTTCTTCGGGAAGTTCTTGAATTTCTTTATCGTATTTCTCAACAATAAACTTGACGAAACTGGTATGCAATCTTTTTTTCATTTTCTGTATATATATTTTTTGAGCGAATTGGTTCGCTTTAATTATATATAAAACAGAAAATCCATTCTTTTAAAAAGAATGGATTTTTTATAGTCAGGACAGTTTTATTACTAAAACAGCCAACTTTATTTAATTCGTTAAATGTCTCAAAAGTCATTATAGCCAATTTTGTATTATTTTGTATGTGCTTATTTCAATCAATCCTTAATATCTATTAACAAATCTTTTACTAAACTCGTCATTAATTTCCTTATGTTTTTCAAATTCAAATCCTGAACTAATATATGCTTGTGTTGTAGATAAGTTGCTGTGTCCTAAAAGTTTTGATACATCTAATAAGTTTATATTATCCATAGTTAGAACGATGTTAGTAAATGAATGACGAGCGTTATGAGAACTTAATTTTTCGTGCGATAATTTATATTTTTTACCAATAGAAGTCAATTGTCTATCATATTTAGCCATTAAAGTTTTGTATTTCTTATTCTGTAATTCAGTAAAACCAGTTTCTTTCTTAAAATCATTAAAAATATCTGCATTTATAAACTTTTTGAATAAAAAATCCTTTTTATTCATTTTTTTAATTTCATTATGTAACAATATATTCGCTCGTCTATCAATTTCTAAACTCATTAGATATATCCTATCTATCCACTTAACTAATTCTTTATTGCTAACATCAATATGACTATATCCTTTATAAGTAATTAAAGTTGTATCAGTTTTATCCAGTTTATATTTAATCTCATTTTTAATCAATTCTTGTAATTCTTTATAGGTTAATTCATTATCTAAATAACCTTTTAATCTCTCAGTCTTTAATCGTTTATGATAATTTTCTAATCCTAATATATCACATATAACTCTGTTTATATGGACATTAATTAGTATTTTCATACCTTTTTTGTTCTTCAATGTAGTGTATTCAATTGTATTTTCAGTAAGATTTTCTAATCTTATTAAAAACATATCACTAAAACGCATACCATTGGAAAATAAACTAAATAAAAACATCCTTGACACATAGAATAAAACATTATTATTAATTTCTTTATAAGTTTCTTTTTGAGTATTGGTTAATTCTATACGAGTTCCAAAATCATCTAACATACCATCATACAACAATCTATCCTCGTATTTATATTCTGTCCTTTTTATTCTTTTTAGTATAGATATATCAGTATCAGTTAAAACACGCTTCACTTTAATATCACTTTTTAATCCCTTTTTTATATTTCTAAAAATATCTTTATCACTTATAAAGATTTTATTATCATAATCATCAATAGCCTTATTGAAAACGCACATCATCGCTGTTAAATATGTTTTAATAGTTGTGTTTGTTCTACCCTTTTTTTGTAAATATGTCCTGTAATTGTTTAATATAGTGTTTGTTAAGTCAGTAAATAAAATATCATCTTTATTAATAGAAGTTAGATAAGTCTTGAATTGTTTAAGACTTGTGTTAAAGTTATTCTTACTATTTTGTTTAGTTAATTTTTTATCAATATACTTTTGAAAATATGTTAGATATGATGTAGTTATAGTGTATTCTTTAATATCAAAAATTGCAGTATCATCTATTAACGTATTAATTTTATTATTTAGTTCTTTCCAACCAGATAATTTAGCACTGAAGTTATTCATATCCTTTATAAATGTCTTATCAAAATGTGCTACTAACATCTTATGCTTTAATGAAACTTTCTTTCTTTTATTACCATCTGAATAAAGTATGTATAGAAAACCAAACTCATCATTTTTATTCTTTTTTTGTAATATCACATTCGCTTTCATCTCTATATTTTTAATTATCTTTGTAGCCTTAAAGATAGAGTTTTGAATTCAATTTTTATACAAATCACCCCACAAATCACCCCACTATTTTTTATAGTTGTTATAAAACATTGACAATAAAGAGATTATATAAAAATGATAGATAAGATAAAAGAATATATTGGTGAAGCACAGGCATTCTCCACACAAAATCCAGCAGAACTAGAAACATTTAGAATTAAATTCTTGGGAACAAAAGGACTGTTGAAAGACCTTTTTGCCGAATTCAAAAATGTACCCAACGACCAGAAAAAGGAATTTGGGCAAGTAATCAATCTGCTTAAAACTTCTGCCGAGGACAAAGTAAAATCCATTCAGGAAGCTTTAGCCAGCAAGGAAGAAATAAAAGGATTTTATGGTGATTTGACCCGTACGGCCGAACCTTCCATTATTGGTTCCCGCCACCCTATTTCATTGGTAAAAAACCAAATTATAGATATCTTTTCAAACATAGGGTTCAATGTTTCCGAAGGTCCGGAAATTGAGGATGATTGGCATAATTTTACGGCGTTAAACTTGCCAGAATACCACCCGGCACGTGATATGCAGGATACTTTTTTCATACAAACCAACCCGGATATTTTGTTGCGTACGCATACTTCATCTGTGCAGGTGCGTTATATGGAGAACAACAAACCGCCAATTCGTACTATTTCTCCGGGAAGGGTTTTCCGTAACGAGGCCGTTTCTTCGCGATCACACTGTATCTTTCATCAAGTAGAAGGATTGTATATTGACAAAGACGTGTCTTTTGCCGACTTGAAGCAAACCCTTTTGTATTTCACCAAAGAGATGTTTGGAAAATCAAAAATTCGTTTACGTCCTTCTTATTTTCCATTTACCGAACCAAGTGCCGAAGTTGATATTTATTGGGGTCTAAAAACCGAAACCGATTACCGTATCACCAAAGGAACCGGTTGGCTAGAAATTATGGGATGCGGTATGGTTGATCCAAACGTACTTAAAAACTGTGACATCAACCCAGACGAATACAATGGTTTTGCATTTGGAATGGGAATCGAGCGTATCGCGATGTTATTGTATCAAATTGGTGACATCCGTATGTTTTATGAAAATGATGTCCGTTTCCTAGAGCAATTTAAATCAAGTATATAATTTAAGTCGAAAGTCAAAAGTCGAAAGTTTCAGCATTTGGGACTTTCGACTTTTGACTTTATAACTTTTGACTAGTATGAAAAAAGATATCACTATCCCCGAAGTAGAAAATGTATTCCTTGCTGCCGTTCAAGAATGGAGCGACGATTTTATGGAAAAAGTTTGGTACGCCTATCTGATTAACGATAGCGACTTTCAACTCGATAGTGTTATGGTAGTTTCCAAAGCCTTTGGCACCATTGACGGCGAAATGAAAAAAACTTCTCTTTTGCGTCACGCTTTTATGGAAGTTCCAGCCGTTTCGGTAGTAAAAATCGAAATGATAGAAAAAAGTGTTTTAGCACTCAACAATGAGTTTATGGTAACTTATTTCATCGGAAACACTTTGTACGACAAAAAATTTATTTTCAAAGCAAATAGTATTAATGAAGCTAATGTGGAAGAAGTACCACTTTTGTTTGTTGATGGAGTGATTGTGAAATAAAAGATTTAATAATAACCAAAAAAGGCATTTTCTTAATTTAGAAAATGCCTTTTTTATTGTTTTATCTTAATCTGAAATCTGATTATTAATCCAATTCCTCGGTCAATTTTTTGAACACGGCTTTGGCTTCTTTGCCTTCATATAAGATGGCATAAACAGCATCTATAATTGGTGTTTTGGCCCCATAGCCTTGGTTGAGTTTATAAGCACTTTTTACGGCATAATAACCTTCGGCAACCATACTCATTTCCATTTGAGCCGATTTTACAGTATATCCTTTTCCAATCATATTACCGAACATTCTGTTTCTCGAAAAAATAGAATAACCGGTAACCAATAAATCGCCCAAATAGGCAGAGTCATTGATGTTACGTTTCATTTTATGCACTTTCTTGATGAATCTTTTCATCTCGCGAATTGCATTACTCATAATAACCGATTGAAAATTATCACCATATCCCAATCCGTGTGCAATACCGGCAGCAACAGCATAAATATTTTTTAGCATTGCGGCATATTCTGTTCCTATAATATCATCAGTGATTTTTGCTTTGATATAATTGCCGGATAAATTTTTGGCAACTATAGAGGCTTTGTCTGGGTCACCGCAAGCAATTGTTAAATATGAAAGTCTTTCTAGCGCTACTTCTTCTGCGTGACAAGGTCCAGTAATCACACCTATGTTGTAATAAGGAATGTCGTATTTATAGTGAAAATGTTCTCCCACAATCAAACTGGTTTCAGGCACAATTCCTTTTATGGCTGAAAAAATGATTTTGTCTTTCAGAGAAACCGTCAATTTTTCCAATTCACCATTCAAGAATGCAGAAGGAATTGCAAAAATGATGTAATCGGCATAAGCAACCGCTTCATTGATGTCATTCGTAAGTTTGAGTTTTGTGTTGTCAAACTCAACAGAACTTAAATAATTTGGATTGTGTTTATAAGTTTTAATGTGTTCTATAGCAGCGTCATTTCGCATATACCATGAAATCTCGGGAAGATTTACGCACAACATTTTAGCTATGGCAGTAGCCCAGCTTCCGCCGCCAATTACTGCAAATTTTAAATTATCGGCCATTTTTTTATTAAATTTAATCAAAAGTACTTAAAAATATACCAATAATACAAATTAATTTTTTTGAGAAGCCTAGAATTTATAGGGCTTTATAAAGTTTTTATTAAAAAAATAAATTATCTATAAAAATTTTAGATTTTATACAATATAAATACAATACTTACGTTGTAACTCATTATAAATAAATTGTTTAGATTTAAAATATGAAGATTGAGTTAGTTAGTTTTGTTTTAGTATTTTAAAAAGGCGTTCTTATTGGTTAAGTGAACGCCTTTTTTTATGCTATTATTTTATGTTGAAATTAATAACTCATCGTAACAATCTCTCTTACTTTTTCTAATGTAATATTCTGTTTTTCTCCCAAGGCTTTCCAACCTCTTTTTTCAAAACGATTCACTATAAAATCGGCTGTTTTTTCAAAATTTTCAGCGTTTTCAGATAACAAGGTTTTCATTCCCATAGTATGAAAGAAAGCTATTGTTTTTTCTATGGCAGCTTCAGCAATTTCTTCTTCACTTCCTGCTAAATTAAAAACGCGTTTTCCGTATTGTGCCAATTTTTCTTTTTTGGATTCAAACATTACTTTGTATAAGTTAGGTCCAATAATTGCCAAAGTTCGGGCATGATCAATACCATAAAGTGCGGTCAATTCGTGACCAATCATATGAGTTGCCCAGTCTGAAGGAACCCCTTTCTGAATCAGTCCGTTTAGAGCCATAGTGCAGCTCCACATAAAATTGGATGCTAAAGCATAATCGGTTGGTTTCTCTACTACATCTGGTCCTATTTGAATTAAAGTCTGCAAAATGCTTTCTGCAATTCTATCCTGCAAAAAACCTTCGTGTACATACGTCAGGTATTGCTCCAGAACATGTGTGTAAGCATCGATCACTCCGTTTTGCAATTGCCTTTTGGGTAAAGAAGCAATAACTGTTGGGTCGCAAATTGAAAATTTTGGAAATAAAGCCGAACCTCCAAAATCCAGTTTTTCTTGAGTTGCAGCAATTGTTACAACGGAACCTGAATTCATTTCGCTACCCGTTGCCGGCAAAGTCAAAACAGTACCAAACGGAATTACATTTGATCCTTCTTTGAAAAGAATTCGCTTTTTAAGTATGTCAATTGGTTCTCCTTCAAAAGGAACAGCTGCCGAAATAAATTTCACACCATCGATAACGCTTCCGCCACCAACAGCGAGAATAAAATTAATTTTTTGCTCTCTGATGACAGCAACGGCTTTCATCAAAGTCTCAAAATGCGGATTGGCTTCAATTCCTCCAAATTCAACAATTTCATATCCTTCCAGACTTTTTCGAACTTGCTCGTGGATTCCATTTTTAAAAATACTTCCACCACCATAAGCGAGAAGAATTTTTGCATTCGCAGGGATCAAGATTGGTAATTTTTCTATTTGTCCTTTACCAAAAACCAATTTGGTAGGATTATATAACTCGAAATTTAACATTGTGTTTGTTTTTTTTAAGATACACTAAGTTACAGAGAGGCTAAGCTACTAAGTTTTTTAAATCTTAGAAACTTAGCAACTTTAATTATTTTTTTGAATTCAATTGCGTTAATAATAATTCCGCCACTAATTTAGACGAAGCTGGATTTTGACCTGTAATTAGTAAACCATCTTCTACAGCATAAGGGTGCCAATCGGCAACTTTACTGTAGATTCCTCCATTGGCTTGCAATGCATCTTCCAATAAGAAAGGAACGATTTTGGTCAATCCAACTGCTTCTTCTTCGGTATTGGCGAATCCAGTTATTTTTTTCCCTTTTACTAGAAATTCTCCATTTACTTTTACGTTTTTCAAAGCAGCTGGTGCGTGACACACAAAAGCAACTGGTTTTTTATGGATATAAAAAGACTCAATCAACGCAATAGAAGTTGTATCTTCGACCAAATCCCAAAGTGGTCCGTGACCTCCAGGGTAAAAAACCGCATCGTAATCTGCTTGATTAACGTCTGCTAATTTTTTGGTATTTTTTAGTTTTTCCAATAAAACAGTGTCGGCGTCAAATCGTTTAGTGTCTTCGGTTGCCGATGCTGGATCAGCACTTTTTGGGTCAATTGGTGGTTGTCCTCCTTTTGGAGTTGCAATGTCTATTGCTACGCCTTGATCAAGTAAAGCGTAATAAGGTGCTGCCAATTCTTCTGTCCAAAAACCTGTTTTTTCTCCTGTGTTACCCAATTGATCGTGACTCGTAACTACAAATAATACTTTTTTCATCTTCTTGTTATTTTGTTTTTGTGCAGTTGCCACAAAGCAACCCACGGTTAATGTTAGAATTATTAATACTGTTATTTTTTTCATTACTTACTTTTTGATACCACAAATTTATGCTGAATATGGTATTAGTAAAAATAATTTAAATTATGTTTGTGATAAATATATTTATATCATGGTCAATCTGGAATGGTATCGGACATTTAAATCTGTTTATAAAAACGGAAATTTTTCTTTGGCAGCCAAAGAATTATTTATAAGTCAACCAGCTGTAAGTCAGCAAATAGTGATGTTGGAGGCACATGTTGGTTACAAGCTTTTCAATCGAAAGTCCAAGGGGGTTGAACCGACAGAATATGCTAAGTTACTCAATAATTTAATCATTGATGCCTTAGATCGACTGGAAAATGTAGAAAACGGTTTTCGAGCCAAAGCTTTCAATGCCAATCGGTTATTGTCGGTCGGTATTTCCAGACATTTGATGAGCGGTATCGGGAGCACTTTGGTTGCTAAATTTGATTTTATCGATTTTACATTCCATACTAATGATGCGTTGTTTGATTTGGTGAATTCCAAAAAACTTGATTTTGCTATTGTGACCAAGAAGTTCGACACTTTTGATACGATTCAGAAAAAGGTGGGCGATATCAAACAAGTCATTGTAGGTTCTACCAATATTGATCTTTCTGATTTAAAATTAAATATAAAAATTAAAGATTATGTTGCTGTTGAAAACTGGTTAAACGATCAAAAATGGTACAGTCATGATGCCGGAATTCCGCACATTAAATTATTTTGGCTGCATGTTTTTGCTAAAAAAAGACCCTCGATGGTGGCCAATTATATTATTCCTTCCGAATATGAAATGCTGGAAATCCTTAGCAAAAATACTGGAGTTGCAGTTACATGGAATATCAATGCAAAAAAATTGATTCAAGAAAATAAATTGCAATTGGTATGGAACAGCAAAGAAATGCCCAATACTGAAGTGTTTTTGTTGTCGGGCAAAAATGATAATTTGAGTTCCATTTTTCAGGATATTGAAACAGAAGTAAGGGCAGTTCTTGAATAACTACTTTTTGTAAAAGTTATTATGATCAATGTATTCCCAAACTTTGTGTGGTAGTAAGGGCTTAACATTTTTTCCTTTTTTGATTGTATTTCGAATGTTGGTCGAGGATATTTCTACAACTGGAGCATCAATCAAATGGATTTTGGGATGGTTTTTTAGTTCCAAATTATCTGTCTCTAGTGAAATCCTTGGATAGACATAAATATCATGGTGCGCCAAAATCACTTCATAGTTTTTCCATTTGTGCAATGATTTCAAATTGTCTTCTCCCATGATTAATGAAAATTCATAATCTGGATATTTTTCCTGTAAATGAACTAGCGTATTTACCGTATAATTGGGCTGCGATAATTTGAACTCAATATCCGAAGGTTTTATTTTGGGAAAATCCTCAGTGGCGAGATAAACCATTTGCAAACGATGGTAATCGTCAAGTAAAGTACTTTTCTTTTTCAATGGATTGTGTGGCGTTACGACCATCCAGACCTGATCCAAATCGGCATGTTCCGCCATGTGATTGGCAATGATAAGATGCCCAACATGAATGGGATTAAACGTTCCGAAATAAAGTCCGATTTTCATATACTATTGTTTCGCGAAGGTTCACAAAGAGTTTTGGAAGATTCACGAAGGATTTTATAAAATTTTTGTGAATCTCTTTTTTCTTTGCGAATCTTGACGTAATAATTACTATTCTTTTACAAAATCCTTTACCAATTGATAGGCTTCTTCTAGAGCTACAGGCAAATCGTAGTTTTTGATAATCACATCAAATTGAGGAGCGGTAGCGAGTTCTACAGAAGCTTTTGCGATTCGCATATTGATTTTGTCTTCGCTTTCGGTGGAGCGTTCTTTTAGTCTTCTTTTGAGTTCGTCTACGCTTGGTGGTTTTACAAAAACAGCCAAAGTTTCTTCAGGGAATTTATGTTTGATACGCAATCCGCCTGCAACGTCAATATCAAAAATGACATTTTTTCCTTTGGCCCAAATGCGTTCTACTTCACTTTTTAGAGTACCATAAAAATTATCTCTATAAACTTCTTCCCATTCTACAAAATCTTCTGCTTTGATGTGTTTTTTAAACTCTTCCAAAGACATGAAATAATAATCTTTTCCATTTACTTCTTCGCCACGCGCTTCACGAGTAGCTACCGAGATGGAAAATTCTAAATTCAAATCTTCTTTTCCTAATAAGTGTCTAACAATGGTAGTTTTTCCTGATCCCGATGGTGCCGAGAATACGATTAATTTTCCTTTTTTCATCCCCTCCTAGCCTCCCCGAAGGGGAGGAATTTTTAAGTTAGTTTATAATTTATAGCCTCCTATTATATTCCCCCCTTCGGGGGTTAGGGGGATTATAAAACATTCAATACCTGTTCCTTAATTTTTTCCAATTCGTCTTTCATCTGAACCACTAATTTTTGCATTTGTGCATGATTCGATTTCGATCCCATAGTATTGATTTCACGACCCATTTCTTGGGTGATGAAACCTAATTTTCTACCGTTGGCTTCCGTTCCATTGATGGTTTCCAGGAAATAATCCAAATGGTTGGTCAAACGCACTTTTTCTTCGGTAATATCCAATTTCTCTAGGTAATAAATCAATTCCTGCTCAAAACGATTTTCGTCCACATTGACTTTCAATTCAGCAATGGCAGTTTGCAAACGGTCTTTTATGGCTTGAACACGCTCTGGATCTAGAGCCAAAGCTTCATTCATATATTGACGAATATTTCCGATACGCAATTGAAATTCATTTTCCAACGATTGCCCTTCGTCTTTTCTGAAAGTCAGTATGTTTTGCAACGCTTCTTCGATTACGGTTTGGATTTGAATCCAGTCATTTTCGTCGATTTCATCGCGTTCTATTTTCATGGTGTCGGGCATACGCACGGCCATTTTCATCAATTCGGTTTCATCTGCATCTGCATATACTTCCCTCAATTGATTAATGTACGCTTTTACGATAGGCACATTAACCTTGGTTGAAGTTTGTTCTGCGGTACTTTCGATAAAAATAGAAAAATCTACTTTACCTCTTTCTAGTTTCAGGGCTATTTGGTTGCGTAAACCCAGTTCCATTTCACGATATACAGAAGGCATTCGTACATTTAAATCTAAACCTTTACTGTTTAAAGATTTTACTTCTACTGTAATTTTTTTGGATGGTAATTGCAAAGTGGCTTTACCAAAGCCTGTCATCGATTGTATCATATTTTTTATAAAAGTGTTCAAAGATAAGGAAAAAGTTTCAGAGGCCTTTATTCTATAAGGAGTAACGGTATTGTTCTATTTTATTGAAAAAGTAAAAATTATTTTTTTTCATGAGAAGAGAATTTACTAATCAAAATTCCAACGAGGACTACAGAATAAAATTGCCCTATTATCCCCAATAGCGAAGTGAACAGTTTGGTTTGTTGACTATTAGGGATAATGTCTCCAAAGCCAATACTCGAAATAGTAATACAACAAAAATAAACCAAATCTATGAAAGAACTATATGGCGTCGAAGTATCAATTCCCTTAAAAGAATCGGGATTTTGATAAAAATGGGTTTGCATGATAAAAACGCTAATTTCAATCAGTAAAAAATATCCGCAGGCAGCAGCAGAAATGACATCTTTGTTAATATAGCTTGGTCTTATTAAAAACTTAAGAACCTCCCAAAAGATGAAAATAAAAAACAGTATATAGATCACATTTACAACAATCAAAAAAAATAAATTTTCATTATTGAAAGGGATTCCCAATGTAATAAATACAACCAAAAACAAGAGTACATTTCGGATTCGGTTTTTTCTTTTTCCTTTTTGTATAAAAATTCCAATTGTGGCAAAACCAAGTACAATGATATTCAATACCCAAACGAATTTGAGTGCTCCTGATAAGTCGGAAAATAAAATACCAATAAATAGGTGTTGAATTAATCCGAATAGTAAAATCTCATATTTATTTTGATAGAGAAAATCCTTGAGTTTGTCCATTTATTTTGTTTTATGTAAATATAATAAAAATATAGGGCAGTTTTAAAGGCTCGAATGATGTTGAAAATTTGAAGTTAATGTGCTTTTTTTGTTACCAAATAAACTCCAGAAAATATAAGCAAAGCTGAAATTATTTTGACCAAATTCAGTTCATCTTTACCTAAACCTATTGCAAAAATGGATGCAAATAAAGGTTGTAAATAAATGAAAACGGCTACCGTAGTTGGTTTTAATTCTTTCATCGAAAGCAAATTTAATAAATAAGTCAAAAAGGTCGAAATTACCACCACAAAACCTATTTTCCAGTAAATATCCGTTGGAACAATTGTCCAATCAACCGCAGTAAATTCGCTCCAACCAAAAGGCAAAACCATTATAAAACCAAACAAATAAATCCATTTTACAAATGTAAAAGCACTGTATTTATTCATTAGTTTTTTGACAATAATCAGATAAAATCCATACGAAATGGCGTTGACCAAAACCAAAAAATTTCCTAGTCCTGATTGTGAAGTGTCGCCTATCGATTTCCCATAAAGGATGAGCGAAGCTGTTCCGATGAGACCAAGACCGATTCCTAATACCATTCTTTTTTTCATGCGTTCTTTCATAATAATGGCCGAAAGCACTAATACAATCATAGGTGTCGAAACCATTATAACCGCCGCCGAAATAGGAGAGGTCAGGCTCAAACCTTTGAAAAAAGTCAGCATATTAAAAGCTACTCCAAAAAAAGCGGCAGCTATTATTCGAGGAAAATCATTGAGTGCAATTTTTTCTTTGGGCATAAAAAACCAAACCAGCCAAAACAAAAGCATAGAACCGCCAGCGCGCAACAGAATAAATCCATAGGCATCAATGTATTTTGGCATTACATCTTTGGCTATGGTAAAAGTAACGCCGTAAATTATGGAAACTATCGTGGCACCAATTAAGGCAAGATTTCTTTTTGACATTAACTCAAGGCTTTCATTACTTGAATTATATTTTGCTGTGTATTGCCAATGTATATTTTGTCATTGATGATAAAAACGGGACGGCTTAGGAACGTATAATGTTCTAATATGTATTTTTTAAAATCATCTTCGGTAAGGGATTTGTTTTTTAAATCCATCGATTTATACAATTGCGCTTTTTTGCTGAACAATGCTTCATAACTTCCCGAAAGGCGGTACATTTCTTCTAATTCTTCAACAGTAATAGGATTTTGTTTGATGTCATGAAAAACCAAATCATGGTCTTTTGGAAGTGATTTAATGATTTTTCGACAAGTGTCACAAGATGCGAGATAGTATATTTTGTTCATTTTTTTCTATTTTCTGAATGCAAAGGAAATCATTTGATGTTTAAAATGTTTAATTTTATCCAAAAAATACAATCATGCAAGATACATTTGAAGTAAACAGAACTGGCAGAAAAATGTTGAGTTCTTATTTTGAAAATTACACATTAGAACAACTGAATAAAATTCCAGAGGGATTCAGTAATAATTTAATATGGAATATTGGTCATATCGTCGTGACCCAGCAATTATTGGTTTATAAATTATCAGGATTGCCTATGGTGGTGACTGATGAAATGGTCGAAAAATATCGCAAAGGAACCAAACCGGAGCACGATGTGACGCAAAAAGAAGTCGATGAAATCAAAGTATTGTTGTTAAAATCTGTAGATCAGTTAGAAACAGATTATAACAATGGAGTTTTTGTAAACTATCAAGAATATCCAACTTCTACTGGATATATTTTGAAAAGCACAAAAGGAGCAATTGAATTTAATAACTTCCACGAAGGCTTACATATAGGGATTATGATGAGCATCAGAAAGTTTATATAAATTTTTCGAAAAAAAGTCAGACAATTAGTGACAGAAAAAATAAAAAAATCAAACAATGAAATTCAATACCAAAGTCATCCATGGTGGACAGCATCATGACCCAAGCACAGGAGCGGTAATGCCTCCAGTATACCAAACTTCCACATTTGTACAAACTAGTCCAGGAAAACCTTTGAATCCAGATTACGAATACAGCAGAGCCGCAAATCCAACACGAACTGCTTTGGAAAATGCTTTGGCCAGTATTGAAAACGGAACTCGTGGATTGGCTTTTTCATCGGGACTGGCTGCTACAGATTGTATTTTAAGATCGTTTAAAGCGGGTGATGAGATCATTGCTATGGACGATTTATACGGTGGAACCTACAGAATGTTTACCCGTATTTATAAAGATAGCGGAATTGTGTTTCATTTTGTAGACATGAATAATATCGAAAAATTCAAGTCGTTGATTAACAAAAACACCAAATTGGTTTGGGTAGAAACCCCGACAAATCCTTTAATGAAATTGGCCGACATTCAGGAAATAGCCAAAATCACCAAAGCGCATAATATCCTTTTTGCTGTTGATAATACGTTTGCAACACCTTATCTGCAAAAGCCTTTGGATTTAGGAGCTGATATTGTAATGCATTCTGCAACCAAATATCTGGGAGGACATTCGGATGTAATTGCTGGCGCTTTAATTGTAAAAGATGAAGCTTTGGGAGATCAATTGCATTTTCAACAATTTGCCACAGGGGCTACCTTGGGACCAATGGATAGTTTTTTGGTTCTTAGAGGTATAAAAACATTGCATTTACGTGTGCAAAGACATTGTGAAAACGGAAGTAAAGTAGTCGAATTCTTGAGTAATCACGCAAAAATCAATAGGGTTTATTATCCGGGATTGCCGAGTCATCCGTATCACGAAATTGCCAAAAAGCAAATGAGTGGTTTTGGAGGAATGGTCTCTTTTACGTTTGTATCTGGTAAAAAAGAAGAAGCAGTAAATTTTCTGGAAAGACTAAAAGTATTCACATTGGCAGAATCTTTGGGAGGTGTAGAATCACTAGCCAATCATCCCGCTTTAATGACACATGCATCGATTCCGGAAGACAAAAGAAAGGAAATCGGAATCACTGATGATCTAGTTCGATTGAGTGTAGGTATAGAAGATGCTGAAGACTTGATTGCCGATTTGGAACAGGCACTAGCATAAAAATAGAAATTTATAAAAAATGCCAATTCTAAAATTTAGAATTGGCATTTTTATTTTTTTGAATCGGTTTATAGTTTAATTCTCTAGGTAAAATATGTAACCAACAGTAAGCCATAGCAACGAATCATTACTTTTGTTTTCAGTATAAATATCTTTATTTGGATTTAAACCATCAACCCAGTCGGACTCAAAATGTTGATAACGTAAATCAATGATTAAATCAGACATTCGATTTAATTTGTATCGTGTTCCAATATCAAAAACTTCAGATATAACCGCCTTACTTTCAGTAGCATATCCATGAGGATGACCGTCTGAAGGGACTAAATATTTTGGATGGGTGGTTGCTGTATTGCCAAGCTCACCCATTGTAGAAGTGGCTGTGGCACTATAATAACTAATTTGAATACCTAAACTCGCATAAGGAGCAAAACTCCCCATTGTATTTTCAAAATCATGAATATGTAAAGGATAAAATTCAAGTTGAGTACCCAGATTGATTAATTGAGTCGAACCTCTCATGGCAGCGAGTTGTTGAGAAGGCAAAGTGTTTTTTTCTACCCATTGCCCATAATTCTGCAAATCAGTTTTACTGTAGGAAAGTTCGTTTCGTATTTTAAAATGCTCTTTAAAATAAATATTCTGATTGTCATTATAAGAGAAATTCAGGTAGTCAATAATTCCAAGTCCAAAACCTGTATTGTTCATATTGGTTTGTACATTATCTCGTTGTCCATAATCTGACCTAAACTGAACAGGTCCAGCAATAACGCCAATTTCATGAACGATTCCAGATTGTGAGAGAGTCCTATTTGACCAACACATCAGAATCAATAATATAAAAATTTTAAGTTTGATCATAGTAGGTTGTATTTTCAAAACAGGGCAAAGATATAAAAACAAGTATAATAGAATTATAATTTGTCTTAAATTTAAAAAAGAAGGCATATTATTCTATTCCTTACGAAAACTACATCGATTTCGTAAAAACACTATTCCTTGTGTTGTATTTTTTATAAATGATTAATAAAAAGATAATTTTATCATAATCAATTAGAAAAAAAGTTAAAATATTTGAATAAGATGTATCTTTGCCCCACTAACGAAAATGTTTTCTTAAACGTTTATAATTTAATGATCATGTCACAAAGTATTACAAATTTTATCGAATTGGTTGCCAAAAAAAATCCGAACGAGCCGGAATTTATGCAAGCTGTTGTAGAAGTTGCTGAAACAGTAATTCCCTTCATCGAAGAAAACAAGAAATACCAAAATAAAATGATTTTGGAAAGAATGGTAGAGTCAGATCGTATCATTATGTTTAGAGTAGTTTGGACAGATGATAAAGGAGATACACAAGTCAATAGAGGATACCGTATTCAAATGAACTCGGCAATCGGACCATATAAAGGAGGAATTCGTTTTCACCCTTCAGTAAATTTAAGTATTTTGAAATTCTTAGCTTTCGAACAAACGTTCAAAAACAGTCTGACTACATTGCCAATGGGTGGTGGAAAAGGAGGAGCCGATTTTGATCCAAAAGGAAAATCAGATAATGAAGTAATGCGTTTTTGTCAAGCATTTATGACTGAATTGTCTAAACATATCGGTGCTGATACCGATGTGCCAGCAGGAGATATTGGAGTAGGCGGAAGAGAAGTCGGATATATGTTTGGTCAATACAAAAGATTAAGAAACGAATTTACCGGAGTTTTGACAGGTAAAGGAATTTCTTTTGGAGGATCGTTAATACGTCCGGAAGCAACAGGATACGGAGATGTATACTTTGCACAAAGTATGTTGGCTACCAAAGGTGAAAGCTTCACAGGAAAAACAGTAGTTATTTCTGGGTCTGGAAACGTAGCTCAATATGCTGCCGAAAAAGCAACTCAATTGGGAGGTAAAGTAGTTACTATGTCTGATTCGGCAGGGTATATTTACGATGCTGACGGTATTGATGCTGAGAAATTGGCTCATGTAATGGAAATCAAAAATGAATTAAGAGGTAGAATTAGTGATTATGTTACTAAATATCCAAACGCAAAATATGTAGCTGGAAAACGCCCTTGGGAAGTAAAATGTGATGTTGCTTTGCCTTGTGCCACTCAAAATGAACTGAATGAGGAAGAAGCAAAAATGCTTATTGCCAACGGATGCATTTGTGTTGCCGAAGGAGCAAACATGCCATCTACGCCAGAAGCAGTTCATGTTTTTCAAAAAGCAAAAATCTTATTTGCTCCAGGAAAAGCTTCAAATGCTGGTGGAGTAGCTACTTCGGGACTTGAAATGTCTCAAAACTCATTGCGTCTAAGCTGGAGTTCAGAAGAAGTTGACGAAAGATTAAAAACAATCATGAAAAATATTCACGCTTCATGCGTAAAATATGGTACTGATGCCTCTGGGTATACTGATTATGTAAGAGGTGCCAATATCGCAGGATTTGTAAAAGTAGCCGATGCTATGCTTGCTCAAGGAGTGGTATAAAGATTGCAGATTTTAGAATTCAGAATTCAGATTTTAAAATTTAAATATATATAAAGCCTTTTTCTGTAAAGATTAAGGCTTTTTTGTGCCTATAGAAGAGAATCAAAAAAAAGCTAAAATCTGAACTCCGCAATCTAAAATTATTTGGGCGAAACCCCATTATAAAAAGTGGGCAACTTTAGACACCGCTTATTAGCCCACTTTCTATAATGCGGTCGGGCTATCCGCGCTACTTCGGTAGCTTGCTGCTATCCCTTTCGCGAACACAACAACTTCTAGAGAATCGAGAGATTTATTTTATTTCAAGACCAAAAGGAAAATCTCAAAGTCAAAAAGTAAGTTTTATTCAATATATTTGGGGAAAATTACTCGTCGAAAAGTAACAAAAATTTAGTCCCAACCACTCGGGATAATTAAGCGACTACTAAATAATAGAAAATCACAATGACAGAGTACCAATTTAGAAAAGCTCAGATTTCTGAAATCACTCCAATATGGGACATTTTGCAATTGGCTATACAACGCAGAAAAGAAGACGGAAGTAATCAATGGCAAGACGGTTATCCAAACCCTAATGTGGTGCAAAAAGACATTGAAAAAGAAGAAGGTTTTGTTTTGACCGATGGAGAAAAAATAGTTGGTTATTGCGCAATATTGATCAATGACGAACCTGAATATGCAAAAATTGAAGGGCAGTGGTTAACCAATGATGATTTTGTGGTTTTTCACCGAGTGGCTATTTCCGAGGAATACTTAGGGAAAGGATGTGCCCAAAAAATGATTGGCTGTATAGAAGATTTTGCGCGCCATAACAACATATACAGCATAAAAGCAGACACCAATTTTGACAACTTTGCCATGATTAAAATTTTTGAAAAATTGGGCTACACGTTCTGTGGTCATGTCTATTTCAGAGGTGGGCAAAGAAAAGCTTATGAGAAAGTGCTGACTAGAGCTCTTTAAGAAAGGTTTAGCCCGGAATCCCTATTTCTTTGCTTTGTGCTATATTTGTGAACCAATATTCATTTAATGCAAAAAAGGCTATTATATTTACTTTTTCTGTTTGTGTTTCAAATCACATTTGCCCAGGCCAATTTGTCTTGGCAAGGCTATTTCTCTTATACACAAATCAAAGACGTTTCGGAATCGCCAACAGCCATTTACGCTGCTTCCGAAAATGCTTTGTTTTCCAAAAATTTAAGCACAAACATTATAAAAACCACAACGACTGTCGATGGTCTTTCGGGAGAAACCATTACGGCTATCTACTATAGTGCGACTTCCAATAAAACAATTGTAGGGTATCAAAATGGTTTAATTATTGTCATCAACGAAGCCGATGGAAGTATACTTAAAGTAGTCGATATTATAAACAACAATTTACCAACGAGTGTAAAAAGAATCAACAGCTTTATGGAATTTGGAGGCATTGTATATGTGTCGGCAGATTTTGGTATCGTTCAATTCAACTTAACCACTTCACAGTTTGGTGACACTTATTATATTGGTGACAATGGAGCTGAGCTGAGAGTGACGCAAACTACAGTTTATAACGGATTTATTTATGCATCAACTTCAAGCGGGATAAGGAAAGGAGATATAACCAATCCCAATTTGATTGATTACAAACAATGGCAACAAATGGCAAGTGGAGATTGGTCTGGAATTGCTGCTTTCGGATCTCAATTATATGCCATAAATGCGGTTGGATACATCCATAAATTCGATTTGGCAACAAATACTTTTAATGGGTTTATTGCATTATCGGAACCTTCAACCGATTTTAGGGCAACCGCAAATTACCTTATAATAACAACTCCAAACGCAGTATATGTCTACAACAATCAAATGGCATTGCAGCGCCAAATCAATAGAAATCAAGTTCCAGATGTCACTTCCGTTTTCAGCTGTGCCACAATTGTAAATGACTTTCTTTATATCGGAACTGAAGAAAATGGTTTGATTACGACCGCACTTTTTGGGGCTTCAAATTATGAAAATTTAACACCGATTGGACCTTTACGCAATAGTGTATTCTCTATGCAAGCCACGCCAACACAGCTCTGGACAGTGTATGGAGATTATGATATATTTTACAACCCCTATCCGCTTAACGATTATGGAGTAAGTAAATTTAACACTTCAGGATGGTTAAACATTCCGTATAGCAATGTGTTGGGAGCAAAATCAATGGGAAGAATAGCGATAAATCCTGGGAATGAAAAAGAAGTATATGCCAGTTCTTTTTTCTCGGGTTTATTAAAAATAGAAAACGATGTCCCAACGCTTTTATACAATCAAACTAATAGTACCTTGCAGTCGCTAACGATAAGTCCGCCTGATCCCAATTATATCGACATTAGGATAAACGGTGCTGCCTTTGACAAATCGGGAAATTTTTGGGCAACCAATAGTAGAATTGCCAATGGTTTAAAAGTGCTGAATGCCAATGGACAATGGGGAAGTTATGCGATGGATAAAATTCTTGTATCGCCAACAAGTAACGATTTTGGTACTATGGTTATTGATAAATATGGCACAAAATGGATGTCAACCAGTAAAAACGGTGTAATCGGATTTAATGAAAGCAGCAATACTTTCAAGAAAATTACTTTTGGTACCGATCAAGGAAATTTACCAATAGCAGATGTCAGAGCAGTTGCTGTTGATACCAAAAACCAACTCTGGATAGGAACTACAAAAGGACTCAGGGTTTTGTCTAATGTAGGCAGTTTTCAAACCGAAAGCCAGTTGACAACACACTCTATAATTATTTTAGATAATAACCTTGCCCAAGAATTGTTGTACGAACAATTTATTACAGATATTGAAGTCGATGGTGCCAACAACAAATGGATTGGCACAGTAGATGCCGGGGTGTTTATGGTGTCTCCAGACGGTCAGGAAACCAAGTATCATTTTACGGTAAACAATTCGCCTTTGCCAAGTAACATAATAAACGACATTAGTATCAACAGCAGCACAGGCGAAGTTTTTATAGCAACATCCAAGGGGCTGATTTCTTTCAAAGGGATCGCCACATCGGCTAGCGAAAACTTGAACAATGTATATGTATATCCCAATCCAGTAAGACCGAATTACGAAGGAACCGTAAAAATAAACGGATTGCTCAACAAAGCCAATGTAAAAATCACAGATGTTGCAGGGAATCTTGTTTACGAAGCCACTACCGAAGGAGGAACCTTAGAATGGGACACCACCGCATTTGGAAAATATAAAGTCGCATCGGGAGTGTATATGATTTTTATCTCGGCTCAAGATGGAGTCGAAACCAAAGTCAAAAAAGTAATGATTATTCGCTAAAAACAGATATCACATTTTAGGTTGCAGTTTCTGAAAATCTAAAATCTAAAATCTAAAATCTAAAATTGAAACTTGTTAATCAAAACCAAAGCCATAGTAATTTCGTCCTTAAAATTTCAGGAGAAAAGCTTGATTGTAAAATGTTTTACCTTATCGAGCGGACTGAAATCCTATTTTGTTCGGGATGCTTTTTCGTCTCGAAAAGCGAGTCAAAAAATGGCCTATTTTCAACCTTTGAGTATCATAGAAATTGAAGCCGTTCACAAAAACAAAGGCACTTTAGAGAATTTCAAAGAAGTAAAAATAGCGTCTCCTTTTCATTCGATACATTCAGATATTTTCAAAAGCACCATGGTGATGTTCCTTTCCGAAATTCTGCACCATTCGATACATGAGGAAGAAAAAAACGAATCCCTATTTATTTTTCTCGAAACTGCTTTGCATTGGTTGGATCAGCATGACGAAATTGCCAATTTTCATTTAATTCTAATGCTGGAAACCTCAAAATACCTTGGTTTTTATCCCGATACTTCGGATATAGATATGCCTTTTTTCGAAATGACCGAAGGCATTTTCACCCCTTTTCACGCCATTAGTTCCCTCACCGAACACGAAACGCTTTTGTTCAAAAAATTGATAAACTTGAAACTCGACACCGACCAAAAAACGTTTCATGTCATTGAAAGGCAATTGCTTTTGAAAATTTTAATCGATTATTACAGTTTTCACCTCGACGGATTCAAAAGACCAAAATCTTTGGATGTTTTGAAAGAAGTTTTTTCTTGATTTTTCTTTTTCACACCAAAGGCTCAATTGAAAAAAAGTCAATTTTGACTTGTTTAAAGTTTCTTATTCGATTCATAACAGCATTTCCATTTGAGGAGCCATCAGCATTGGTATTGCCTTCGATAGTCTCTATCACATCACCATGAACGGCAGTTACAATTCCGGTATGGTGCCAATCATTTGGTGTTTTTTGAATTAAAAATAAATCACCTGGTTTTATAAGGGCGGGATTTGTTCTTGCTTCCTGATAACGGGTTAGTAGTTTTTTTTGCAAACCAGTTGTTCCAACTGTATCGCAGCTATAAGTTAATGGCATCAGTGTTTTGAAGTTTTTTCCTTGTATAGATGCTGCTTGGTCTAATACTGTTTGTGCAAAACCCATACACCAATACCATTTCTCACCTTCATTTCCATCCAAATAACTTCGCACCCAAGGACCCATATTATTTTGCTTATACATTACAAGTTCAAAAGGACGGTTTTTGAGATGGTTTTTGGCAACATTTAGCACTAACTCTCTTAAATTATTACCCGTAATTGGGTCTTCAAACGCCTTTTTTAGAGGTAATGAAAGCATGTCAAATTGCGTTTGATCGATACTGCCAGTTTGAGGTAAATTGTTAAATTTTTGAAAATTTAGAACTGCTTTTTCGGTGGCTGGTCCAAAATCTCCATCGATACCTGTTGCGGTTCCCGAGCTTGGATTTTGCATCGCAAACAAATTAAGCCAGGACTGAATTTTTTCAATGTCTTTTTTGTTGTTGGCAGCGCCGTTTCTTTGTTGGGGGGCTTTGATGAGTAACTCTTTTTTGTAGAATGTTTTTTGCATGGTATTTTTGTTTTTTAAGGTTTTTATAAATGATTAAGCACAGCCGTTTTATCCAGTTTTGGAAACCAAAGTTTCCGTTATAAAAAGTTTTTCTTCTTTACTGTATTCCAATTCGATTCCTTTCAAAATATGTTGATAATCGATAACAGTAGTGTTTTCATCAAGTGTCTGCAAACAAGCAAAAGCCATAGCCGAGACTATTTGAGCACCATTGAGTTCATAATTTTTGGCTACTATTTCGAGTATGTTCTGATCCTTTAATTTTGTTTTTTTCGGCATGCAATTTTTCCACAATTGCAAACGTTCTTCGGCCGTGGGTTTGTTAAAAGGAATAATTGAATTGAATCTCCTTAAAAAAGCATCATCAATATTGTTTTTAAAGTTGGAGGTAAGAATGACCAATCCATTAAAATTTTCGACCCTTTGCAATAAATAACTCACCTCTTGGTTGGCATATTTATCGTTTGAAGATTTGGTTTGTGTTCGTTTTCCAAATAACGCATCGGCTTCATCAAAAAGGAGAATCCAATTTTTGTTTTCGGCCTGAACAAATATTTTTTCCAGGTTTTTTTCGGTTTCTCCGATGTATTTAGAAACTACTTGAGATAAGCTGATGCGATATACTTCTTTTTTAAATTCTTTTCCTAGCAAAGTTGCCGTAAGCGTTTTCCCGGTCCCCGATGGGCCATAAAACAAGCTTCGATAACCGGGAGCAATTTGTTTGGCCATTCCCCAATCGTGTCGCAATTGATTCTGGTGTTTCAACCAAAGTTTGATTTGTTTAATGTGATCTTGTGTTTTTTCGTTTACCACTAAATCTCCCCATTCCATTTGAGTGGTAATTTCCTGCGCTGGAAAGCTTGTGCCAAATTTTGGTTTTAATTTTTCGCCAAAAAACAAAAGATGAACCATTTCTGGAGGCAAAATAATACGGCCACTCATCAATGGTTCTCCTTCTTTTACCTCTTCCAAGAACAAAATATTTTCTTTGAAAAACCAATGTGATGGTGAAAATAATTGCTGTATTTCCAATCGATGATTGACATCTTCTTTTGCCAAAACATATTGTGCAGTTTCACCCGTTGGTAGCATTCCTCTGTGATTGTCCAGACGGATTCCGCCCAATTCCGGAAGTTCACCTCCATCAGGATAAACTTCTTTTATGATTTCATCAAAAAAATGAGGTAATATGTTAGGAACTAAGGCCAATAATAAAATTACAGCTTCATCATGAGTCGTTTTTCGGTTCATGGCTTCCAAAAAAGAATTTTCGAAGTTATAGCTTACCTGTTCTTCGTCATTGTCTTGCGGACGAAGTGACTGGACGAGAAAGGATTTTAGAATTTGAAAAGGCATGTTTTTTATTTTTATTTAAAATATAATCTTTGAATTATTCTGTATAATCGCCATGGGTATAATCTAATCCATTATTAAATTGAGCGTTTTTTGTTACTTTAGTATTTGGATCTTCTTTTTTCCAAGAAGAGAATTCATATTTTATTATTGAAGGTGTTTTTTCTTCCATTTCGATAATTTTTTTTCTTTTAGCAGATAAATTCGGGGGCTGATTTTTTACAAAGTTTCCGTTATACTCTGGTGTTACTGTATAATTTATTACTTTATCATCTGCTAAATCTTTTTTTACCGTTTCTTCAATGTCTACATTGTGATCCTTGTTCCCTTTTCGGGTAAGGGGAGTAAGATTTCTAAAATCGTTACCACTGCCTCCTAAATTGTGATTTAATAAGTGACCCAAGATGTAGTAAGTCGAACTGCCATTTCGTTTTTTCTTAAGCGTTTCATAACCAGCGTTGGTAACGCCCGGTACAGATCCCGTGGGTGGTTTCGTTGTTTTATGAAGGTTTTTCACCTCCATGCTTGTCCCAAAACCATTTTGTAATGAACCAAATGTAAGTTCAAACTTTCCGATACTTTCCATATTAAAAAGCGGAATCATGTGATTACTCAGTTTATTGACATGATCTGTAACTACTTCATATTTTTCGGTTTGTTCTGTCTGATATTTTTCGGATCCTTTAGCAGATTTATTTTTCTTAGAAATAGCGACTTTTAGCAAATTAAACTCAGCTTGCGCATTTTTTTTGGATTCGGCTTTTTTGGCATCTGTTTTTCCTAACTTACTTATAAATTTTGCAAAAGTTGCCGGAGTACTCGCCACCATTAACTCAGCATTTTCTTCGGTCCCTTCAAAATAAAGGCTATGTGAATGCCCATCCTCCGTTTTGAATTTCTTTTTAATACTAAAAAAGCTCATCAGTTTTTTTACACCAGCTTTTCCAGCTTTAAATAATGTTTTAACCACCGTACCAGCCTTTTCAAGCACCCAATCGATGGCTTTGTTGATAGGAGCTTGAATTTTATCAAGTAAAGCTTGAACCTTTTTGCTTAAATCTCCAAGACCCAATAATCCCGCCAGAAAACCAATGGCAATTGGAACCAATTTGGCCAACGAATTTTCTACAAATGTGGCGGCTTGGGTTATTTTCCCTGCTACGATAAGTGCTGTACTGTCGACAATACTGTTTATTAAATCTAGTATTCTTCTGGCATTGTTGATAAACCAACTAACCACGTCGTAAATGAGTTTGCACGCTTTTATAAAAGCACCAACAGGATTGAATAAACTGATTACCCAAGTGATTCCTGCCTTAATTACCGTTTCGATAAGCATGTTTTGTATAGCGTCAACGACCATGACTTTGAGGTCGCCAATTTTTTCTTTGATGTAATTCCACAATCCGCCGAGTCCTTCTTTTCGAATTATTTGAAAAATTTCGAAGCCAGTTTCAAGCGCAGCGACAACCGTTGCTCCATACATTTTGGTGGCTCTGGCTTTAATATTTTCCCAAGTCAATCCAAAAACGGACATTATAAATTCAAAAATTCCGGTTAAGTCCCACTGCTTCGGGAATTTTATCGACGGAGGCATATTGCCCATCAACCATTCAAAAAATCCTTTTTTGAGGTGTTCTAAAGCATTTTTGCCAAAATTCTGAAAGCCTAAAACAATCGCATCCAGTAAATTGGACAAGAAACCAATAGGATCCAGAATTATTTTTCCAACAACGTCCGCTACTTTTGCCAATACGGTAAGTAACAGATTTTTCATTTCAATAATAGCTTTGATCACTCCAACAACAGCATCATAGGCGCGTTCCAGCCAGCTTTTGTTTTCTTCTTGTATCTTGTCAAAAGTTTCTTCCAGCTTGGCAACAGCTGCATTAAATTTGGTGGTAATACTTTGTTTTAACCCTTCATTGGCTTCATCAACTTTGGAATCGAGTTCTGAAAAACGTTCGGTAGCATGAGCAAACACATCTCCTGCAATTTTTTGGGTGTCTTTGTCTTGGGTTTTCCAATAATTTTGGGTTTTGAGTTTTCCGTCATCAATATCTTTTGTCGCTTGGCTCAATTCTTTTTCGACAAAATCACCAATTTTTCGAACCACAGGAGCCAAAGAATTGATGAAATTATCTTGCTCTTCGATGAAAACTTTCTTGATGTCATTTGGAATTCCCGCTGCCCAATTGGCCAAATCTTCCAGCCAATTGGTATCCGTTCTTTCTTTTACATTTTTTTCAAATGCTTTATTGGCAATATCTAGCGCTTCATCAAAATCTTTGTTTACTTTTTCGGTAAGGTTTTTAAGTCTGGTTTCTACCAAAAGCTTGGTGTCATCATAAATCTTATTCAAGTCGGTTGCGACTTTGGTTCGAACTTCTTCTTCTTTTTGTTTTTTAAGTTCTTTGTTTTTATCTACTTGACTTAATTGTTTGTTTCTGGTTGCACTCATTTTGGCCAGTCCGCCAGTAGTCAGTGCATTGGTACTATTTTTTGTAGCACCGGCAATTGGGTTGGCCGATTTTAAATATTGCTGATGGGTACCTTCTGCTTTTTTTTGACTTTCTTTTTTTTCTGTCAATGAATGATCAAAAGCGGCTTCGTTTCCATTTTGAAGTTGTTCTTCTGACACATTATTGTTGGCCAATTCATTGTCAATTTTTTTTGAATCAGCAGATAGATCGTTGTCTTGAGCGGTTTTAAGTGGCGGTGCAAATCCTGGATTGGAAACAACAGGATATGCTCCAATATCTTCTTTTGGCAATGGCGAAGCTACTTTTGTGACCACACTTGTTTGATCTGGAGTTGCGCTGACAGCACTGGATAAATCGCCGTTTGTATTTTGTTTTTCTTTTTCTAAAGTATCTGTTATGCCTTGTTGTGCAGCACCCATTTTTTCAGAAGAGGTCTGGTCTTTCTCCATTTCCTCTTTGTTTTTTGGGATTACTTTTTTGATATTATCTAAAATAGCATCGGAAAATTTTTTGGAATCAAATTTTTTAGTTTTTTGATTCGCCATGTCTTCCACTTGATTGGATTTGGCCACACTCGATTTTTCCAATGCGGGAGATATTGCCACCGATTTCTGCATTTCTGATTTTTTCTCCTCTGCGGTACCGTGTTTCTTTTGGGACTTTGCAGTTTTTGCAATTTTAGCTTTTTGAATGTCTAAGATGGATGCCTTTTTTGGATTAAGTACAGGATCTACCGCTTCTTTTTTAATAGTTTTTGCCGCAACAGGCACAAGAGCAGTTTCTTTCTTTTTCTTCTTGGCTGTAGAAGGAAAGAAAGGTGCCGGTTTTCGCTGTGGCTTTTTAACCGGTTTAAATTGAAGTCCTGTTTTAGACATTTATATTCAATGGTTAAGAGGTTAATTTGATTTAATTCCAATAACATTGCAAAAAATCTTCCATCCATGGGGTTTTTATCATTTCGATTCCCCAGGGTAATTGAGCCAATAAAATATCTACACCTTCCTGTTTTACCCAGAGTTCTAATTTTTCATTCTCAGTAAATATGATTTTCCCTTCTCTTTGCAAAAAAGTCTCCCGTAAACCTGCAACGGAGGTGTCGCCTAGAATTTTCCAATGTTCAATCACGGCCTGTAATAAACTTTCGCATTTTTCAATTTCTTTTTGGGTGATTTCCAGTTGGGTATTGACCACATTTTCTATAGGGAAACCGCATAAAATCTTATTGAGCACTAGTTCGTTTTCTCCTATTCTTGTTTCTCCTTTTATTAAAAATTGGGTTAATAGTATTGCTTTGTGTTGGCTCATTTTATTGTTCCAAATTTCATTTTTGGTCAGCTCCAATTGCTCGAACAACGATTTTAAGAAAGGATGAAACAGTATCAAGCCTGCATTTTCAACATAAATCATATTCTTTATTTTTGAATTGGACGTTTCCAATTCATTTTTTTGGTTTAACTCTGTTCTATTTTTTTCTTCTGATGTTGATTCTTCAACTAAATTTTCAGGATTGAAATCGACTAAAACTAATTCCCAAAAAGCTATAAAGTCATTGTTTATAGCCAATAAATTGTTTTTATAAATGCTGATTTCGGGATTCAAAAGTTCTTTTAAAGTCAAAAATAAGGATATTTTTATATCCCAATGCAAAGATGAAAGGGTTTGGACAGTTTCATGAACAACCGTTCTGGAAACCTTTTTTTCTTTATAAAAATAAAATTGCCAAGCTATGAATTCGACCCAACTGTCTAAAGCGATATTCGAAAAATAATTTGCTTTTGAAATCAAGACAAATTGCAATAATTCTTTGAATTCGATTTGGAAAGCATCAATTTGGTTTTCTATTTTGGTTTTAAAGGATTCTGGAAATGCATATATAAAACGAATTAAAGAGACGGGGTTTTCTAAAAACAAAGCCTTTAACTTATCTATAAAAGAGGCATTTATTTCCAAATGGACAATCAATTCCTCAAGGGTTCTAAACAATGCATTTTCGGGAATACTACCTTTTTTTAGAAAATCAAAAAATAAATTTTCGGTAATCGTTTCTTTTGAAAATAGTATTTCCAAACTTTCAATTACAGATTGATTTTTTTCTAGATTTTCAAAATGCAGTTTAAGATAGGATTCAATTTGTTCCAAAGAATGCGCCACAATTTCTTCTTTCCATTTTTTTCTGGATAGAGGAGGGAGTTCAATTTCTAGTTTATCAATTTTCCAAGTATAGTCTTGAAAAGAGTAAAGGTTGAGTAACAATTCGACTTTTGGATAAAATTCCTTTTCCATCAATTCTGTAACAACACTTTGCACTTCTATCCCAAAATCGGTCGAAGCACAGCTGATATCCAGTGTATGTTGTTGTATTAAATGCATAGTTTTTAGTCAATAATTAAATCATTGTCTTCAAGAATACTATTCAATGCTTTTTCTAAATTCTCTTGCATTTCTTTTGTGAATAGGCCAAATTCAAATTTGTTTGGTTTGTACAAAAGCGCCATAGAGGTTGAAATATGACCTGCTTCTGGCAATATGATGTGAACTCCTTTCTGTTTCTTTTTGTCTTCAAGTAAGCCAATGCCAATAATTGTCATCGGAAAATCAGATCGACTTACTGTTGCTCTAGTATCAGTATTGAAACCTCCTGCTGTACTTGGAGTAGTACCTTCTTTATCCTCTGCTTTATAGAAGGGAACCATGAAAGTGAGATACATTTGTTTCTCATTGATGTTAGGTAAAAAGGAGAGCAGAATTTTATATTCTTCTTCCTTTAAAGGTATAAACAACCATTCGGGATTGTTTTTTTGGTCAGTGTTTGCAGGGTCTTTCAATCGTGCTTCAGTACATATATATAATGAACACGAAAGTTCCCGTATTCCTGTAAAATTCACTTTTACCGTTGCAAGTTGTTTGGTACTTAAGGGTTTATTGATATTCCCAAAATCAAAGCCAGCGATTGGAGATGGAGTTGCAGGTTTGTCTGAAAATTCCAGAATATCTTTAAGAATTTTGTTGGTGTCAACGGCAGTTATATTTCCTTTTGCAATAATTTTACCGTCAATTGCTGTAATTATTTCTTGTTTGGTTGCCATAACTTTATTTTTTAAGAATTAGTTGCTAAGTGTTAAAATCGTCATTATTAAAATCTGCTTTTTCGAAATCTCCAACTTTTGTTTCCGTATTTCCAATAATGATATTGATGTTATTTCCTTCGGGATTTTGAATGTAGGGCAAGAAAAAGTCGGCCAGCACCACTTTTTGTGGAGCATTATTTTCGGCCAAAACCAATGGTTCAAATTGAAATAGGGTTGTAATATTAGACAAGAAAAATTCTTGTAAATGCACAGGATAATTATTGGCCATATTTTGTTGCGCCACTTTTATCAAATTGGCTTTGATGTTCTCTGTTTGATTTTTGCAATCTTTTAGCGCAGCTTCATCGTAGGAATCGGCATGCGAAAATTTAGTTTTTTTGTATAATACACTTTTCGTAAGGTCCTCTTTTATTGTTTTTGTTTGCTCAACCGTACCAAAAGTGAAACCATCGGTATAACTTTTGATAGTATCCAATAACACGAGGTATTTTGGAGGTATTTGTTGCGGTTTAAAAATAGAAGTGTCGGTGTAAACGAGTATAAATGTGCCTCCTACTGAAACACCTGCATGGTGTTCCATTCCTTTATTTTTTTGTAAAAAAGTAGACAGAAATAAATCTTTGAAATCGTTATTCCATCTTTTTACGGCTTCATCAAATAGTACAGTGAAGGAATCTTCAAGAAACAACTCATTGATTTGATCCAAATGATCAATTAAGTCTTCAACCAAAACGGTTAAATCTGTTTTGTTCCATAAAAGACAAAAGCGATGAAACAAAAAGAGAACATTTAAGTTTTTGAAAATTTCGTAAAAGCTTTTGTAATTGGGTAAAAATTCACTTAGATCTTCTGTTAGCAACGTTTTTACTTCGTTCAAAATGTTTTTAAGCGAAGTAATAGTCGCTTCAGTCATAAAGGTTTGGGTGACTATTTGGGCCTTGTTCGATGTAATCCAATTAATGACAAACTCGGTAATATTGTACACTTTTTTTCGAGCCAAATCATAATCAACTTCAAGATCAGACCAATCTCCTTGGTGTTTTGTGATGTCCACCTCTTTGCCTACATAATCAACTGCATTAAGTGCAATTGTTTTGAATGGTAGATTATAAGTGTCTTTCAAGGAAGACAATTCAGTAAGTACCTCCAGATAATTTTTACCAATATGGCCTTCAATTCTTAGAAAGTTATACGGTTCTAAATCATACAAAAGTGGTTTTTTGACCCACTGTAAATCGGTATAATTTGGTTTCTCGGACTGATACGAAAGGATTTCGTTGCTTTTGTTTTTTATAGTTTTATCAGGATTCCATTTTTTATTTAGATCCAAAAAGTTCGAATAATAATAGGGAATCGATTTTTTGGACAAAGGGGTTTTACCATAAATGGTGGGCGTTATTCGGATAACAGTATCAGTGATGGACCACGATTTTATCAAAAGTACTAATCGTTCAAACAAGATGTTGAGTTTGTTTCTTAGTAGAATTTCTTTATCGGTATTGCCGGTTTTTACAAAAGGTGTTCTGAAATTATTCTCTATAGCAATGTTTCCTAAAATGATATGAAAAGGAAACAGACTTTCGTCAAAACAACAAAAAGTAGGATTCTGATTTTCGAAATCTACAATTTCATTATACGCAGAAACAATATCACCAATCCAGTCGCACACATATTGAATTTGCAATTTGTCTTTGTTGGCGTTGATGGTTTGTGTTAATTGCGTTTTACAATTATTCAATGTAGTGAAGTCAGAAGTTGATTTCAGTACATTTTTGTTGGTGTTGTAAATCGCATTTATTTGATTGGAAAGCGTGGTTAGAAAAGCATCATCATACCAATTTTTGAAACCGTCAAGCACTTGTTGTCCTGTTACTAAATTTTTGAAAGGCACATTATATCTGGGAGTAACCAGTTTTTGAGATGCTTTTTTGATGTCAAAACCGCTGAGCAATAAAGGTGCAATATCCGAATTGTTGATAACTAAAGGTCTTACGGTAAATTCCAGTCTTTTGCCTTTGTCATCACAATTGGTATTCACGCAGTTTTTTTCGTCAATCAAGGCTGTTTCCAGAATAAATACGACCACTTTATCATTAAAAAAACCATTGGGAATAGCTACTTTAACTAGTTCTGTAGTTGTAGGTTCCAATAATTCAATAGCATTTTTGAAAGGCGAATATTTAGATCCGTATTTCAGTATGGGTTCCAAAAAAGGTTCTTTGCTGTAATTGGCTCCCAGAAAATTGGCCGAAAGTTCTAAATTATGATAGAATGTAAACAGTTTTTCTTCCCAGTTAATTTCATACCCCAATGAAGTAACAGCCGTTCCGCAACCTATTTTAATTTGGTTGGGCTGTGGATGCGAAATTTCTAATCCACATACAATTCCCATCCCTAAGAGCCCTGTTCGAGACAAGCGGTCTTGTTCTTCAAGATAACTTACAACACTGTTGAGATGTTTTTGGCTTAGAACTTGATCTGCCTCAAAAACGGGATATTTGGAGTTGTTAAATGCTTTCATAATGGTATTTTTAAAGTGTTCCTAATGCTGTATTTCCTAATAATATGGGGTTGGTAATTTCACTCAAATGACAATCGAATAAATTGCCTTCAGGGTACATGGTGTTCAATTCATTGAGAGCATTTATCATGTCTTTATGATGAAGCAAGAAGCTGTTTTCGTCTTTTGGGAGTAGGGTTTTAGAACAATATTTTATTCTAAAATAGCGGTAGTTTTCGAGCCAGTTTTTATAGGCTAATTGAAACTGTTTCATGTCGTTTGCATTTACCCAACAAATTTTTAATAATACATGTGCAGGTGCTTCTTGTCTGAAAATTTTTTCCGCATATTTTCTAAAAGTCAAGTTTCGAAAACGGGTTAAATAACCAGGTAAAACGATGGTGGCTTTGAAAGAATAGGGATCATTGTTGGCTTCGTCCTTGCAATCGTCCTGTAAACAAACCGTTAGTAAGTCACTGTCTTTGTTGGTAGTCAGTAAAGGTCTCAGCAACAAATGTTCTATGGAATAAAAATTTTCAAAAGTTTCATTCAGCGTTTGGAGTAAAGAATTGTAATAATCGTGCGCGGCTTCAAAAGTGGCAAACGGTTTATCGACTTTGGCAATTTTAGTAGCGTCTTTTTCGAGATAGAGATAATATTTGGTACTTGATTTATGAATGGTATAAACATTGGGATCAAAAATATGTTCTTGAAGCCAGTTCCATTTAATAGCCAAATCGGTTGCGGGACTTTGTATTTTAAAATGAATAACCCCCAATTTTGTAGGGATTGACAATTGAGATTGCGGACTATCGCCATTGGCAATATCTCTTAAACTAATGTCATTAATACCTAATAATTTGGCAACCCGTTGCTCATAACCACCTCTAGAATTAGAACCCCAAAAATCAGGCGGAGTAAGGGTGTTCGGATTTATGTAATCCATTCCAATTCCTCTTTTACTGCTTATTTCAGGATAGTCATTGATGAAATTTTGTTTGTCTTGTATTAAATCTTCGTATTGAAAACTCAATTCGCCCAGACCTTTTGCATCTTGATTGACCTGATACATCATAAAAACGTAATCGTTGAAACTTTCTCCAAACCGCGCCATCAAATGATCCAAGGCTCGGTTGCGTCGCTCATAGAAATTGGTTTTGTTTTCGTAAATAGAAATCTGGTCGTCGCTTGGAATCCACAAATTATCCTCAAAGGATTTAGTGTAAAGCTCGTTGGAATAAAATTCGCCCCCAGTCCAATCGTTTTTGGAAAGAAACCTGGGGAAGTACGTTCTGTCAATGGTTGCAGTGTCCAAAATATTTTTGGAGTGGTACAATTGACTGAAAAAATCAGCCAAAATTTGATCGTAAAAATGCAAGTACCCCTTGAGCTGATTGACCTGCGCTTTTCGCAAATCGGATTCTTTATCCGATAATTTGTTTTTTCCCAAACCATAGTTTTGAGGAAACTCGTCCTGAATGCTGTAATATTCATCCAGTTGATAAAAAGTTCCCGATGGAAATGGCAATTCATTATTGGTGTTGAGTAATTTGTAGTTTTTTTGTTGGGACTTATAAATTTCTATTCTTTGATCCACCAACATTTGATTGTTTTCTGAAAGCAGAAATGGAATCTTTTTTTGGAACAAAAGTATTTTGGATTTCTTAGGCGTAAAAATCGGATTCACTTCTCCAGAAAGAGTCAAACTCCATGGTTGGCTAGAGCTTCCAGGAATAGGTTTTCCATTTTTGTCATAAGCGGTAAGCAAAAGATTATTGACCGAAATCACTCCTTTTATGCCCATTAACACAGCAATAATATCTGAAGAATGAATTGCGGTGGGCAAGTCACAATTACTCAGTTCTTCCTCTTTCAGGAAACCGTGATCGAGTTTTGGCCCCAGAAATAAATCTTCTGAATGATAACCTTGATCGAGTAATTGCGCCAATGTATAAAACCGAATTGGAGGATTTATAACATCAAACAGGGCAATTTGAATTTGAGCCATAACATCAACTACATTGCTTTGGGGTTCCATTTCGATATCGACACAAATTCCAATTTCGATACTTTCTATGGTGGAAAGGCATAAATAGTCCTCGGTAAAATTTCTGTTTTGATGCAGTTTTTGATGTACTTTTTGAAAAGTAGCGTCGACTTTGTTTTTTTTATCTTTAAAAAGGGTAACCAGTTCAATATAATTTTTGGGAACCGAAAAATGAGCCAATACAATATCTATTTCGCTTGGGTCATAACAGCTAATGGTAAAAGTCAAAAATTCAACACCACTTGGAGTTTTAAAAAGAGTAAGAACTACCGTGTTGTCAATCTTCTCTATTTTTTTACTTTTTATTTTTGCAGGTTTACTCAGTGCCTCCAGAAGATTGGCTTTTGGATCGTTCCAAGAGTCAAACATCGGGCTGATATTTACCTGAATCCATTGGTCATGATCCAAAAATTCAAAGTCCAAAAGTGTCGAATTCAAATCACCGAGAACAGGATCTTCCTCCAGTTCCAATAAAATTTTGTTCAGACCTCTAAGCGGTAATTTTTGAAGTGCGGTATTGTTTTTGTCAACAGATTTTAAACTTAGTTTGTCTTCTACAGGATTTATATAAATTGGAATTTCATTATCGTGTGGTGCCAGAAAACCTGAAGAATCAACTGTCTTTTTGGTTGTCAAAAACCAAGCATTAGAAATGCCGTCGATATCGATGAGTAATTTTCTATAATCGATTTCGGTAAGTGGCGCATTGGTAAAAATAGTACTGGCAGGAAAAAAACTATGGTTTGAAATTTTCCCATATCGGTCGCATAAAATGTTTTTAATGTCAAAACTGCTTCGATACCCCAACTCGGTAATAGCATAGGACAAAACTTCAAGAATGGTAATCCCTGGATCGTGCGCATTGTAATCGGTCCAGAGTTTGTTTCCCAGTTTTTCTATATATTTCATACCTTCTTTTCTCAAGAAATCATAATCTTGAGCGGGAAGGAGCTTACGGTCTTTTGTTATAAAATAATCGGTTTTCATATTGATCAATTATTTATTTCTTCTATAAAATGAGACTCGTTGGGTACAAACAAGGTGAAATCGGTCATCGGAATAATTTCTTTTACTTTGTAGTAAATTGTTTTTACAGAATCGTTAGTGTCGTTGAGAATGATTTGATTGACCTCAAAATCAGTTATATAATCCACAAAAATTTGGTTGTCAATTAATTGAATCAATGCTGAGATTTCTATGGCATTGGCAAAAACCATATCGGTATTTTCAAAAGCCCAAGGACTCAAATAGGCATTGATGATTTTTTTTAATTCGGTGGCATATAAACGAGTGTCGGCGCCCGGAATTTCGTGGTATTTGACTTTAAATTTTACTTCTATTTTTTCTAATGTGGGTGTTTTTACCGAAATCCTAGCGTGAGGCGACGCTATTTTGGCGATATGTTGCTGTATTTTTTTCATAATCCCCAAACTCAAAAGTGGTTTCCAAGAAACTGTATTTTGATAATTATTAGATTGTGCAATAGGAATCAAAGTGATGTAACCCGCCGAAACATTTGATATGGTTGTAGAATTATAACGGTAATGATTCAAACATTTTACCCGATGCACTTCTGGAAATTCGTCCAATATCAAACGTTCATAATCCCATGAAGTAATGGCTCGTTTTTTGTGTCTTAGTCTTTCGCTAGAACGTTGGTAAAGCAACAAATCGTCTTCTTTTTTCTTGCCCGAAAAAGAAGCATAGGGCTGGGTTACTTTTTTTATGAAATCAATAGGCTCATGGAATTTTGAGATGGTTTCTTTGGGTGTGTTTTCGGTGAAAACAGTTCCGTTTTGCTCAAAATCAGTTAGCACTGCTTTCAATGCTTGTGTGTGAACACCAATAAAATGGCAAATAGCATCGGTTCGATCTACCGCTATTTTTATCCAAAAAAGCGATTTCTCCAGTATGGTAGTTTGACTGGTGTCAAATTCCGGAATGGTTAATTGTACCAACCCGGATTGTGTAAGGCCATTGGTTTCGTCACCCATTTCGTGTGGATCAATTGGAGTCCAAGAATTTTGATTCAAATACGACCATTCGACGTTAGCAGGTTCTTGTCTTGGGTTGGCGGTTCCTTCTGCAAGCTGAATTAAAAGCGACAATCCGTTTCTTGGAATCACTTTATCAAATCCCAAATAAATTTCTCCGCCAACTGGAGCATCATGAGGAAATTTGGAATCATATAATTCATCTTTTTTGTATCCAAAAGGCAAAATGTGATAGACTTCGATTGGGTTATTTGAAACACCATTCTTATACATGTCATAAACGTAATATCCTAAGCTAATGTCGTTAATAGTTGGCGCAACGGGCAAAGTACCCCCACTTTTACTGGCAGCAATAAAGTCTTGTAAAAATTTCTCCCCATCAAAATTAGTATCATTCAGGATAATTTTTGCATAACCCGAAACACTTAACGAGTTTGGCAATGCATTTTTTTCTTGATATTCAAGGATTGGGTTTGTATTTTTAATTTCATAGTATAAATCCGAGGTGTCGGACCATAAGCCATCAATTAATTGTTCTATTTTTAGATCATAATCATTATAGAAAGATGGATTGGAATCCAAATACAGATAGGCATCTTTTTTGACAAAAAATTCATTACAGCCAATGACAAAACCATTGCCTTTTTTTGGAAAATCACCAAATGGTTTGAATGTTTTACTGGCGTCAACCAATCCGGTATCTGTTCCCAAAATAAAATTCTTCAATCCAGATACAGACACATTGATTTCTATTTGAGTTATATCGATTGGTTTGGCTCCATTTAAGGACACAATTTTCAGGACAGGATAATTGGTATTTATATTTATGGAAGTGTGAATTTTCGGGTCATGAGCAATGATTTTTTTTTCGGAAGCAACTATTTCTAAAAAGATATAATTTTCTTCTGAATAAACAGAATTGAATTCGATCACTTTTTTTTCGCCTGTGATAAAGAATTTATAGAGAGACAAGTCTAAAGTTTCGTCGTTTATTTTTAAATAAATTACCCTATAGCCGCCACTCAAAAAGAATAATGGACTGGCAATAAGCAAACCAGTTTCTACTGTCGTTGCTGTATCCGAAAATACATTGAAGGATGTATTTTGAGCATTTGATTTTATAAAATCGGATTGATTCCAAAGGTTAGCAGAGTCTTTATAATGACTTAAAAAGGAATGTAATCTGCCGTCATTAATGGCTTGGTCTGCTGTTGAAGCATAAAATTTGTTTTTGCCTAATGTATTTTTACTTGCAGGGAACAAACTGTTTTTGGGCACTAGGACTGCCTTCTCTGGAGTAGGTTCAAGAATCAAATGAACATAATCTGGACGTGCATTGGCATGTTGTATTTGTAAAATGTCTCTGTAATAAAAATCAAGATGTCTTTTTGTAAACTCATTGAGTTGTACTTGCGCGATTCCCAAAAGTTTTAAAAAGGAAATATATAATGCAAAATGTGGTTTGTGATTTGAGTAGCTTTCCAATTGATTAGCAATGTTGTCACCAGCAACTTGTTTCCAATTGTGTATTAATCCATAAAGCTGTTGTACGTTTTTGTTGAACTGAGAATTAGAAATCAAAGCCAATGGATTGTTGCTTGCCGTTATTTTGTCTTTCAAATCTTTTATTTTTTGAATGAAATAAGGGCTTGTTCCTTGCAAGGTTTCTTTGGCAGAAAGGGTTGAATCCAGAACATTTATTTTTCGATTAAAATCTAAGAATTGACTGTTTATGCTTTCAAAATAGGACAAAAGTATTTTTTTTTGATCCGCAACTACTGTTGAAGTTTGGACTTCAATTTTACAGATTTTGTACTGTTCTTGTAATTTTCGCACATCCCATAAATACAGCTGAACGAGAATAGCAGTCGATTCCCACTGAAAAAAGTTAGACCAATTGCCGTCTTCTACATTGGAGTCATTATAGAATTTTATATGGGCAGCCAATTTTTGGACAAAAGCAATAAAATCAACTTCTTTTCTTTCATCAATAAGAAAATAATCAGGTTTGAGTGCTGCCAAAAATCGCTCTTCTTGGGTGGTTCCCATTCCTTGATGAATTGATATGTTTGATGAGCAATTGTCCATTTTTATATTTTTAGTATAAAGATTTTATAAGTAACCATTTTATTTGATGTAAGTTCCTTCTTCCAGATAAAAAGGATATACGTAATTCTGTCTCGAGTTGGTGGTTCTTACAGTGTATTCTATTTCTAATTTGATCAGTCCTTGTGATGTTTCTTCGGCGCCAAAAGAAACGTTGTTGAGGTCTATTCTGGGTTCGTATTTTAATATCGCCATTTTCACAATTCCCTTTATTTTGGTGAGTAGCGTTACGGTTATGTTCTCAAATAATAAGGGTGTAAGATTGCACCCGAAATCGGATCTTACAATGCGTTCGTCAAGTTTTGTTTCCAAAAGAATTTGCAAACTTTGGTTGATGTCTGTCACTCCATCAACAGTTTCTACTGACCCAGAAATGGGATTGAATGTGGGTGGAAAGCTCCAGCCTGTTCCTATAAATGTTTCGTCGTTCATGTTTTCTAACCTCCTATTAAAACTGTTGGACATCCTAGTATTATTGTTCCTCCATGTGCTGTTGAATCACCCATTCTTGCAGCTGCTTTACCACCGATAGTAACCGTTGCAGAACCTTTTGAAATGGAATCTGGTGGGCCTGTACATACACAATTGTCCCCAACTACGGCTGCGGGCATACCGCCTATAAGCACAGTAGTGTTCCCCCCTGGTAAAATAGGACCGCCCACATGAGGCACCGGCCCTGGCTCTACTGACGGACAAATGTGCATGTCTGATACTCTTGCTGCTGCTGGCATATTAATTTATTTTTATTAGGCTACCTTTTAATTCCATATTTCCGGAAGCATTGACAGTGCAACCTATTCCATCTATTTTTACGTCTCCAGATGCTTTTACAATAAAGTCTTTGCTGCTTTCTATAGTAATTCCATCTTTGTTCATTGTTATTTTATTTTTGTTTTCATCCTCTAAGACAAATCCTTTTTCATCATCGCTTATGAGGAGTTTATTGCCTTTTTTGGTACTGAGTTCAATGGACTTTTTTTCGTCATCGAGAACCACTTTGGTTCCTTCTTTGGTGACAAACCCTTTTATATAATTTTCTTTTTTGATGGGAATCGGCATTGGTTTTGCACTGCTGTACAAACTTCCCAAAATAATAGGAGTGTCTGGATTATTACCCAAGCAACCCAATATGACTTCATCGTCTACACTTGGTATAAAATAACTTCCCATTTCCTTTGAGGCATTGAGAGTGGCAAGTCTGGCCCAAACGCCTTCTCCTTTTTCGGACAGTGTTGGGATACGAACTTTAATCCGGAATTCCTTATTGGGGTCTTCCTCGATTTGTACCACAACGCCTATTTGCAAACCACTTATAGCATTCGTCTGACCCATTTGTGCTTGTGGACTTGGCGTTTGTTTGCTTGCGTTTTCTGCAAATGAAGGCTCTCCTTCAAATCCTAAAATGTATTCAGTTTTCCAAATTCCATTTTCAATGGTGTGTTCGATGGCACTAATGATGATGGCTTTATCATCTATTTTTTCGTTTACCTTGTTGCATTTTATAAAATCACCCGTATGCGCTTCCAGATTGCCAAAAGTTTGCACTTTTCCATTAATGGTTTGCAGTTCGCTTTTTTTCAGAATCGCTTTCAGCATTCGTTTTACTGTCGCTTCACTAAATCTATTTTCATTGAGTTTTATTAATTTCTCAAAAGGATTTATGGCTTCTTGTGTTTCTTCGGTTTTTACTATTTTTTGCGTTGCTGGATCCCAATGCTCAATGATTGCTTTTTTTAATTTTTTGGTCTCATCTGATTTTCCGGTAAAAGAGAAAACATTAATACCGTTTTCGGCTAAATATTTTTCTGTTGGAGGCGGTTTTAATAAATCGACACCATTAAATTCACCATTTTTTATAGATACAAAAACTCCAACCGAATCCAAATAGCCTAATACAAAATCCCAAGGCAACGTGGCCGAGTTGTGTGTTATTTTTTCTTTTCCCCAATCTTTTCCAGACAATTCATCATTGAGTTTTAGTTTTTTGGTAAATAATTTTAGTTTGTCTTCAAAAGTTTGGTTGTTGGTTTCTGGTTCTGTACTGGGCAACGTCATATCAAAAGCAATGTCCTTACATTCAATTTTTATATTGATAAAGTTGCCGTCCTGCACTTTTTCTGTAGCTTTTATCACTCCTTTGAAAAGTGTTTTTTTTTCTTTTTTAATTGTAACATTAAAAGTGATTTCATCATTCTCCTTTAAGGCATCACTCGGAAAAGTTTCTTTTTTATCTATATCCTTATTTGAAGCAATAAATGTGAATTTTGCCGATGGAATTTTATTCAGCTCAAAATGAACGTGTGCTTCTTTGAGTAATGTATCCAATCCGTCATTTTTATCCTTCACCAGAATTTCCAGTTTCAATACTTCATCTTCATCGATATAGGGTTTTATAGGCATACTCGATTATTTTATTGGTGGAAAAATCAATTTTTGACCAAAACGGATATTTCTAAAACTCAATAACGAGTTAGATTGGGCTACATCTATATAATAGTTTGGATTTTCATATATGTTTTCAGCGATGAGAGTAAGCTTATCATTCATTTCAAATTCGCGTTCATGAGTCAAATCTGGAGAACTTTTCTTTTGCTCGGCAACCATAGTTTTGTACGAAACAGTTCCTTTGAAAGTACATTTGGCTTTGGCTCTAATGGGTCTTCCGTCTTTTCGAAACAAATAATATTCAATTTCCATGTTTTTTAAACGACATTGCAAGCTATAACCTCCCCACAAAAGTTGTAAATATGCCGTATGATGCGTTTTTCCATTGTAGCCTAACAACAGATTTTTAAAGGCTTCCAAATCTTCTTCTACCGATTTTACTTCGTCAAAAGGGTTGACTATGGCGGGTTTCAGCGCATCAAAAACATCACCTGCTTTGTCGAGAAATGACATCTTTCCTTTTCCATCTTTTATTTTCCCCGGAGGAACAACACCCGAACTGTCAAAAAGGAATTCAAAGGTTACTTCTTCTCCTTCTATTTTGTTGAATTTTAAATCATTGCCAGTAGCGCCCATAGGCTGACCTTCAGAAAAAACAACATTGTGTTTCATGGTGTATTTCTCTGGATTGAGTTGTACAAAAATGGTTTTCTTTGGGTCTTTGTCGTACTCATTGGTCTCAAAAACCTCAATTCTCATTTTGTCTATAATGCCTAAAGCCGCTTGTATCATCGTTCGGATTTTTCTTTTATTTTTTCTAAAACTTTAGTGGTGCATTCTCGAATAAGATCTGATTTTATAGATTCTAATTGCACTTTATCCAACGGAATTTGGGCTTGAAAAGAAGGTTTATCCTCTTCAATTTTTACTACAATGCGCAATTCTTTGATTTCTATTGGCATAATCTTCGATGTAAAATAAAACAGATGATTTTTAAAAACTCGGAATCGGAATTTCTTTAAAAAAATTGTATTTTAAAGCTATGGATTCGATGACAATTTTGTTTTCCTCGGCATTAAAATCCCCGTAATCTATCGATAATGGAATTGCATGAGATACATACCATGCTTTTACTGGGTTTCCATTTTCGTTCAATAAGGAAACCAACAGATTGGCCGGACTGAAATTGAAATTTTCGATAGCATTCAGGCACCACATCGAAACGCCTGACATATCCGAAGTGAGTCCTCTTTTGAGTACTAAATCCTGATATCCCGATCGAATGGGCAATTGATGGGTAAATCGGTTTTGTCCGCCTTCTTTTATCGATTCCATTTCAAGAGTTCCTTTTAAACCACCCACACTCTGAAATTTGGTATCGATACTAAACTGTGGCAACAGCTCAAAAATAACCGAGAAATGAAAGCCTACTATAGGGTTTGAACTCGCCATAACATTAAGCTACGTGTTCCATTGTAAATCCGTGATTCGCGATTTCAACCGTGTCTATTGCGGCTTCGTTGGCATCGGCTTTCATGTCAGAACATTTTAAAGAAACAATAAAGCAATCTTTTACCTTCCAGACCACAACTGGTGTGTGGTTTTCGTTTAAGAGTGAAATGGTAATGTTGCGTCTCTCGACTGTGTTCATCGCCACGGTATTGTACCACTGATAAAATTCATTGTCTCCGGCAAAAACACCTCTTTTTAGTGAAATATTGCTTAGTTTTTGCAGACCGGGCATTCTTTTCTTGAAAAATTCAGGACTAGAACCCACACGATGTTCTATAATATCCATTTCTTTATTTAAACCCGAAACCTCGGTGAAAGCTATTTTTGTACCACCCCATTCTACGCTAAAATGAAACTTTGGTATTGGAAAATCTGTATTAGGCATAACTTTATATTTTAAATGTTAATTGCTGAAAATTATTTTTTCGAATCATACTCTTTATTGGAGCTTACGATTTTTGTTGCATTTGTTTGAATTCAAGAATAATAAATTCTGCAGGTCTCGATGGGGCATATCCTATTTTTACAATCAATCGCCCTTCTAATATATCTTGGGCAGTCATTGTTTGGTTGATTCCCACGGCCACAAAAAATGCGTGCTCCGGTTTGGCTCCTGCCAATGCGCCATCATTCCAAATAGAAGTCAGATAATTTTCGATCATTCCTTTTACATTGACCCAAGTTTGAGAAACATTAGGTTCAAACACATAACGCATACAGGCTTTTTTTGCAGACTCTTCAATCATGTTGGCAAGGCGTCTCACATTGATATAACGCCAGTCGTTGCTATTTCCATCGAGTGTGCGTGCTCCCCAAACCAAAAATCCCTTGCCAGTAAATTTGCGAATGGCGTTGATGGATTTACCGGTTTCGTGAATGTTCATGGGTTCTTGATCAAAGTCGTTAATGTCTCTGGTTAATCCAACAATTCCATTGATGCTGACATTGGCAGGCGCTTTCCAAACACCTCTTGTGCCATCAGTTTGGGCATAAATTCCCGCGATGGCTCCACTTGGAGGAACGGTATTCATGCTTTGAGACAATTTGGAAACGATGCTTCCGTAAATTGGCATTTGTGCGATGAGGTTATTTTCCTGAACCAATTCATATTTGTAAACAGCATTTACGGCAGTGTCCAACGTATTTACGACTAGAGTGTGCAATTTGTTGAGTTCGGCTTGAATTTTTACAAAATCGGGTTCATTATGGGCTGGAACGGGACCAGCAACAGGAATTAAATTACTTAGTTTTCCATCATATTCGTTTGCAACAGATTCTGTAATTGCCGAAATAAGCCCCCAATTGCCATTAAAATCACCATCATTTATGGTTAACGCTAAAGCAGTAATGGGAGAAGCATCTGGTTTTGCTAGTTTCTCATAAGCTTTTCTAAAATCAATTAGTTTTTGGACTACAGGTTTTAAAGCTATTGAAATCAAATCGGAATTGGTATATGCAACTAATCCTGTGTTTGTTAAATCATTTGGCTTGGCAAATACTTTAATGAGATTCCAGCTTTTTGTTAAATTGGCATTTAACTTTGCTGCATTTACAGTTGGAGTCCAATCCAGTAATTTGTTGGCAGTAATTGCATTTGTACTACTTGTTTTTAGACCAGAAACATCAGTATGAAGACTTTCAAAGGAAGTAATATTTGCTTTGAGATTGGTGTCATTTGGAAAAAATTGTTTGAAACCACCAGATGGAGCCAATGCCGTATTGATGTCAGATAATCTAAAGGCTTGTGGAAAATTACACGTCAAATAAGGATAATAAGCCGCGCCATATTTTAAACTATTAGTTCCAATACCATCTCTAAAATCGGCATTGTCTGCGATAGAAGTTTTTGCTTTATCATACTTTACATCCATAATCACAAAACGATCCATTAGCTTTTGACACTGCATTAACGCTTGTTTTTGAACCTCACCAAGGTCTGTAAAGGCAAGATTCACGGCATCTGGAAACAGGAGCAAGGTAGGTTCATCGTATTTTTCAAGAGCCTGAACACCTGTGATGAATTTTGTTTTAGTAGTAGCATCAAATGCAGGAGCCTCTGCATACAAACCAATTGATTGAATGTAACATTCTCCTCCACCATTAGCATAAAAAAGTTGCATGCTATTGTAAAGTTTGAATTTACTTTCTGCAACCGTACAATTGTCAGTTGGGAGTGAATTAGCATCCAGATCAACAGTAATTCCCGTAGGTTGAGGAGCTCCTCCATAGAGTTGTTGAAATTCTAAAAAAGAGGATACCCTAGTGACAATATTGGGAGTAGGAGCATTTTCGGTAAAGCCTACAAACGCTGGAACGGCAGTCGCTACTTGGGCAACAGAAGGCGGGAAGGCATCAATTTCATTGATGTACACCCCAGGTGTTTTAATTGAGCTAATATTCATGACTATATATTTATTGGTTCTTAAATTGCTGAAATGTTACCTTTATTTTTAGTCTAGCAGGAAAGAAGTAGCTTCGATTTCTCCTGCTATATCACTTTTGTCATTCGTCCACAGTTGAACTTTTGCTTTGTCAATGATAGGATCCGTTGGTAGGTTGTTTTCATTTTGTACGCGTATCATGCGCATGGAGTATAATACAGAGGGCATGTATCTACTTCCTAAATAAGACCACATTTGGTTGAGTTGATCCGACTTTAAACTCACCAAGTCTAAAATGATTTTATTCATTGATTTGGCATTATTTTCGGTAACCTCAGTTTGTTCAAATAAATTGGTGTCATTATAATAAAACACATTATTGTTTTGCAGGCATTTGATGATGTATTCTAGTTTGTCTAGCCCTTCGGCGTATTTATTCTGATTTTTATTGTAAGAAGTAAATAATAGAGACAAAATCAAATTTTGTGCAGGTCTTTTATATTTCTCAATGGAGTTGCCATTTCCGGAATATTCTTTATATAGGCTTTGATTTTTTAATGTTTTATCTTCCTCAATATTTACAACAGAAAGAACTATTGAAGATTTTTCTTGTAAAAATTCATCGCCATCATTCAAAGTCGCAACATTTGTTAGCTCGATACTTACTACAACTCCATTATTTGACGCAGCAATTTCAGAAGTTATTTTCTTGGTAAGTTTGTCAAGTATCTTAGCTAAATTCATTCCTTTAAAATTTGTTAACATCCTGATTAAGAGGTTCAAACCTACAAATATTTTAAAATTTAAAAACACGTATAATTACCTGTTTTTAATTTTAAAATGCTGAATATTAATTTTTTAAGCCTTTTTTCAATTATTTTTTCAGCATTAAAGAAAACTTAAGACAACAAAAAACAGCTATCTGTAACTTTTACTTATCTCATTGTCTTTTTATTTTAAAATTTCTTACTTTCGCACCACGATTAAGAAAAGGATAAAATGAGCACAAAATTTACTGAATACAAAGGACTTGACTTGCCAACAGTGGCATCAGAAGTGCTGGATTTTTGGAAGGAAAAAAACATTTTCGAAAAAAGTGTAACCACCCGGGAAGGAAATACTCCTTACGTGTTTTTTGAAGGGCCGCCTTCGGCAAATGGATTGCCTGGAATTCATCACGTAATGGCGCGTGCGATTAAAGATATTTTTTGCAGATATAAAACCCAAAAAGGATTCCAAGTAAAGCGTAAAGCCGGTTGGGATACTCACGGATTGCCTGTAGAATTGGGTACTGAGAAAGAATTAGGGATCACCAAAGAAGATATTGGAAAGAAAATAACTGTAGAGGAGTATAACGAAGCGTGCAAAAAAACGGTAATGCGTTATACCGATGTATGGAATGACCTTACCGAAAAAATGGGGTATTGGGTTGATATGGAAGATCCTTACGTGACCTACAAATCCAAATACATGGAATCGGTTTGGTGGTTGTTGAAACAAATCTACAATAAGGATTTGATGTACAAAGGATATACCATTCAGCCGTATTCTCCAAAAGCGGGTACTGGTTTGAGTTCGCACGAAGTAAACCAACCGGGAAGTTACAGAGATGTAACGGATACCACGGTTGTGGCGCAGTTTAAAGTTTTAGAAGACCAAAAAGCTTTGGTTTTCAATACCTTTTATGATTACATCAGTTCCAATAATTTAAAGCACTATAAGTTAGAGAGACTAGACTTGGACGAAATTCATTTTCTAGCCTGGACAACTACACCTTGGACTTTGCCAAGTAACACGGCCTTGACCGTTGGTCCTCGAATAGAATATGTTTTGGTTAAAACATTCAATCAGTATACATTCCGTCCATCGAATGTGATTTTAGCTAAAAACCTTGTTGGCAAACAATTTGGGAAAGGATTTTTTGAAAGTACGGAGCCATCTGATTTTGAAAATTTCAAAGAAGGAGACAAAAAAATACCATTTCAAATCCTTGCAGAATGTAAAGGAGCTGACTTAGTAGGGATTCGGTACGAGCAATTGATGCAATACGCGTTGCCTTATCAAAATCCAGAAAATGCTTTTAGGGTAATTTCGGGAGATTTTGTTACAACTGAGGATGGAACCGGAATTGTGCACACTGCGCCAACTTTTGGAGCAGATGATGCCAAAGTAGCTAAAGAAGCTACACCTGAAGTGCCGCCAATGTTAGTATTGGACGAAAATGAAAATCCAGTTCCCTTAGTAAATTTGCAAGGGAAATTTACTTCACACATGGGAGATTTGGGTGGAAAATATGTAAAAAACGAATATTATACCGATGGTGATGCTCCGGAACGTTCTATAGATGTTGAGATTGCCATTCGATTAAAAGAAGAAAACAAAGCATTCAAAGTAGAGAAATACGTGCACAGTTACCCACATTGCTGGAGAACCGACACGCCAATTTTATATTATCCTTTGGATTCTTGGTTTATAAAAATCACCGAGGTTAGAGACCGTATGTTTGACCTGAACGAAACTATCAATTGGAAACCAAAAGCAACAGGAGAAGGACGTTTCGGGAATTGGTTGAAAAATGCCAACGACTGGAATTTATCCCGTTCTCGTTTCTGGGGAATTCCATTGCCAATTTGGAGAACCGAAGACGGAACAGAAGAAATCTTAATAGGTTCGGTGGAAGAATTATATGATGAAATCGAAAAAGCAGTTCATGCAGGAGTTCAAGGGGAGAATCCGTTTAAGGAATTTCAGATTGGAAACATGTCTGAAGAAAATTATGATTTGATTGATTTACATAAAAATGTAGTTGATGAAATTACATTGGTTTCTGCTTCTGGAAAAGCGATGAAGCGAGAGGCCGATTTGATCGACGTATGGTTTGATTCAGGAGCGATGCCTTATGCACAATGGCATTATCCTTTTGAAAACAAAGACAAAATAGACGCAAACAAAGATTTTCCAGCTGATTTTATTGCCGAAGGAGTAGATCAAACCAGAGGATGGTTTTATACTTTGCACGCCATTGGAACGTTAGTATTTGATAAAATAGCTTACAAAAATGTAGTTTCTAATGGTTTGGTGTTAGACAAAAACGGTCAAAAAATGTCAAAACGTTTGGGCAATGCAGCAGATCCTTTTGAAACTTTAAAAGAATACGGACCAGATGCCACACGTTGGTATATGATTTCGAATGCGAATCCTTGGGACAACTTAAAATTCGATTTAGAAGGAATTGCTGAGGTGCGTCGTAAGTTCTTTGGAACGTTGTATAACACTTATTCGTTCTTTAGTTTGTATGCCAATATAGACGGTTTCAAATATGCAGAAGCCGAAATACCGATAAAAGAAAGACCCGAAATTGATCAATGGATTATTTCAGAATTGAATACATTGATTGCAGATGTGGATGGTTTTTATGCCGATTATGAACCAACAAAAGCGGCTCGTGCCATATCAGAATTTGTTCAGGAAAATTTGAGTAACTGGTATGTTCGTTTGTGCCGTCGTCGCTTTTGGAAAGGAGAATATGCACAAGATAAAGTGGCTGCTTACCAAACGCTTTATACCTGTTTGCTAACCATAAGTAAGTTAGGAGCACCAATTGCACCTTTCTTTATGGATGCACTTTACAGAGATTTAACAAAAACTACGCAAACAGAAGATTTTGAATCAGTACATTTGGCCACTTTTCCAGTTTCAGTTGAAAAGTATGTTAATAAAATGTTAGAGAGCAAAATGCAGAAAGCGCAGACGATTTCGTCACTGGTTTTATCTCTTAGAAAAAAGGAGATGATCAAGGTACGTCAACCACTGCAAAAGATAATGATTCCAATACTTGACAAGAGTCAGAGAGTAGAAATTGAAGCGGTTTCAGATCTGATAAAAGCAGAAGTTAATGTAAAAGAAATCGTGCTTTTGGATGATGCATCTGGTATTTTGGTAAAACAAATTAAACCTAATTTTAAAGCCTTAGGACCACGCTTCGGAAAAGATATGGGATTGATTTCCAAAGAGATACAAAATTTATCTACAGAACAAATCTCACAATTTGACAAGGAAGGAGCGTTAACTATTGTTATTGCTGGAAATAGTGTAATTTTATCGCTAGAAGATGTAGAAATATCATCGCAAGATATAGAAGGATGGTTGGTTGCCCATTCAAACGGAATAACAGTTGCGTTGGATATTACAATTTCTCCCGAGTTGAGACAGGAAGGAATTGCAAGAGAATTGGTCAACAGAATTCAGAATATCCGTAAAGAAACAGGATTTGAGGTAACGGATAAAATTAAAGTACATTTGCAAAATAATGATACTTTGGAGACAGCAGTTAAGGCCAATGAAGACTATATTAAATCAGAAACATTGACGGAAGTGCTTGTTTTTGAGGAAATTATAGAAAATGGCACGGAAATTGAATTCGATGGAATAACAACAAAAATTATAATAACAAAAAATTAGTATTATGGTAGATGAAATTGCAAGATACTCTGACGCTGATTTGGCAGAGTTTAAGGAGATCATTCAGAACAAAATCGAAAAGGCTCAGGCTGATTTAGATTTGATAAAAAGTGCCTACATGAATGACCTTAACAATGGAACAGATGATACATCTCCCACATTTAAAGCATTTGAAGAAGGAAGCGAAATCATGTCTAAAGAAGCCAACTCCCAATTGGCCATTCGACAAGAAAAATTTATTCGTGATTTAAAAAACGCACTTTTCCGTGTTGAAAATAAAACCTACGGGGTTTGTAGAATTACAGGAAAATTAATCGGGAAAGAAAGATTAAAAATTGTTCCTCATGCTACAATGAGTATCGAAGCCAAAAACCTGCAACGATAAATTTTTTTTCGAAAAATAATTAACGCTCCTTTAGGAGCGTTTTTTTTGATTAAATTACTACTTTTACGCCATTAAATTCTCAAAAATGTCATTATTAAAAGCATATTTTCTTATCGTTATTATATTATTGGTGGATCAATTTTCTAAAATATATGTAAAAACAAATTTTATTTTAGGAGATGAAATCCATGTTTTCAATTGGTTTCAAATTCATTTTATCGAAAATGAAGGAATGGCTTGGGGAACCAAAATTCCTGGAGAATACGGAAAATTAATCCTAACTCTTTTCAGATTGGTTGCCGTGACCGGAATTGGTTATTGGTTATGGGATGCAGTTGAAAGAAAAAAAAGTTCCAATTATCTTATTGTAGCCATAGCATTGATACTTGCTGGTGCGGTTGGAAACATCATTGATTCTGTTTTTTACGGTGTGATTTTTGATGACAGTCACCAACAATTGGCCACAATATTTCCTGAAAAACCATATGGAACTTGGCTAAATGGTCAAGTAGTTGATATGTTCTATTTCCCTTTCATAAAAGATTATCCAATGCCAGAATGGGTTCCTTATTTTGGGGGACGTAATTTTACTTTTTTTAATGCTATTTTTAATGTTGCCGATATGGCTATTTCAACAGGAGTTGGGATTTTGATCGTCTTCAATAAAAAAGCATTTCATAAAAATTAAATTTACTTTTTTACAGAAATAGAAAGAGGTTGTGTAAAAAACGCAACCTCTTTTGTCTTTTATTTATTTTGTCCAGGAGCATAATTTTTGGCACTTTTATCTCCATTCATTTTTTTGGCTTGTCCCGGTGGCACCTGTTTTGTTTTAACGGTCTTTGTTGTTCCAGTGTGAACAACACAACTTGTTATTGAAACAGCAAACAGAAGCATTATAATTTGGACAGCGAATCTGGAAGTTTTAAATATTTTCATAGCTTAATAAATAGATTATAAGTGCGAAAATAGTAAATCTAAATTAAAACGGATAAACCCCATTCGGTGTTGCACAAAAATCCAGCAAAACATCATTTTCGAAAACGTCCAGAATTTGTTCTTCGGGTTCAAAGAAAGAAAGACCAATTTTAATGGTTTCGGGTTTGCATTGTGATAAGAATTTATCATAAAATCCTTTGCCATAACCCACTCGATGTCCCTTTTTGTCAAATGACAAAAGAGGTACAAAAACCACATCAAGTTTTGTGGCAGGAACTTCGAGACCATCAACAGGTTCGGGAATGTTGTATTCGTTTTTCTTAATTTTGGTATTGTCAGTCAAAAGGAAATGAGTCATTTCTCTAGTTGCAAAATTACTTTTTGAAATCACAATTTCCTTGTCTTTTCCAGACAGAAGGTGCAGAATAAATTCGGTATTGACTTCCTTTTGTTCTTCGATTGGCAAAAAAAGATGGAAGTAGGTTTTTTCCCAAATAGGCAGCTTCAGTACTTGATTGGCAATAGCCAAGCTCTTTTCCTCAATTTCAATTTCGGAAAGTTCGTTTCGTAATGCTTTATACTTAGCTCGTAATGCTTTTTTCAACATAAAGTGACTCTTTTAGATCGGTTATAAAAGTACTCAAATGATCTACTTCTACATGATCCATGATCACAATTTTATACCATAAATTATCACCATTGTGTTTTTGGGGAACCAAATCAAATTTTTTGACCAAGGATTCTTCGATAAATTGCGCCTGAATGGTCACAATATTCATAAACGGTTCTCTGAAATAAGCAACTTTCAATTCGTCCAATTGATCACAGAGCCATTGTGTTCTCATTTGTAAAATGCGTACTTTTTCGCACCATCCAAAAGGGCCATAGGTAAACAAAATCATCCAGACTGCCACAGCATTCGATCCAGAACGGCTTCCACAAAGCGTCAAATCCATGCCTTCTACATATTCTGCTTCTTTGGTCAATACGTTTTCAATTAGTCCTTTTCGACACAAAAAAACACCGGTACCATAAGGAGCCTGCAACATTTTGTGAGCATCTATGGTTATGGAACTGATTTTTGGATTTTCAAAATTAAGATCACATTCTTTGTTGCTAAACGGATAAATAAAACCTCCGTAAGCACCATCAACATGTATTTTGTACACTAAATTATGTTTTTCCAAAAGTTGGATATAGTCATTAGGGTCGTCTATGGCGCCAAACATAGTTGTTCCCATGTTGGATATCACGATGAAATATTTTTTTCCTTTCTCTTTGGCTTTGATGATACTATTTTCCAATTGAAAAGTGTCAATTTCTCTGGTTTTGAAATCAACCGGAATTTTCAACCAATCCAACATCAGTAAATTTGCGGCTTTTGGAATGGAATAATGCGTGTCTTCAGATGCAAGAATGGCAATTTCGGAAGGGTTTGCTCCCAATTTATAACCAAAATAATTGCGATACATCCAAATGGCCTGAATGTTGGCCTCAGTGCCTCCCGGCGAAATATATCCGTCATAGGATTTGGGCTCGGCTTTAAAAATATCTACAGCAAGAACATCCAGAACTTCGCGTTCCATTTCCTGAGTTCCCTTGAACGCTTTTTCGGAAGTGCCCAATGTGTGGCAGCCAATATGGTTGGGGTTGGCCACATAGGTTTTTAATGTGGGTGCATCTGCTAGGAAAGAGGCTTCCTCATTATAAACCCGGTTGTCCAGTTTAGAGGCAGGGTATCCTAACGAAGTGTCCAAAGAAAAATTTACATTTTCATTCAATGCTTTTTCGATGCGGGCTTGTCTTTCTTTTTGGGATAATTTTTTCCAATACAACATAATCTCTTATTTTACTCAAAAATAAGGGTATTGAAGGATAGAAAATATGATAATTGTTAGGTTTTAATTTTCGACGAATTGAAACGCATTATAAAATTAATTCTTCTATATCTTCGGCAGTATTTGAAAGATGATAAATCGCATCTCCCTGATAAACAATAGGAGAGTGGTTGGCATTGATGACATATCCATCGTTTGGAGCTTTTATTTTTCGTTCAAATTTCCCGAATGGATCGGTAATCATGCCTAACACGGTTCCTTTTTTTACAAATTGACCCACCAAATTATTATCGTTTAATAAACCTGAACATTTGGCTCGCAACCAACCCGATTTTTCGATATAAATCGTTGTTTTTTTACAAATTGGAACTTCGTGTTTCGAGTCTAACATGTCTAAATAGTGTAGCAGCCGTTTGACACCATTTATGCCTTCCTGTGCCACCTGATGATTGATGTCTAACGATTTTCCGCCTTCAAATAACAACATTTTTACATTTAGTTTTTCACTTGAATTTCTAAAGGACCCCACAATATTTTTTGAGAAGAGTGTAAAAGGAGCGTTAAAAGCATCGGCTAGTATTTTTACCTCGGGATTATTTGGTGTCAGCCTGATTTGCGGTGCATTAAATCGGCTAGCTCCACCTGCATGAAAATCAACCGCATAATCGACTAGAGGCATTATTTCGGTGATAATATTGTAGGCAAAACGACTGGCCAATGACCCTTTTTTGCTTCCGGGAAATACCCGATTCAAATCTCTTCCGTCCGGAAAATCTCTTGATCTGTTGATAAATCCGTAAATATTGATGACCGGTACACAAATAATGGTTCCTTTTTTGGGTTTGTTTATTTTTTTTGTAATGAGTTGTCTTACGATTTCGATACCATTAAACTCATCTCCATGAATTCCTCCCGAAAAGAGGACTACCGGTCCTTCAATTTTTGAACGGCGTACAATAATTGGTATAGTGAGTTTGGTAGTGCTATGTAATCGGGCAATTTCCAGTTGAATGGTTTTACTTTCTCCTGGCAAAACGCTTTCGCCAAAAATCACTAATGGGTTTGAGTTTTTCATGTTTTAAAATAAAATCTAAATATAGAAATTATTTATTTGGCAATAAAGAATTGATTTTGGTTTGCGTTGATGTTATTTGTAAATTTGGAAAAATGAGTTTTATGGATTTTTTTTCGATAACTCCATAAGTATGAGAATCTTTTAAAAAAATGACCAACCCAACTTTAGCTCTTCAAATACAAACCCTACCCGACGGTCCTGGCGTATACCAATATTACGACAAGGAAGGAAAGATTTTGTATGTAGGAAAAGCCAAGAATCTTAAAAAAAGAGTTTCTTCTTATTTTAATAAAATCCATGATACTGCCAAAACCAATGTACTGGTCAAGAAAATTGTAACCATAAAACACATTGTTGTTCCCACAGAAACCGATGCACTTTTATTGGAAAACAATCTCATAAAAACACTTATGCCGCGGTACAATGTTTTGTTGCGGGATGATAAAAGTTACCCATGGATTTGCATTAAAAAAGAACCTTTTTCACGAATATTTCCCACCCGAAGAATGGTTAAGGATGGTTCGGAATATTTTGGGCCGTACACGAGTTTTAAGACTGTGAACACTATTTTGGAATTGATAAAAGAGTTGTATCCACTGCGAACTTGTAATTATGATTTAACTAAAAGTAACATTGATAGCGGGAAATTCAAAGTGTGTCTGGAATATCATATCGGCAATTGCAAAGGCCCTTGTGAAGGTTTGGAATCCTTAGAAAATTACCAAAAACAAGTTGATGCCATTCGGGAAATTCTAAAAGGAAATTTCAAGGAAAGCATGAAAGATTTTAAACGTCTAATGACTAGTTTGGCTCAAGACATGCATTTTGAAGAAGCTCAAAAAATAAAAGAAAAAATTGAAGTGCTGGAGAATTACCAATCGCGTTCTACGATTGTAAATCCGAAGATCACCAATATTGATGTTTTCTCTATTGTTTCGGATGAAAGTGCAGCGTTTGTCAATTTTTTGCAAATATCACACGGTTCCATCATTCGGTCGCACACCATGGAAATCAAGAAGAAGCTCGAAGAAACCGACGAGGAATTATTGGAATTGGCTATAATAGAATTGCGGGAGCGTTTTCAGTTATTGTCTAAGGAAGTGATTGTCCCGTTTGAAGTCGATTTGGGCGAACAGATAAAAATAACGGTGCCACAACTAGGTGACAAAAAACAAATACTGGACTTATCAATTCGCAATGCTAAGTTTTACAGAATAGAACAACTCAAACAATTGCAAATTGTAGACCCAGACCGTCACACTAATAGAATAATGGCACAAATGAAAAGCGATTTGCGTTTGCCGGTAGAGCCCAGACATATAGAATGTTTTGATAATTCTAACATTCAGGGAACCAACCCTGTTGCTGCGTGCGTTGTGTTTAAAGACGGAAAACCAAGCAAAAAAGATTACAGGCATTTTAATATAAAAACAGTGGTTGGTCCGGACGATTTTGCCTCAATGGAAGAAATAGTCTATCGCCGTTACAAGAGATTACTGGACGAAAACGAACCACTACCCAATTTAATTATTATTGATGGGGGTAAAGGACAATTGTCATCGGCATTAAAAAGCATTGATGCTCTAGAACTAAGAGGTAAAATAGCCATTATTGGCATTGCCAAAAGACTGGAAGAATTGTTCTATCCTGGAGATTCTATTCCTTTATATCTTGATAAAAAATCGGAAACCTTAAAGGTCATTCAACAGTTAAGGAATGAGGCACATCGTTTTGGAATCACTTTCCACAGGGACAAAAGAAGTAAAGCAGCACTAAATTCTTCTATAGAAAGTATCCCTGGAATAGGAGAGAAAACGATGCTAACTTTAATTCAACATTTCAAAAGTGTTAAAAGATTAAAGTTGGCTACAGAAAAAGAAATTTCGGACGTTATAGGTATATCAAAAGCCAAAAAAATTACCGACTTTTACAAAACATTAGAGTAACTTTTTCTAAAACGATTTAGAAAATAGAAAGCAAAATAATAGGCAGTTTATGTATAGAATAACACTTTTTATGTTTTTGTTTTTTTCTTGTTTGAATGTATTTTCTCAAGAAACACCAAAAAAAGCCAAAATAGGCCTTGTGCTAAGTGGCGGAGGTGCCAAAGGGTTTGCCCATATTGGGGTTTTAAAAGTACTGGAAGAGGCTGGTATAAAGATAGATTACATAGGAGGAACAAGTATGGGTGCTGTTATTGGTGGTCTTTACGCTATGGGATACAATGCCAAACAAATAGATTCTATTATTGGAATAACTAATTTCAGTAATGTTATTAATGATTTTATTCCCAGATCTTCCAAGAATTTTTATGAAAAGCGAAACGATGAATTGTATGCTTTGATCCTTCCGTTCAATAAATTTAAAATTGGGACACCCGAGGCTTTGTCCAAAGGAATGTATAATTTTAATTTATTAAGCAGGTTGACATTGCCCGTACGACATGTTCGGGATTTCAAAGAGTTGCCCATTCCTTTTTTGTGCATGGGAACCAATATTGCACTCGGCGAACAGGTAGTTTTTGACAAAGGAATTTTGGCTCAGGCTATTGCAGGAAGTTCTTCATTGCCGTCTGTATTTTCTCCCGTAGTTATAGATGGAAACCTAATTGTAGATGGAGGAGTAGTCAATAATTATCCTATAGAAGAAGTTCGTAAATTGGGAGCTGATATTATTATAGGAGTTGATGTTCAAAATGGCTTGTTGAATAAAGATGAGTTGAGGAGTGCTTCCAGGATTTTCTTTCAGATTACCAATTTGCAGATGATTGAGAGAATGAAGGTAAATGCCAATTTAACCGAAATTTATATTAAACCAGATGTGAAAGATTATGGAGTGGTTTCTTTTGATAAAGCAACAGAAATTATAAAAAAAGGAGAAGATGCCACTTTTTCTGTCTATGAAAAAATTAATCTGTTGGTTGATAAATCAAATCCTTACCACAAACCAAAATTAAAAGTAGAAACCGATAGTTTGACTATTGTAGATATTAAAGTCAATGAATTGAAAAATTATTCAAGGGATTTTATTATTGGAAAATTAAATTTTAAACCAGGAACCAAAATAAGTTTTAAAGACATAGAAACGGGAATTAATAACCTGAATGCCACTCAAAATTTTAGTGCCGTAAGTTATTATTTTGATAAAAACGGCGCATATGATGATTTGGTGCTTAACTTGACGGAAAGTTCTGTGAAGACAAATCTAAAATTCGGATTGCATTATGACGGCTTGTACAAGAGTGCTGTTTTGGTTAATTTAACCAATAAAAAAACGTTTATTAAGAATGATTTTCTATCCTTGGATTTAGCTTTAGGAGACAATGTAAGGTATAATTTTGATTATTATATTGATAATGGATTTCAGTTGAGTTATGGTTTTAGGTCGCAATTGAATCAATTCAACAAAAATATTCCAAAGGAAGTTTTTACTTTCAGTAGCCAAGATGTAAATTCTATAAACATTGATTATTCCGATTTGTCGAATCAAGTTTATATCCAATCGATATTTGCCCAAAAATTTCTTATCGGAGTTGGAGCAGAATTCGAATACCTAAATATTTCTTCTGAAACATTGGATTTAAATTCTACAATTACCAATAGTACTTATTCTAGCGTTTTTGGGTATATAAAATACGATTCGTACGACAATAAATATTTTCCAAAAAGCGGGTGGTTTTTTTCTGGAAATCCACAATTTTATATGTTTTCTGGAGGGACCAAAGATTTCGAACCGTTTTCTATGTTAAGTGCTGAGGTGGGTATTGCAAAAACAATTTTCAATAAAACAACCATTAAACTTCAGGCCGAAGCTGGAACTTCAATTGGGAATAAAAGCATCCCTTATTTTGATTTTGTTTTAGGCGGTTATGGTTTTTACACAACCAACAATTTCAAATATTTTTATGGCTATAATTTTCTAAGTCTTGCGGCAAATAGTTATTTGGAATCAGGAATTACTTTAGACTACGAAATTTTCAAAAAAAACCACATCAATTTTTCGGCAAATTATGCCAATCTAGAAGACAATCTCTATGATTCCTTAAACTGGATAGCATTGCCAAAATACTCAGGATATGCTTTTGGATACGGACTAGAAACAATAATTGGTCCAGTAGAAGTCAAATATTCCTGGTCTCCCGAAACTTCAGACTCTTACCTTTGGTTTACTATTGGTTTTTTATTCTAAGTTGTATTTTTTTAAATAAAAATTACGACATTTGTAATAATGAAAACAAATTGGACAGGTTTATTAGAGTATCTTCAATTCTTAATCAAGAGAAATCCTGAGTGAGTATATTTTTTTTGATTTAATTAAAAAAAGTTGCGTTTTGTAAAAAATGATGACTTTAGACTTTTAACTTTAAAACAAAAAAACATGCCAATATATCATAAACTAGGAAACATTCCTCCTAAAAGACATACCCAATTCGCAAATCCAGAAGGAGGTTTATACTACGAACAACTTTTTGGAACGGAGGGTTTTCATGGGCATTCTTCCTTGTCGTATCACATTCACAGACCAACACAAGTCAAAGAAATACTTAAATCCTATTCTGTCGAACCCAAAATAGCGATCGGAAAAAACATAAAATCATTGTTGTTAAAAGGTTTTGAATTGAAACCTGAAGATGATTTTTTGGACAGTCGTAAAGCAATGTTGGTCAATAGAGACTGCATCATAGGGTTGGCAGCACCCAGAAAATCATTAACCACTTATTTTTATAAAAATGCCGATGCAGATGAGATGATTTTCATTCATAAAGGCAAAGGAAAACTGCGTACCATGTTGGGGAATATCCCCTTCGAATATGGTGATTATTTGATTATTCCACGTGGTATTATTTATCAAATCGAGTTTGAAACCGAAGAAAATCGCTTGTTTTATGTAGAGTCTTATGCTCCTTTTTATACTCCAAAAAGATATAAAAACGACTCAGGACAACACTTGGAACATTCACCATTTTGCGAACGTGATTTTATCCTTCCAAATGAATTGGAATCGCACGATGAAAAAGGAGATTTTGTCATCAAAATGAAAAAAGAAGGCATGATGCATGAAGTGGTTTACGCTACGCATCCTTTTGATATTGTGGGTTGGGATGGTTACAATTTCCCGTACGGCTTCAGTATTCACAATTTTGAACCTATTACAGGTCGTGTGCATTTGCCACCGCCTATTCACCAAACCTTCGAAACCAGCACTTTTGTAGTGTGTTCTTTCGTTCCAAGATTGTACGATTACCATCCAAAAGCGATTCCGGCACCTTACAATCACAGCAATATCGACAGCGACGAAGTGCTGTATTATGTAGATGGCGATTTCATGAGTCGTAATAATATTGAGCAAGGACATATTACTTTGCACCCAAAAGGAATTCCACACGGTCCCGCCCCAGGCGCTATGGAACGCAGTATCGGACACAAAGAAACGCTGGAATTGGCTGTAATGGTCGACACCTTCCGACCGCTTATGGTAACAGAGGAAGCTATGGGAATAGATGATGGACAGTATTATAAATCTTGGGTAGACTAATTAGGAGCTTTTTCCTGCTGTACACTGTATCTTTTTCTTTTTAAAGGAAAAAGAAAAAGGATGCCGTTTCCATCAGGGCTAGGGCTTTATAACAATCAACAACATTTTCGGAAATCACAAAAAATCCGGATCATAAAAAATAAACACAATGGCAAAAGAAGTAAAATCAGTAGAATACGGATTAGAAAAAATATTCGAAGGAGCGCAAGATTTCCTTCCGCTTTTAGGAACCGATTATGTCGAATTCTACGTAGGCAACGCAAAACAATCGGCACATTATTATAAAACCGCTTTTGGTTATCAATCATTAGCGTATGCCGGACTGGAAACTGGAGTAAAAGACAAAACGTCTTATGTGTTGAAACAAGACAAAATTCGAATCGTTTTGACTACTCCCTTAACGCAGGATTCGCCACTACATGACCATTTAAAAAAACATGGAGACGGAGTGAAAGTTGCCGCTCTTTGGGTTGAAGATGCTAGAAGTGCTTACGAAGAAACTATGAAGCGTGGTGCCCGTTCCTTTATGGAACCAACAGTAGAACAAGATGAATTTGGAGAAGTAGTTCGTTCTGGAATCTATACGTATGGAGAAACTGTTCACATTTTTGTGGAACGAAAAAATTACAACGGTGTTTTCTTGCCAGGCTACAAGGAATGGAAATCGGATTACAATCCGGAGCCAACTGGCCTAAAATACATCGACCACATGGTAGGAAATGTGGGTTGGAACGAAATGAATACTTGGGTAAAATTCTATGAAGATGTTATGGGGTTTGTCAATTTCCTTTCTTTTGATGACAAACAGATTAACACCGAATATTCGGCTTTGATGAGTAAAGTGATGTCAAACGGAAACGGAAGAATCAAATTTCCTATCAACGAACCCGCCGAAGGAAAGAAAAAATCTCAGATCGAAGAGTACTTGGATTTTTATGGAGGGCCAGGAATTCAGCACATTGCCATCGCTACCGACGATATTATAAAAACAGTTTCACAATTAAAAGCAAGAGGAGTTGAGTTTTTATCAGCCCCACCCCATACTTACTATCAGGCTATTCCAGAACGATTGGGAGTGCACATGGAAATGATGAAAGAGGATTTGGCCGAAATCGAAAAACTGGCCATTATGGTTGATGCCGACGAAGATGGTTATTTATTGCAAATTTTCACCAAACCTGTTCAAGATCGTCCTACTTTATTTTTTGAAATTATTCAAAGAATGGGGGCAAAAGGATTTGGTGCAGGGAACTTTAAGGCGCTTTTTGAATCAATAGAACGCGAACAGCAATTACGAGGAACGCTGTAAAATTTTATTTTTATTGCATTATCAAAAAAAATAATAGTTAATTAACCCTTAAAATTGCAAATGTTGTGTTAAACTCGACTTTTCGCTAAGAAAACCTTGATTTATACAATACCTTTGCACTCGCAAATCAGGAAGGGGTGGTTTCCTTCTTAGTTTCATATAAATTTTCATAATTTATAGTTTTTTGGTTAGTTAATAGCATAAAAACTCAGTCATTAGTTTGACTGAGTTTTTTTGTTTTATACATTTGAGGTCATTTTAAATTTAATGTATCGAATCCAATGAAAAAAATCCCGATATTACTGTTATTGGTTCTGATTATGGGTTTCGAAACACAAAAAGAAGAAGCATACTCTGTTGGTGAATTCCTGAAATTTAGAGTGCATTATGGAATTTTAAACGCAGGTTATGCCACCATTGAAGTAAAAGAGGCAACTCTTAACAATCAATCTGTTTACCATGTAATAGGTAAAGGTTTTTCTACAGGTATGACCAAATTCTTTTTTAAAGTTGAAGACGTTTACGAAAGTTATATTGATAAGGATACACGAAATCCGTATAAATTTGTTCGAAAAATTGATGAAGGGGGTTATACCAAAAATCAGGAAGGGTTCTTTAACCAAACCACAAATAAAATAACGGTAAAAGATTATAAGCATAAAACCGAAAAATCATTTGATTTCCCAAAAAACACGCAGGATATTTTATCTTCTTTTTATTATTTAAGAAATTATCCCAATATCAATAAAATCAAACCCGGTGAATCGGTCGTTATAGATATGTTTTTTGACAATGAAACTACAAAATTTAAGTTAAAATTCATAGGGAGAGAAGATATTACAACTAAATTTGGCGTTGTTTCTGCCATGATTTTTAGGCCATTGGTGCAATCTGGACGAATTTTCAAAGAAGAAGAAAGTTTAACGTTATGGATTTCAGATGACTATAATAAAATACCAATTCGTATAAAAGCGAACCTTTTGGTAGGATCTATAAAGGCTGATCTAGAAGAGTATAGGGGATTAAACAATCCGTTTAAAATTAAATCAAAATGACAATAAATGATACTACTGCATCAATTTTGGATGAAATTGATCAAAAATTCCAACAAATTAATCAAAAAACGGACACACACCTTGAAGGATTGCTTTGGTCAAAACCAATAACGTATTGGGATTATATACAAACTGATGCATTATTAAATCTGCAAATCCAAAGAACAACATTGCCTGATGAAATGGTTTTTATCATGTATCATCAAGTCAATGAATTACTTTTCAAAATGATACTTTGGGAAATGCACCAAATCTCTTATGCAGAAAAATTAACAACTGGTTTTTTTACCGAAAGGTTAATGCGAATAAGCCGTTATTTTGATATGCTTACGACATCTTTTGATATTATGGGAGATGGTATGGAAGTGGAGCAGTACATGAAATTTAGAAACACACTAACTCCTGCCAGTGGTTTTCAAAGTGCACAATACAGAATGATAGAAATCGCCTCAACCGATTTAATCAATCTTATCGATTACCGTTTTCGCACGACTATTGACAGAAATACACCTTATGAGCATGCTTTGGATCACATGTATTGGCAGGCAGCTGGAAAAGATCATCAAACTGGAGAGAAGTCTTATTTGTTATTGGAGTTTGAACGCAAATACAAAGCGGCTTTTATCACTCAGATGAAGGAATATAATACCATAAACCTTTGGCAAAAATTCAAACAATTGCCAGATTCAGATAGAGAAAACCCAGAATTGGTAAAAGCCATGCGTCATTACGATCATACCGTAAACGTTACTTGGGTAATGGGACATCTCAATGCTGCTAGAAAATATATTGATAATGGTAAAGGCGACGGTGAAGCTACTGGTGGAAGTGACTGGAAAAAATACATGCATCCAAGATACCAAAGAAGGATTTTCTTTCCGGAATTGTGGAGTGAAGAAGAATTGGCCAATTGGGGAATAGAAAAATAAAGATAAAAGATCGAAGCTTGAAACAAATAATAGTAATTTTAGCAGTACTTTTTTCCGTAATTTCCTGTAATAGAAATGAGGAAATAACAGAAAATCAAGTAATTCCAAAGTCCAAAAAGAGTGATTTTGGTTTTAAATTTTCTGATTTTAATGTCGTTCAAGATTCAGTAAAGTCGGGCGATACATTTGGTAGTATACTGCAAAATCAAAATATTGGCGACAAAAAAGTGTTTGATATCGTGGCACAGGTAAAAGATACTTTTGATGTGCGTACTATTCGAATCAACAAACATTATACACTTCTTAGATCTAAGAATAAAACCAACACTCTGGATTTTTTTATTTACCAACCCGATGCATTAAATTATTATGTGGTCGATTTGCGCGATTCGATTGCTAAAGCCTATAAAAAAACAAAACCTTTAACGCTAAAACGACGTACAATTGGCGGAGTTTTGAAAGGATCTTTATCAGAAACGTTAGAAGCGGCAAATGTTGAAGGAGCTTTGGCCACTAGAATTTCAAAGATTTTTGCGTGGTCAGTCGATTTCTTTAAAGTTAAAAAAGGAGACCGATTTGGGTTGACTTTTACCGAAAGATATATTAATGATTCTATATATGATGGAGTAGATAGTCTGGAAGCTGCTTTTTTTGAATACAAAGGAAAAATTATTTATGCTTTTCCATTTGAACAAAATCCTGGTTCAGGAAAAATGGATTATTATGATGAAGACGGAAAAACTCTCAAGAATTTCTTTCTTAAAACGCCAATTAAATTCAGTCGTATTACCTCTCATTTTACTATGAATCGTTTTCATCCTGTGCAACAAATCTGGAAAGCCCACAAAGGAACCGATTATGCGGCACCAACGGGCACACCAATTTCTACTACAGCTGCTGGAATAGTAGAACAAACTGGATATACAGCCGGTAATGGAAATTTTGTAAAAGTAAAACACAACAGCACCTATTCTACTCAATATTTGCACATGTCTCGAATATTAGTGAGACGCGGACAACATGTTACTCAAGGACAAACTATAGGATTAGTTGGAAGTACAGGACTAGCGACAGGGCCTCACGTATGTTATCGCTTCTGGAAAAACGGAGTTCAGGTTGATGCACTTCGATTGAAATTACCAAGTGGTGAGCCTATGAATGCCAAAAATAAAGAACGCTTTTTGAAGAAAATAGAGCCTTTGAAATTTGAATTGGATAGCGTTTCTAATTTGTAAGGGCATTATTTTTTAAGCTTATTTAAACTTAGTTAATTTTTTCTCGAAATTTTATTTTTAATTGTTATATAACGTACTGATTTTAGTCCAATCAAACTTATTTCAGTAAATTTGCACAATTATAAAAAACTAGAATGAAAATGGCTTTAAACACAATAAACCCAACCGAAACACCTGCTTGGAAAAAATTACAAGCACATTATACTGAAATGCAAAAGGCTTCTATGACAGCAATGTTTAAAGCTGATACTTCAAGAACTGAAAAGTTCCATTTGAAATGGAATGATTTTTTGGTTGATTACTCTAAAAACAGAATTACTCAGGAAACTATTGATTTGTTGCTTGAATTGGCAAACGAAACAGGATTGAAAAATGCAATCTCCGATTATTTTGGAGGAGCCATTATCAATCAGACAGAAAATCGTGCCGTTTTGCATACCGCTTTGCGTGCACCGTCATCAGCTGTTATTAATGTTGATGGTGTTAATGTAATGCCGGAGGTATATGCCGTAAAAAATAAAGTAAAATCGTTTACAAACGAAATAACTTCAGGACAAAGAACAGGATATACCGGAAAACCATTTACTGATATTGTTAATATAGGTATTGGAGGTTCTGATTTGGGACCTGTTATGGCCGTTGAAGCTTTACAATATTATAAAAATCATTTAAATGTACATTTTGCATCGAATGTTGAAGGAGATCATGTACAAGAAATCATAAAAAAATTAAATCCTGAAACAACCTTATTTGTAATTGTTTCTAAAACATTTACGACTCAAGAAACTTTAACGAATTCAGAAACGATTAAAGCTTGGTTTTTAAAATCGGCAAGTCAGGAAGATGTGGCTAAACATTTTGTGGCGGTTTCGACCAATATTGAAAAAGTGACTGAGTTTGGAATTAATCCAGATAATGTATTTCCAATGTGGGATTGGGTTGGGGGACGTTTTTCGTTATGGAGCGCAGTAGGACTTTCAATTAGTTTGGCTGTGGGTTTTGATAATTTCAATGATTTATTAAGTGGTGCCAATGAAATGGATGAGCACTTTAAAACATCAGATTTCGACCAAAATATTCCCGTAACCCTTGCTTTATTGAGCGTTTGGTATAATAATTTCTTTGGTGCCGAAAGTGAAGCATTAATTCCATATACACAATATCTGCAAAAACTGGCTCCTTATTTACAGCAAGGAACTATGGAAAGTAATGGTAAAAGTGTGGGACGTGATGGGAAACCAGTAAATTATGAAACGGGAACCATTATTTGGGGCGAACCGGGAACCAATGCGCAACACGCCTTTTTTCAATTGATTCATCAAGGAACCAAATTGATTCCTTCAGATTTCATTGGATTTGTAAAACCATTATATGGAGATGAAGATCATCATGATAAATTAATGTCTAACTTTTTTGCACAAACGGAAGCTTTGATGAATGGTAAATCCCAAGAACAAGTGCAAGCTGAATTTGACAAACAAGGATTAAGTGCTGACAAAGCAAGTGTTCTTTTGCCATTTAAAGTATTTGCAGGAAACAAACCAACTAATACAATATTGATTCAAAAACTAACGCCAAAATCATTAGGTTCCTTAATTGCGATGTACGAGCACAAAATATTTGTGCAAGGAATTATTTGGAATATCTTTAGTTTTGATCAATGGGGAGTTGAACTTGGTAAGCAATTGGCCAATTCGATACTAGATGAAATTCATACTAAACAAGTTAAAAACCACGATAGTTCTACTCAATTTTTACTAAATTATTTTTTAGAGAACAAATAATTATATTCTTAAAATTGAATTTCCCAAAAAAGCCTTGATTTTTAAAAATTCAAGGCTTTTTTACTTTATAGATATTGAAAAATGTTTGAGAAAAGAAAAAAGAAGTAGTTTCTAGGTCAGCTAATGATGTGAAATTCACATAAATCAAGAAAAAAATTAGATAATTTGATAAAATATTAACCTTCAAATTATAATATGTTTTTTTTTATTTTTTTGTAAAAAAAAAGACCAATTTCTTAAAACTTTCTTAACATAAATCAAATCAAATGTTATAATTTTGCCAAAAATAATCAAACTAACAACAATGAAGAAAATGAAAAATTGGTTACTCTCAGGATTACTGTTTTTAGTAGTTTCGACTGTATTTTCTCAAGGAAAAATTACAGGAGTTATTACTGATGGTGAAGGTTTTTTACCAGGCGCAAATATCTCGATCAAAGGAACATCTGATGGAACTTTGACAGATTATAATGGTAAGTTTACAATTAATACTTCGGTTAAAACTGGACAATTGGTTATTACTTATTTAGGTTTTGACTCGAAAACAGTTTCATTTACAGTTGCAGATGGTGCTACAACAGATTTGGGTGCTATTGTTTTAAAAGGAAATTCGAATGAATTAGACGAAATAGTTATAACCTCTGGTGTAGTTGATATTGCGAAAGACAGAAAAACACCAGTAGCGGTATCTACTATAAAAGCAGCTGAAATACAAGAAAAATTAGGAACATTAGAATTTCCTGAAATTTTGAAAACTACTCCATCTGTTTATGCTACCAAAGGTGGCGGTGGGTATGGTGATTCAAGAATCAATATTCGTGGATTTAGTCAAACTAACGTTGCGGTTATGGTCAATGGGGTTCCAATTAACGATATGGAAAACGGAGCCGTTTTTTGGAGTAACTGGGCAGGTTTATCTGATGTAACTACAGCTATGCAAGTGCAAAGAGGGTTGGGTTCATCAAAACTAGCGATTGCATCAGTTGGTGGAACTATTAATATTATGACCAAGTCTTCCGAAAAGGATGAAGGAGGGTCAGTAGCTACTACTTTTGGTAACGCAAATTATTTCAAATATTTGGCTACCTATTCTACTGGTAGAATGGAAAATGGATTTTCTACTTCTGTATTATTTGGTCAAACTCGAGGAGATGGATATGTAGATGGAACTGAGTTCAGAGAAAGCAATTATTACATTGGAATGGGATATGACACTAAAGACAATAAACATAATTTTCAGTTTTCTATTACAGGAGCACCACAATGGCATAACCAGAGATCTGCATCTCCTACTATTGCTACATATTTAAAATATGGGTCTAATGGAAATCCAGCAACAAGATACAATTCTGATTGGGGTTATTTGAATGGAGAAGAGTTCAACATGAGGAGAAACTTTTACCATAAGCCAATTGCATCTATTAACTGGGATTATAATATAAATGAAACGACCAAACTTTCTACAGTACTTTACGGTTCTTGGGGACGTGGTGGAGGATCTAACGGAACAGGTGGAATTAGAGGAGCTAATTTTTTATCTAACGATTTTAGAACTGCAGACGGTCTAGTGGATTTTGATAAAATTCAAGCGTACAATTCTGGTCAAACTGTTATGATAAACGGAGTTGCTATAACAAGAACTACTACTGGAACAACTGGGTTGTATGAAAATAGTGCTTATAATGGAGCTACAAAAGTTCCACCTACAGCTCCTGCAGGTTCATCTCCTTCTACTTCTGGTATATCAAGAATTTCGTCATTCAATTCTCACGACTGGTATGGAGGTGTTATTGACTTAAATAAAAAATTTAGTAAAAACCTTACTTTTGATATAGGTTTAGATTTAAGAACATATACAGGAATGCACTATCAAAACGTGAATACACTTTTGGGTGGCGATGTGTATGTAGATACTTTTGACGTAAACAATCCTAATAGAACACTTACAGGTACTTATCCAGTAAGTCCAACATGGAATCCTTTTCAAAGTATTTCAAGTGTAGAGAAAATAAATTACTACAATGATGGAGATGTAAACTGGTATGGTGTATTTACACAATTAGAATATTCTCAAGATAATTTAACAGCATTTGTACAAGGGGCTGTTTCTCAACAAGGATTTAAAAGAGTAGATTATTTTAAATATCCAGCCGGTACAGCACTAGCTGATACAGATTTTGAAAATGTATTAGGTGGAAATGTAAAAGGAGGGGCAAATTATAACTTTACAGAGCAACATAATGCGTATGTAAATGCGGGTTATTATTCTAAGCAACCTTTCTTTAATGTTGTATATCCAAATAATGCATCAATAGTAAATCCTTTGTTAGTAAATGAAAAAATTACTGGTGTTGAGGGTGGATATGGTTTCAGATCTAGATATTTTAATGCAAATGTAAATTTATACTATACTTCATGGGCAGACAGATTTCAAAGAAATAACGACAATGCAGCAGATAATCCAGGAGGATATTACGATTTTGCAGGTATTAAAGAAGTACACACTGGTTTTGAATTTGAAGGAAATTCAAAAATATCAGATAAATTAAGAATTAATGCAATGTTCTCAATGGGAGATTGGGAATACAAAGGAAATGTTTTGAGTGAAAGATTCAATGCCCAAAATGAACCAATAGGTGGTGGAAAACCAACAACTTTGTATCTAGATGGTGTTAAAGTAGGTGATGCAGCACAATTAACTGCTTCTTTAGGTGCAACTTACCAAGTGTTAAGAGGTGTTGAAATTGATGCTAATTATAATTATAATGATAATGTATATGCATCAATATCTCCAATAAATTTTACTTCTCCAGATAATAAAGGTTCATTAGAAATACCTGCTTATGGTCTTTTGGACGCAGGATTTTCGTATACAATGTTTGTTGGAAAGGACAAAGACAAAACAGTTTTCTTGAGATTGAATGTAAATAACGTAATGGACAAAGTCTATATTGCTGAGTCTAAAACTAACATTTTTGCAGATGATAATATAGTTCCAAATGATCCGTCAAAAGGAACTTATTCTTCAACAGGAAGAACTTACAATGGTGTAGCAGATGCTAACCAAGTATTCTTTGGTTTTGGAAGAACATGGAACTTTAGCATGCGTTACAATTTCTAAAAAGACAAAATTTTGTAATGAAACCCCATTCTCTTTTTAAGAGTTGGGGTTTTTTTATGACATTTTTGTTTATATTTGTTCAAATTAAAAACTTATTTATGTACAATTTTATTCAAAAATTTCACTCTGGCTGGGCTTATATTGCGCTGTTAGTTCTTGTAATCGCTGTGGTCAATGCTATTATTGGATTGTCTTCAAAAAAAGAATTTACCGCCAAAGACAGAAAAATTGCATTATTTGCTTTAATAGCGATTCATATTCAACTTCTAGTAGGCTTGATTTTGTATTTTGTTTCTCCTCTCGGATTGGATTCTTTTGGACAAATGTCAGATAAAGCATTGCGGTTGACATCTTTGGAGCATCCATTAGTTAATTTAATTGCGATAGCTTTAATTACCGTTGGTTGGTCAAAACATAAAAAATTATCAACAAGTGAATCAAAATTTAAAACCTTCTCAATATTTTACGGACTAGGATTGGTCCTTGTTTTAAGTAGAATTCCTTGGTCGTTGTGGTTTTAAACAATTTATAAAAGTCCTGAAAAGGACTTTTTTTTACCAATAATTTTTTTACAGCTCCAAGTTTCACCTAATAAACTACCAATGAAAAAATTAATTACACTACTCTTTTTACTGGCCAATATTGGTTTAGTAAGCAGTCAAAGTTCTATTATAAACAGCAAAAAATTTACTATTAAAGACACCGTAAAAAAGACCCCTAAAGTTGCGGAACAAGAAATAGAAAAAGTTGAGATTACCCCAGACACTGTAATCGTAGAAACTGGAAAGTTTGTATTCTTCAAAAAAAATGCACATGCCTCTTATTATCACGATAAATTTAATGGAAAAAAAACAGCTAGCGGAAAGAGATTTAACAATTCAAAACTAACGGCTGCACACAGAAAACTCCCTTTTGGAACCATACTTAGAATCACTAATGAAGCCAATGGAAAATCAGTGATTGTTGAAGTAATAGACAGAGGTCCCTTTGCCAGAGGAAGAGAAATAGATTTAAGCAAAAAAGCCTTTATGGATATTACTTCCAACAAAAACAGTGGGGCAGTAATTGTCAAAATTGAAGAATTACGGAAATAATCACCAATTTTTAAACGGATTGTTACTCAAATAAGCATTGTAATATCTTTTGTCATTAGTAACTTCTTCACCCAACCAAATTGGTTTTTCGAAAGAATCTGTTTCATTTTGCAACTCGATTTCGGCCATAATCAACCCTTCGTTTTCACCATAAAACTCATCAATTTCAATAATATGATTGCCCGTTTTGACTTCAAATCGGGTTTTGTCAATTACACCTGTTTCACATAAAAGTAATAGTTTTTCAGCCTCATCAGCAGGAATTTCTTTTTCCCATTCAAAACGGGACAGACCAGATTGATTTGAGATTCCTTTTATAGTCAAAAAACCTTTATTCCCTTTTATACGTACTCTAACGGTTCTTTCGGGAACGGAACTTAGATAGCCTTGTTTTATTCGATTATGGGTAAAAGCTTCTTCCTTGAATGCATCCGAAGTGACCAAAAATTTTCTTTCTATTTCTATCATTTTCATAAAACTATTTCATAAACTTTAGGAGCTAATTCCAGCTTTACACTATATCTTTCCTTGCCTAAAGGAGGCAAGAAAAGGATGTCGTTCCAATCTGGGCTAGTCAGTACATCAAAGATATTCATTTATTTTTTTAACAGTTCAGTCGTTCCATTTTTTTCAAAACGTTTCTAAATTTGTAGCATGCTCGAATTGCCTCCACATAGAAAAATCATACACATCGACATGGATGCTTTCTATGCTTCAGTAGAGCAGATGGATGATCCGGAGTTGCGTGGAAAGCCCATAGCAGTAGGTGGTGCCGAAAATCGGGGAGTCGTTTCGGCAGCCAGTTATGAAGCGAGAAAATTTGGAGTTCGCAGCGCCTTAAGTGGAGCTTTGGCCAAAAAATATTGCCCGGAACTCATTTTTGTACGCCCTCGTTTTGATCGTTACAAGGAAATCTCCAAAAAAATTCACAAGATATTCCGCGATTACACCGATTTGGTAGAGCCTCTTTCATTAGACGAAGCGTATCTAGATGTTACTAAAAACAAAAAAGGTAATCCCAGCGCCAGTTTATTGGCACAAGAAATAAGAGCAAGAATATTTAGCGAAGTTGGACTAACGGCTTCGGCTGGAATTTCGGTCAATAAGTTTGTTGCTAAAATCGCGAGCGATTACAACAAACCCAACGGTCAAAAAACGGTCAATCCAGACGAAGTTATTTCTTTTTTGGAGCAATTGCCCATTCAAAAATTCTATGGAGTCGGTAAGGTCACTGCCGAAAAAATGTTTCAACTTGGAATTTTTACTGGTTTAGATCTTAAAACTAAACCAGTCGAGTTTCTTGAAAAACATTTTGGAAAATCCGGTGGTTTCTATTACAACGTGGTTCGAGGCATTCACAACAGTGAAGTAAAATCAAACCGGATTACAAAATCTGTAGCAGCAGAACATACTTTTGATGTCAATCTTTCTTCTGAAATATTCATGATTGAAAAACTCGAAAAAATAGCGATGGAACTGGAACGTCGTTTAAAAAAACATCAAATTTCCGGCAAAACGATTACATTAAAAATCAAGTACAGTGATTTTACCCAACAGACCAGAAGCAAAACAATGCCTTATTTTATTTCGGATAAAGCATTGATTTTGGAAACAGTCAGGGAATTATTATTTCAAGAAAAAATGAAAGAATCGGTGCGGCTACTTGGAATATCTCTGAGCAATTTAAATACCGAAATAAAAAAAACTATAGTGGTACAACTCAAATTTGATTTTTGATTTTGTAAATCTGACGTTCAACAATAGTTAAACCAGCATGAATATTGGTATCTTCATTGGATTGTTATTACATTTGGATTTTAAAAATAGAATTATGACAACTTCAATTGACAAGAAAAAGAGTAAAACTGAATATTTTGGCTTTTCAAAAAAAAATAATATTCCATTAATTTCTTGGGGATTGAGTTCAACATTTCACGTAGAAATTAAAAATATCATTTCGGATGTTCATAAAATATCGAATCTCGCCCATAAAAAAAAGTGGAAAAATACAGATTGGAATTTTAAAATTAAATTGGAAGAAAAAGTAATCCTCATTACAGATGCCAAATTAAACATTGTTTTTGCATCCCATAACATGCATAAAATGAATGGCTATTCTGAAAAAGAAGTTCTAGGTGAAAGTCCAAAAATGTTTCAGGGAAAAGAAACCGTTGCGCAAACTTCACGAGAAATTAGCGAGGCTATTGCACTCCAAAAACCATTTGTAAAACAAGTTTTAAATTACAAAAAAACAGGAGAGCTGTATTATTGCAATATTGAAGGTTTTCCAATTTTTAATAAAAAAGGAGAGTTGGTCAATTTTATCGCATTTGAACAGGCAGCATAAGTTATTAAAAAAAATAATTTTGGCTATTTTTAAAGTTATTGTTGCTGCTGCTCAATATAACTTATTTGTTCCTTTATTTCTTGAGGTATTTCTCCTTGCATTACATCATTTATTTCCTCATAATGCCTACCGTCTTCATAACGGATAGATACAGAAACTGATAAGGTTTGTCTTGCAATGCCTTTAAAAGTTCCTTTTATTGGGGTGCAATCGTGAAAATTTCGCCCTACTGCTAATTTTACATGATTGCCCATTGTCCAAATATTATTGGTAGGATCCAGACCTAGCCAACCTTGATTGGGAGTATAGATTTCGACCCAGGCATGTGTGGCACCTTCGCCTCTTAAACCCGTTGTGAAGGGACAAATATAGCCGCTTACATATCTTGACGGAATACCGGCCGTACGTAAAAGTTGCAATAATACATTGGCAAAATCTTGACAAACGCCTTTTTTAATTTCTAGAATTTCATCAATTGTGGTCTCAATATTTGTAATTCCTTTGGTATATGTAAAGTTGGTAAATATATATTGATTGCATAATTGCGCAATTTCTATAATGGGTTTGTTTGCAATATCCAGTTCTTTTAAAACAGCCTCTATTTCATTTTGTTTTAGAATCGTCTCTGGGTAGCAAAGCCTTAATAATGTTATATTCTTATTTTTTTCTACTTCCAGATCTTGAATAGTTGTATTGTCTATATTGGGAATTTTAAGAGAATGATTGACACGAACCAACATATTTGACTCTATGATCATTTCCTGATGAGACTCCAAATTGTTAAAATTAGCAACACGATTACCGTAATAGTCTTGATGATAATCTACTTCTGGATCACTAGTAATCACGAGTTTGTATTCAAGAACATCCTGATTGTCAAAATTATGTGGAAACAAACGTATTTCGTTTATGCTCTCTTTTATAGGCCAATTGTATTGATACTTTGTAGTGTGAACTATTTTAAATACTGCCATAGGATACTAGGTGTAGGAGAAAAATAATTTTGAAAAATCGATAGAAAACTGATTCAGTTGTGTTTTTGTGTTTTCTAGAACTTCTTCTAATTGTTTGTCTGTTAAGTGTTGATAATCGGTAAAGGCTATATAGCTTTTTAATCTCCCAAATTGATTGTATAATGTTCTGGCCTCACTTAGTTCATTGTCTTTTACCAGACAATCCAAATATTTATTAATTAAATCAAGAGTATAAATTACAGAATGAGCAAAATCGCGATTAAAAATGACATGTTGAACTATTTTCCTGTTGTGTTTAAGGTTGCTATAGCTTTTTAGATACAATTCATAACCGGATAATGATAGCAATAATCTGCGCCAATACATTACGTCTTCATTTCCATCCAAATTATAATTTATCGGTGCATAATACGATTGTGTCATAGATATCGTTTGCAAGCACCGTTCTATAAGTTTTCCTATATTCGAAAAGCTCCAACCTAATCCTCTAGGCATGGTTACGTGAGAAATTCCATTATAAAGCAAGAGATCTTTGTTGAGTTTGTTAACAATATTTAAGGCATCTGACGTTTCTAGTTTTTTTGGTAGCTCGGGAGAATTCATATAATGATACAACGAATTGATATGTTCCCAAAGTTCTTTGGTTATTTTGTCTTGGGAACCTCTGGCATTTTCTCTGGCTTTTATTACCAGATTTTTTACCGAATTGTGATTCAAACTATCACAAATAATGTATTTGAGCACAAAGTTGGTATCATACTGCACCTCATTTATTTGATCGTAGGTTAAATCAGTATAATATTTTAGCAAAGGTTTGTATCCTTGACAATCATCATCTGTTTCTTTGTCAAATGACAGAATGTAACTTGTATTGAGAGTAAGTAACATTCCATCAGTTCTTTCCATATATCTGTTGAGCCAAAACATTCCGTCTGCAACTCGACTTAGCATATTTGCTTTCATCTACTTCAATTTATAAATTTTAAAAAAGCTTTTTTATTAGCAACAGAATAATTGTAACATTTTCTGCCAAAATTATGTACTGCGTCAGTTCGCAAAAACTCGTGTGGGCGTGACCCTGTTGAAAAAAGAGGCTTACTTGTAGTGACGCTTATACAGCCCCTTTCCTCAACAGGGTCGGGCTATCAAGAGCGCATGGCGCCTTGCTTTATCCCTCACGCAATCCCATAAATCGCCATCTCGTAATATATACAAGTTCACAACGATTGAAAAGAGGGACCTAAATAATGCTCTATTTTAGCATTTGAATATAATAGGTTCTACAATGGTTTCTATTATTGACTCGATGATAGGAGCCTGAGATTCTGTGTATTTGTTGAGTAAAAACATCCCGTTTGTAACTCCACTTAGCATAGTTGTTTTCATTTGAATTGATTTTAAAAATTGATATTAATAGATTTTGATTTTATTTATAAATCGCTTGATTAAATTTTCTTCTGTTTCACTGTTTGGTTTTTCCAAAATAGGTTCCTCAACAGTTTTAATTGACTTTATTTTTTCTTTTTTTGGTTTAATTTCGATATTTGAATCTAAATTGGGTATTTCAGGTTCTGCTGATATTGTTATTTTTTCGATTACGGTTTCGTTTGAAATCTCTTCTTTAGGTTCAGTTGGTTTCGCTTCGTTTAAATGGTCTAAAACCATTTCTGGTAAAAAGGCAAACATAGGGTTGTCGTTTTTTTCTGTGTTTATTGTCTTTGTTTTCATTTTGATTCATTTTAATATTAAAATGAAATTACTTTATGATCCAAGTGTCTTTGCTTCCTCCTCCTTGAGAAGAGTTGACGACCAATGAACCTTCTGTTAGCGCGACTCGAGTCAGTCCGCCAGGCACTATTTCTACTCCATTGGGTCCACATAAAGCATAAGGTCTTAGATCTACATGGCGTAATTTCAATTGGCCATCAATTAAGCAGGGAACTGTACTGAGTTGAATAATAGGTTGTGCGATAAAATTTCTGGGATTGGCTAGAATGGCAATTTTTCCATTTTCAAGTTCTTCTTGGGTAGCTTTGTTTCCCATAATCATTCCGTAACCACCACTCCCATTGGTTTCTTTGATTACCATATTTTCCATATCGGCAAATACCAATTCTCTTTCTTCTTTATTTTCCATTTGGTATGTTGGAACATTTTTAAGTATAGGTTCTTCGTTAAGGTAATATTTTATCATATCTGGCACATACGCATAGACTGCTTTGTCATCGGCAACACCATTTCCAACGGCGTTTACCAAGGCTACATTGCCGTGGCGATAAGCGCTAATCAGTCCAGGAACACCCAATGTGCTTTCAGGTTTAAAAACCAACGGATCCAAATAATCGTCGTCCAAACGTCGGTAAATAACATCAACTTGTTGCAAGCCCGAAGTGGTTTTCATATATACTTTATTATTGTTGACCGTCAAGTCTCTTCCTTCTACTAGCGGAATTCCCATTTGGCGAGCCAAAAAAGTGTGCTCATAATAAGCCGAATTATAAACGCCCGGTGTGAGCAAAACCACGTTAGGATTGGATACATTTCGAGGGGATAACGAAACCAAGATATTGTGAAATATCATCGGGTAGTTTCCTACCATGCTCACTTTATTGGAAGTAAGCATATCTGGAAAAATTCGTTTGGTGATTTCCCGATTCTCCAACATATAACTCACACCGCTGGGACATCGTAGGTTGTCTTCAAGAACGTAAAATTCACCTTTTGCTCCTCGAATCAAATCGATTCCGGCAATGTGGACATGAATATTATGAGGTACTTTTATTCCGTGAACTTCCTGTATATAGTGGGGACATGACGCCACTAATGCAGCAGGAATTATTCCGTCTTTTATAATTTGTTGTCCATTATAAACATCTTCCAAAAACAGATTTAGTGCTTTTAAACGTTGTTTGATTCCAGTTTCTACTTCGCTCCATTCTGCTTTTGTAATGATTCTGGGAATAATATCAAATGGAAAAATTCTTTCTATTCCTTGATTATTATCACTATAAACCGTAAATGTTATACCCTGATTCATAAATAAATCTGAAGCCTGGATTTGTTTGTCATTTAGACTTTCTGGATTTAAATTTTGTAATGATTGAAGGACTTGAGCGTAGGAATCTCTTACCCCTTCATTTGAGAACATCTCATCCCATCCCTTTGGGTTTAGTTTTGGTATCAATTTCATCATATTTCTCGGTATCAAATAATTAATATTTCGGTTTAATATGAGCTTTCTGGGCTGTATTTTAAACTAAATTATTAAATTATTATCACTGAAATCAACAATGATGTGATTATTTGATAATTTATATGACTTTCTTTTTTAGCGAATCTTTTTTTAATAATTCTAATTTTTTTTATTGAATTTTTTTTCGATTCCGCATTCGATAAATTGATATTTTGGAGACACTCTTATCTAAGTATGTGTATCTTTCCGTTTGAGAGTGTGTTTTTTAAAGAGGTTGGAGCGTTAAGTCAATAGTCCAGATTTGGATATTTCGAATGAAAAAAAATTATAACAAAAAAAAGACCATCATCTCTGATAGTCTTTTTTAATAATGCTCCCTCTCTTGGGCTCGAACCAAGGACCCTCTGATTAACAGTCAGATGCTCTAACCAACTGAGCTAAGAAGGAAAGTGTATTCACTTTTGAAGCGGTGCAAAGATATACTTTTATTTGAATGTACCAAATAATTTTTTTAGTTTTAATAAAACCTTTTGAGGTATTGAATTTACTGTGTTTTAAGTAAAAAAAGGCAGTCAGAAATGATTGTGTTTTTGATAATACTGCCCTTTTAAGTAAAATATTTTGTCCAAATGCAATGATTTAAATACGTACTATTGTGTAAATTAAAGGATTGTCTTTTTTGTTGTGTGAATTCAATTCTTAGTGATTGAAATCCCCTTACAAATTAGTATTCATAAATTGCATAACCCCAAGGGTTCATTTTCCATTCTTTGGAGCTTAGAGTCTCTTCATTTTCTTTAAACACATTATGTACTTTTCCTGTCAAAGTCACGTCTTTGATGGATACAGCCTGCTCACTTGCCGAAAAATTAAGAATCACCAAGACTTTTTTATTTCCTTTTTCTCGCACATAAGCATAAATTGCTTTATCGTCGCCGAGATGTATTTTTTTAAAAGAGGCATTAGCTGCAAGAGCTTCATTTCTTGTTCTTAAATCAAGTAATGTTTTGTAAAACTTTTCTCTTTGAAAGTTTTTAAACGTTATCGGATCTTTTTCAAAAAATTCTAATGGTCTTAAAAGAGGCTCTTCTTGTCCGCTGTAAATTAGGGGAACGCTGTTTTTCATAGTTTGTGTAAAAACGGCAAACGGCGCATGGATAATTCCCGGAAAAGTTCCAAAATCAGCATGATTCCAACTATTTTCATCATGATTGCTTGTGAAATACATTTGAATCGTATTCTTTGGATACAAAATTTCATTTTCATTATTGATGCTGTCCAATGCCAATGCAGATTTTTCACCTTTGGCTACTTTCTCCATCATTTTGAACATGTGCCAAGGATATACCGCATCAAACCCGCTTTTAGGAAGATAAGTGCTGTCACCTTCGGCAAGCATGAAAATGTTTTTCATTTTTTTTAATTCAGGAATCGATTTGCGCCAAAAACCAGCTGGTACATTCCATGCAACATCGCATCGAAATCCGTCTATATTGGCATCTTCAATCCAGTATTTCATAGCGCGAACCATACTGTCCTGCAATACAGGATTCTTATAGTTCAATTGTCTGGTATCTGCCCAATCAAAGGCAACTGCTGGTTTGCCGGAGCTGTCTTTTACAAAGAAATCCGGATGTTGCGTAATCCATCGATGATCTGCTCCTGTATGATTGGGAACCCAATCTATTAATACTTTCATTCCCTTGTCATGAATAGTCTGAACCAATTTCTTAAAGTCATCCATTGTTCCGAATTCAGGATTAATTGCAGTATAATCGGAGACGGCGTAATAACTTCCCAACGTACCTTTTCGATCCAATTTACTGATAGGATTAATTGGCATAAACCAAATGGTTTGTACGCCCATCGCTTTTAATCGGTCGAGGTGTTTGGCAAAAGCATTAAAAGTCCCTTCGGGTGTATATTGCCGAACGTTTACCTCATAAATATTGCCTTGCATAATCCAGGCAGGATGACCGTCTATTTGATTGTTATCGTTATTTGCTGATTTGTTTTGGCAGCAGGTCAAAGAAAAAGTCAATGCAACAAATAGAAGAAGAATAGGATTTTTTTTCATAGTGTTGAAAATTAAGTATTGAAATAAGTTTATATTTTGGAAGTGCTATAGTTTAAGCAACACGAAATGCTTTTCTATAAAGTACACAAACTTTCGGACTACCAATTTAGTGATTTATTAAATAAACTTGAAATAAAAAGGAAATTAATGTCTTAATCGTCAAGTTGTTTTGGTGATATAAGACATCGAATTTCTAGAAGGAAATCTTGATTTGAATCCCAAGCAACTTATTTTGAGTTCTATTTATAATTGGGGCATGACCAGAATCCCGATAGCTATCGGGAAGGCTGTCCATTATATCTTTTTTTTTCTTAAAGAAGGAAAAGAAAAGGATGTCATTTCTATCCCTCATGCAATTTCGTTTTCAGACGGGCTTGTGAGTAATTCTTAAATTTTGAAGGAATTTTTGAGTTTTGCGGACTATAGATTGTAAACACAGTTCATAATTATAGATATATAGCAAAAAAAGACTATCATTTCTGATAGTCTTTCTGCTTATTGCTCCTCCCGATAACTATCGGGACTTGGGCTCGAACCAACCCCGATAGCTATCGGGGCTCTGATTAACAGTCATTTGTGTTTATCCTTGAGTTTCAAAACAATATCGGGATACTTGACAAGGTTTTCTATATAGATTTTGCTTTTCATTTTTTTGATGTGCTTTTCAATATTCAAACCTTGGTTTTTATTTTCACATTGAATTTTAAGGAATAATTTCCAATCTCCAGCGTTTGCTGTGAATTTATGTGATTCGCCATTTTTATGAAATTCAAGTCTCGTATCAAAATCAGATGTGAATCCAATATAGAAACGGTTTAGTTTTTCGGAATCTAGAATGTAAACACAGTTCATAATTATTGATTTATTGCAAAAAAAAAAACTATCATTTCTGATAGTCTTTCTGCTTATTGCTCCCTCTCTTGGGCTCGAACCAAGGACCCTCTGATTAACAGTCAGATGCTCTAACCAACTGAGCTAAGAAGGAAAGTGTATTCACTTTTAAAGCGGTGCAAATATATGACTTTATTTAAATGTAGCAAACAAAAAATACAAAAAAAGCATTCTTTTTTACTTGCCTACAATAGCTTTATAGATATCATTTCCATTAGCAAAAAGCAACAGACTGATAAGTAATACGAAACCAACCATTTGAGCATTTTCAAGGAATTTATCACTTGGTTTTTTACCGCTTACGATTTCAAACAACAAAAACATTACGTGTCCTCCATCAAGTGCCGGGATAGGCAATAAGTTCATAACACCAAGCATAATTGACAATATGGCTGTAATGCTCCAGAAAACTTCCCAGCTCCATGTGTCTGGAAAAACATTATAAATAGCATGGAATCCGCCTACTTGCTTATATGCTTTTGTTTCTGGATTGAAAATCATCTTAAGTTGTTTTCCGTAGCCAAATAATTTGTCTTTACCTTTTTCCAATCCAGCAGGTATGGATTCTAAGAAACTGTATTTTTTGTCAGTTACTTTGTAGTATCCTAATTTCGCTAATAATTTTTCATCCAATGCCCCCACCTGAACACCTAATTTGCCGTCTTTTGATACATTAACTTGAGTTTCTAACTGTTTTTGATCTCTAATAATTGTAGCAGTAATTGTTTTGTTTTTGTTATTCAATAATATGGCTTTTGCCTGATCCATATATTTAGCTTCTTGTCCATTTAATGCTATAAGAACATCATGCGCTTTTAAATTTTTATTTACTGATTCGGCTGGAATATCATTTATATAAAATGGAATTCTCATAGACGCGGGCGGTACACCTTCTTCTTTTCTTTGGTCTGCAAAATCAATAGGCATATTTATTTCTTTCTGTATACCATTTCTGTTGATTAAAACCTTTTTTGCCATGACAAGTTTTATGTTTAAATCATTGTCAATTTTTTCAAGAGGTTCGCCGTCTATAGATATTATTTTATCGCCTGTCTTGAATCCGGCTTTTATCATGGCTTGACTTTCAATATTTAATCCATCTTTCAAATCTGAATTAGCAATATAGGAATCTCCATAAGCATAAGCCATACCAATATAGATGATGAAAGCAAGTATGAAATTTACCGTTACACCACCCAACATAATAATCAAACGTTGCCAAGCCGGTTTGGATCTGAATTCCCAAGGTTGCGGAGGCAATGCCATTTGTTCCTTGTCCATGCTTTCGTCAATCATTCCAGATATTTTTACATAACCGCCAAGAGGCAGCCAGCCAATACCGTATTCTGTTTCTCCGATTTTCTTTTTGAAAAGTGAATATTTTACGTCAAAAAACAAATAAAATTTCTCGACTCTGGTTTTGAATAATTTTGCAGGAATAAAATGCCCTAATTCGTGAAGTATAATAAGTAATGATAAGCTCAATAAAAATTGAGAAAGCTTTATAACTATTTCCATTTTTTAATTTTCGGTTCTTTAATGACGGACAAAAGTACTATTTTCTATTTTATTATTCGTGCAATATTTTTGGGTATCGTTTTAAATGTTTGTTAATTAATGCGTTTTTGATTTTAACTTCCAGATTTGTGCTATAACTTTACTACATAAAAATCTCCTTTTAATGCTGTATTGCTTAAAACACTAATATCCTTGTATTTATGTCTTCACAATTATTTTCTCCTTTACAAATAAAAAGTATCACGTTCAAGAACAGAATTACAATTTCTCCTATGTGCCAATATTCGGCTGAAGATGGTTTTGCCAATGATTGGCATTTGGTGCATTTGGGCAGCCGTGCCACTGGTGGAGCTGGTTTAATTATTCAGGAAGCGACAGCCGTTTCTCCAGAAGGCCGAATTTCCCCGGGTGATTTAGGAATATGGAGTGATAATCACATCGAAAAATTACAATCTATTACCAAATTTATCATTAGTAAGGATTCAGTTCCGGGAATACAATTGGCGCATGCCGGCAGAAAAGCCAGTGTTTCCTCTCCTTGGTATGGCAATAAAAAATTGGCTCAAAATCAAGGCGGATGGGAAACTGTTGCGCCAAGTGCGATTGGGTATCATGATAACGAACAGGTTCCTACATCATTGGATAAAGATGGAATTCAAAAAGTAATTTCCGATTTTAAATTGGCAACACGAAGAGCCGAGCGAGCAGGATATCAAGTACTTGAAATTCATGCGGCGCACGGTTATCTGCTTCACCAATTTCTGTCGCCTTTGTCTAATTTGAGAACAGATGAATATGGTGGCTCCTTTGAAAATCGCATCCGATTGCTTCTGGAAGTACTCAAAGCTGTTCAGTCTGAGTGGTCAAAAGAGTTTCCTTTGATGGTGAGAATCTCGGCTACAGATTGGGCAGATGATGGTTGGAATGCAGATGAATCAGTACAACTTTCTAAAATTCTAAAAGAGAAAGGAGTTGATTTAATCGATGTTTCTTCCGGTGGATTAGTCTCTCATCAGCAAATTCCTTTGGGGCCTAATTATCAAGTTCATTTTGCCGAAAAAATTAAAAAAGAAACTGGAATTTTAACAGGAGCGGTTGGTTTGATTACCACTTCCCAACAAGCCGAAGCTATTGTAGCAAGCGGGAAAGCTGATCTTGTTTTGTTCGCTAGAGAATCGCTTAGAAATCCAAGTTTGGGATTGACTTTTGCACAGGAATTGGGTGTTGATGTTCAATGGCCGAAGCAGTATGATAGAGCAAAAATGAGATAAGTTCCTGTTTAATTGTTTTCCTGTAAGGTCTTTTTTTGACCTTGTAGTATTGTAAACTACCGTAAAAATATGCAAAAAATAAAAACCGCACTACTGTCGTACGGAATGTCTGGAAAAGTTTTTCACGCTCCTTTTTTGGATTTTCATCCCGGATTCGAATTGGTTGGTTCTTGGGAAAGAAGCAAGCAATTGATTCAATTGGATTATCCAGATATAAAAAGTTATGCTACGATTGAAGAATTGCTTCAGGATGATATTGATTTGGTAATTGTAAATACGCCGGTTGGAACTCATTTTGAATATGCCAAGCAAGTTTTGCTTGCCGGAAAACACGCTGTTGTTGAAAAAGCTTTTACCACTTCGGTTGCCGAAGCTCAGGAACTAGTGGATTTGGCTGAAGAAAAAGGATTGAAACTTTCTGTTTTCCAAAATCGAAGATGGGACAGTGATTTTAAAACAGTAAAACAAATTGTTTTCGATAAAGTGTTGGGGAAATTGGTTGAAGCCGAATTTCATTTTGACCGTTACAATCCAATTTTGAGTCCAAAAAGGCATAAAGAAACTGCCAATTCTGGTGCTGGAATATTAAAGGATTTAGGGCCGCATTTAATTGATCAGGCGTTGTATTTATTTGGTTTTCCACAAAGTGTTTTTGCCGATATTCGAATTACGCGCGAGCATTCTTTGGTGGATGATTGGATTGATATTTTACTGTATTATCCAGATTTTAGAGTGCGATTGAAGGCTGGTTTTTTTGTTCGCGAAGCCAATCCTGCATATGTTGTTCACGGAAAAAAAGGTTCTTTTCTGAAACCACGAGGCGATGTGCAGGAAGACGAATTGAAATTAGGCAAGAAACCCAATCTCGATTCTTGGGGGAAAGAAGCTCCAGGTAATGAAGGATTGTTACATACGGAGATTGACGGAAAAATCATTAAAGAGAAAGTTCCAACACTACAGGGGAATTATTATGATTTTTTTGACGGTGTTTATCAGTCAATTGTCAATGATACTAAAGAACCGGTTAGCTCGAAAGAAGGTTTGCAAGTGATGCAAATTATTGAAGCTGCTATTGAAAGTAATGCGCAACGAAAAGTGATAGTGCTGTAAGATCATCCCAAATGATAGTGCGTTATGGTCTAAATATTAAAACAATCTTTGATTGGTCCTCGTGTCTGGTGCGATAGCGCACTGGCGAGGCATTTTAGAGGAGATAGCCCTTGCGCAATAGACAATCTTACTAATTACCAACACCCAATCTGTACTTTTCAATCTAAAGTCCCTTAATTTGATGCCCTCGGTTTCGACTCATCTCGTGGTTTGACTTCATTTAGATATCCCTACATATAAAAATACTGATTCTGACTGTATTTTGAAATGATTGAATGTGTAATTGTATATTCAGAATGTATATTTCGGTATTCAGTATATATAATTTTAAATTTAGAATGTATTTTTTTAAATTTGGAATATGTAGTACTACATTCAGAATATGTATATTACTATTCAGGATATGTAAAGTTAGGTTCGCAATGTATAATGGGGATCAAAATGCTTATATTTACCTAAAAAAGAACGATATGGGAGGAAGTTATAAACGTAAAAGAAGTGGGATTGTAATACCGAAGAGCAGTATTGTATTGAACTTAAAGCCTGTTTTTGCTGCCCGGAACATTGTGCATCCCTATGCTTATTTGTTGAAAATCGGGATTAATACCACCACGGCAAACAAGATGCTGAAAGGGGAGGCGATTCAGCTCAATTTTAATCAGATGACTTTGTTGTGTGTAAATCTTAACTGCACTCCGAACGACCTATTGGCCTTGCGCGCAATGTCTTTGCCGAGCCATCATGAGCTCAATAAAATAAAGCCGCTCGAAAATAATGAGGAGAGTGTAATGACGGTAAATGAATGGCTAAGCCACAAATCTGTCGATGAAGTTCATGACATTTTGAAGAAGGATTTGTCTTAAAAGGATAATTTATACTGGAGTACTTGTTTTATCTGCCGAAGGGCAATGTTTCTCTGGTGTCACCATCTGCGTGAGGGATAGTAACTAGCTACCGAAGTAGCGTGGATAGCCCGACCTCATAATAAAAATGGGCAAATGGGCGGTGTGAATGTTGGCCCATTTATTATTATGGGGTCACGCCCAACGAGCTTTTGCAAACTGACGAAGTAAATAATTCTTTTCGCAGATAAATTCTTGTTTATAAAGCACGCTTTTTGTCAACAATAACGTTTTAATTTATTGTTAATGTTGGGTTTATGGCTCACGACAGTTTCTTTTTGTATTTTTGAAGCGCACAATCCCAAAAACAGTCGCTTTGATAGATTTGAATTTTATAGGAAGAACACGAACAAAGGCCAAGTACAAGAAAACGTATAAGGATGTGAAAGCATCGTATTTATTGCGAATTCGCTTGGCAGTTTCGATGTTTTATTTCGGGATGGGTTTGAGTTTTGCGACTTGGGCCAGTAGAATACCAGATATTAAAACGATGTTGCACTTGAGTGACGGGAGCTTGGGAAGTGTTTTGTTTGCCATTCCGCTTGGACAATTGGTGATTATGCCTTTTTCTGGAAAATTGGTGACCCGTTTTGGGAGTTATCGTGTTTTGATATTCTCATTGCTATTGTATGTTTTTAGTTTGACCAATTTAGGTTTGGCCAAAGAAGTGTGGCAATTATCTCTTGGGTTGTTTCTTTTTGGAATATTTGGAAACTTAGCCAATATTGCCGTGAATACCCAAGGGGTTTATACGGAAGTACTTTTTAAGAAAACCATTATGTCTTCGTTTCACGGGATGTGGAGTTTGGCTGGATTTACAGGGGCTTTGGTTGGTTTGGGAATGCTTGCTTTGCACTTGACGCCCTATGAACATTTTGTAATTGTTGCCGGAATTGTATTGTTACTGATTGGTTTTAATTATAAATTTTTGATAAAAGCCAAAGAGACTCTGAAAACCGAAAAGAAGAAATTATTTTCCAGACCGGATAGTGCTTTGCTTGGCTTGGGAGTGATTGGTTTTTGCTGTATGGCAAGCGAAGGTGTTATGTTTGACTGGAGTGGCGTTTATTTTAAGGATGTGATTCAAGTTCCAGGGCCGTTGGTTATTTTGGGTTATACTTCGTTTATGATTACGATGGCGAGTGGGCGTTTTTTTGGAGATCATTTGATTCATAAATTTGGCAAACAATTGATTTTGAAAGTAGGCGGAATTATGATTTCGGTTGGGCTATTTACCTCAGTTCTTTTTCCTTATTTAATTCCGTGTACGATTGCTTTTATGTTGGTTGGATTTGGTGTTTCCACCATTGTTCCCACACTTTATAGTGTTGCAGGGAAAAATCCAACTGTTCCTGCGGGTGAGGCTTTGACGATTGTTTCGAGTGTGAGTTTCTTGGGCTTTTTGATGGGGCCTCCTATAATAGGCTATATTGCCGAAGTTTCGAGTTTGCGTTACTCTTTTGCTTTCATTGGAATTTTCGGTTTTTTTATCGCTTTTATGGTCAGTAGAATTAAGGCCATTGACTAAAAATTAGGAAAATAACACTTTTTACATACAACTTAATAGTTTTTTACTTAAGTTTATCACCTGAATTTAGACCGATATTATTTTCCTCGGTTTAAAATTCAAAATACCACATTTTCCCAAAAACTTTTTTATCCTTTTTTAAACGAATCTAATTTTTGGATATGCTGTATTTCGTATTCAATAAGTTTACAAAATAAGTATGGGTAAATCTTTGTTAGGAATGCTTTTTTTATTGAAAATGTCTTTTGTATTTGCCCAAAAACCAACTGGGATCAAAGGAAAAATCATTGATGCTAAAAATCAAAAACCATTAGAAAACATAGTAGTTACAATTGAAAACACACAGTTGATGCAAATCACTACAGCTGATGGTGTTTTTAGTTTCTATGCTGTTGCGCCGGGAAGTCAATTATTGCTTTTGCATAGTCAGGGATTTAAAGATGTGATACTTCCGGTAATTATTACCAAAGATCAGATGTTGGATTTGGGCGCTATCCCATTAGAAGACAATCAGACATCAGAACAACAAACGGGAATAATTACGCTTCTGGAGAGCGATTTGAGTGATGACAATAGTGGTTCCGAAAGTACTTCGGGACTTTTGCAATCTTCAAGAGATGCTTTTCAACAGGCGGCTGCTTTCAATTGGGGGCAGGCGCGATTTAGAATTCGGGGCTTAGATAGTCAGTATGCAACGACCATGATTAATGGGGTTACGATGAATAAGTTGTTTGATGGAAGACCACAGTGGGGAGACTGGGGCGGGTTGAATAATGTGGTCAGGAATCAGGAATTTACCGTAGGTTCTTTTCCTTCGGATTATGCTTTTGGAGGAATTTTGGGAACACAGGAAATCAATACCCGCGCTTCGATTTATAAACCGGGAACGATTTTATCCTTTTCGGGAACCAATACCAATTATTCTTGGCGAATGGTAGGAACTTATGCATCAGGAATGAATAGCAAAGGTTGGGCATTTGTACTTTCGGCTGGAACTCGTTGGGCCGAGGAAGGGTATTTTGAAGGGACTAATTATAATGCTCTGGCGGGTTTTATAAGCGTTGAAAAGAAAATAAACGATCGTCATTCTTTGAATCTCTCCGCATTTTACACGCCCAATTCCCGAGCCAAAAATTCGCCAAATACAGCTGAAGTTACCGAATTAACAAGCGAAAAGTACAACTCCTATTGGGGTTGGCAAGAAGGCAAAAAGCGTAATGCAAGAATAAAAACCATCGAGGAACCCATCTTGATGCTGAATGATTTTTTTACTCTAAATGATCATACCACGCTGAATTCAAGTTTGACGTATCAATTTGGTAAAATTACAAACAGCAATATTGATTATCAAAATGGCAATAGTCCGGATCCCACTTATTATAGAAAAATGCCGAGTTATTACAGTTCGCTGTATGCATCAGATAATGGGGAGTTTTCGGGAGCGTTTATACCCGATTACGAGAATGCAGAGAAAAGCGCACTACAGTTTCTTTCCAATAATCAAATTGATTGGAAGGCTTTGTATTTTGCAAATCAGTCTGCTGTTCTGGATGCTAGTGGAAATATAACAGGTTATACCCCCGCCAAAAGCCGTTATGTTTTATATGAAGACCGAACAGATGACCAGACTTTGACGGCTAATTCTACTTTTAATACACAAATAAGTGATAATCTTTTCTTGACTGCTGGAGGGTTTTACAGCCATTTACAATCCCATAATTACCAACAATTGACCGATTTATTAGGAGGTTTGTATTTTGATGATATTGATGTTTTTTATAATGGAAATCAAGCACAGTCCGATTTGAATCACCCCGACAGACAGGTTGTGGTGGGAGATGTGTATGGATACAATTTTAATTATGAAGCGAATACTTTAAATCTTTTTACCAACTTTAAATTTACATACGATAAAGTTGATTTTTATTTGGCCCAAAATTTTATAAGCACGAATTATCAAAGGGAAGGTTTGTACCAAAACGGAATTTATCCAACCAATTCTTTTGGAAAAAGCGAGAAAGTACAGTTTAAAAATTTTGGCTTTAAAGGCGGAATTCTTTTCAAAATTTCGGGTAAACAACAATTGAATTTTAACGGAGCGTATCTTTCTAATGCGCCAACTATCAGGAATACATTTCCAAATTCGAGATTGAACAATTCGGTTGTAGATGGATTAGAAAGTGAGAGCATAAGCAGTTTGGATGTCAGTTATTTTTATCGGACTCCAAAATGGCAAACCCGTCTCACTCTTTTTTATGCCACAATAAAGAATGTTACACAAACTTCATTCTTTTATGCCGAGGGCATTTTTGATGATGGGGCAGGATATGCCAATACAGATGCCTTTGTAAGCCAGACTTTAACACATTTGGACAAGAAAAATTTAGGTGGCGAATTTTGTTTTCAATATCAATTAAGCCCAACGTTAATGACTAATTTTTCGGCAGCTTACGGCCAGTTTACCTATGACAGCAACCCGAATGTTACTATTACTAATGATGCCCAAGCTACTATTGAAAACCCTAACCCCGTTTTTGATTTCGGAACTTCATCAATGAAAAATTACCATCAGGCGGGAATGCCTCAGCAGGCTTTTGCTATAGGGATCGAATATCGAGATCCAAAATATTGGTGGATTGGTGCCAATATCAATTATCTCTCCAATACTTTTATAGATATTTCGCCTATTTCCAGAACGGCTACATTTTATAAAAATCCTGGAAGCGGTTTTAATTTCCCGGAAGCTTCCGAAGAAAGAGCGAGAGAGTTATTGAAACAGGAAGCATTTGATCCTGTCACCTTGTTAAATATTTCAGGAGGAAAATCTTGGAAAGTAAAGGGAAAGAATATCGGACTTTTTGCAACCATAAATAATGTTATGGATTTGACTTATAAAACTGGAGGGTATGAGCAAGCTCGAAATGCCAATTTCAGACAACTCAATCAAGATGTTTCGAGTGGGACTCCCAATTTCGGCAACAAATATTTTTATGGTTATGGGAGAACGTATTTTGTAAACCTGTACATCAATTTATAAATTTTAAAATAAAAGAATATGAACATAAAATTCTACACTGTTTTTTTAGGAATTACAATCGCTTTTGGCAGTTGTGCTAAAGAAGAATTTGATGTGCCAAAATTGACTTGCACCCAACCCGATTTGAAAGTAAATCGCACCGTTGAAGAAGTTCGAGCCGTTACAGGTTCCATTGTAACTCAATATACTTACGATGATATTATTGAGGCCTACGTGGTTTCGAGTGATGAATCAGGGAATTTTTTCAAAACCATTTCGTTTCAAACTTTGGCTAAAGCGACAACGCCATCAATCGGTTTTAGTGTTCCTGTGGATGCTTCGAATACCTATATTGATTTTAGATTAGGCAATAAAGTGTATATAAAAATGAAAGATCAATATACCGACATTAACTTTGGAGGGATGCGAATTGGTAGCATTTATGTCAATACATATAACGAAGGAGGTGTTGGCCGAATTTCTGCTAACGATTATAAAAAAGTACTGAATGCTTCTTGCACAATGTTGAGCGAGGATTTTTTGGTTCGTACTATTTCTATTCCTGAATTGTTGCAGGATTCAAATATCAATACATTGGTAGAATTGTCAAATGTACAATTTACAAAAGACGCTATAGGGCGTCATTATTATGAAGAATCGAACGATGTGGGTGGAGGAACCAATTGGAGTTTGATGGATAAACTGGGAAATCAAGTATTGTTCCGAACTAGTAGTTTTGCCGATTTTGCTGATAAAATTGTTCCTGACGGAAGTGGAAAAGTACGCGGCATTTTGACCAAGTTTGGCTCTGACTATCAGTTGTTGGCACGGTCCGAAAAAGATGTGTACCTTACAGGTACTGCTGCAGTCCCGTTCTTTGCCGAGAATTTCCAAAGTGTGGAAACCAATACCAAACTCAATCTTCCAAATTGGACAAATTTAGTTCAAAAAGGAACAAAATACTGGATTGGCACTGTGTACGCAGGAAATGGTTATGCCGAATTCAATACTACAGGAACCAAGGTTGTGTCTAATATAGCTTGGCTGATTTCTCCAAAAATTGATATGGATTTGCATACTAATGAAGTGCTCACTTTTAGATCGGCGCAGCATCACCTAGATGTAGATTCCCCTTTAAATTCGCTTGAGGTCTATGTTTCGAATGATTTTGATGGTTTGAATATCACCAAAGCCACTTGGATTCCGCTCACGGTTGTGTTGCCCAAACAAGCCACGCCCTGGTATCAGTTTGTGGGTTCTGGAGGAGTAGATTTATCATCTTATAAAGGAAAGATAAACATTGCTTTTAAGTACACCGGTTCCGGAAAAAACCTTGCTTTGGATGGTGCTTTTGAAGTGGATGATGTACAGATTTTCGGAGATTAATTGTATAAAAAAACCGTCTTGTTTTAATTCAAGACGGTTTCTAATTTAATTAAAGAGTGCTATTCTATTTCAGAAACTCTTAAAGTATTTACCATTCCCTTGTCAGTAATTGGCATTGCGGCTAGGTTAATAAGGAAATCTCCTTTTTTTACATACCCTTTTTGTCTGGCTATTTCATTAACATCTGTCACTGTATCATCAGTACTTACCGATTTTTCATAAAAATATGATTTTACTCCCCATAACAAGTTGAGTTGAGTAAGGATTCTTCTGTTTGAAGTAAAAACCAATATATGAGCAGAAGGTCTCCAAGCCGAAATTTGAAATGCAGTATATCCACTATTAGTCAAAGTACAAATTGCTTTTGCTTTGATAACATTGGCCATAATAGCTGCATGCTGACAAATTGTTTTAGTGATGAAACGATTTGTTCTTACCTGTGGAGAGTTTAGTGGCACCTGAATAAGTGGTGAATCTTCTACTGCTTCAATAATTTGGGTCATTTTCTGAATTACTTGTACTGGATAATTTCCAGTAGCAGTTTCTCCAGAAAGCATTACTGCATCGGCACCATCCATAACCGAGTTGGCTACGTCATTTACTTCGGCACGTGTTGGAGTCAAACTGGTAATCATAGTCTCCATCATTTGTGTGGCAACAATTACTGGAATTCTAGCTGTTTTTGCTCTGCGTATTAGTTCTTTTTGTACTAAAGGCACTTCGTGTGCAGGAAGTTCAACTCCTAAATCTCCACGAGCAACCATCAATGCATCACAATAGGCTACAATTCGATCTATATTTTCTAATGCCTCTGGCATTTCGATTTTGGCAATAATAGGAATTTTATATTCAGAGTGTTTTGCAATTAACTCTTGCAAATCTTGCAAATCTCTTGGTGTTTTCACGAAAGATAGTGCAATCCAGTCTAAATTTTGCTCAATTGCAAAAATAGCATCTGCCACATCTTTCTCAGTCATTGCAGGCAATGAAATTTTTGTATTTGGTAAATTAACTCCTTTTTTAGATTTTAATTCACCACCTTGAACTACTCGGGCAATTACTTCTGTTTTTTTATCCGTTTCAACGATTTCAAAAATAAGTTTTCCGTCATCAAGTAATATTCTTTCTCCTGGATTTACATCGTTTGGAAAATTTTTATACTTCATGAATACTTTCTTTGAAGTACCTAATATATCTTCGGCAGTTGTGAAAGTAATTAAATCACCATCATTTACAACTACACCATCTTCCATTACGCCAACGCGTAGTTTAGGCCCTTGTAAATCTCCAAGAATTCCAGTAGTGTATCCAAATTCTTCGTTTAAGCCACGGATGATGCTAATTTTGTTTTTAACATCTTCGTAATCTGCATGCGAAAAATTTACTCTAAATACATTTACACCTGCTTCAATCATGTCTTTTATGATTTCTCGTGTACTACATGCAGGCCCAAGTGTGGCTACAATTTTGGTTTTTTTGTTTGTAAGCATTTGTATTAAAAAATTAAATTGTTTTTAGATTTTATTTTATTGGTATCGACAAGATAAATGGTTGCAATATTGTCAATGGTATTCAATGTATTCTGTAATTTTACTATATTTAAATCGTTTTCACTATTTTCTATTTTCAAAAAATAATCTACTTTTTTGAATTCTGGAAGCATATATACTTTTGTGGCTACTTCTATATTTACATTCGAAAATAAACTTTGATTATTTTCATTTTGTTGCTGGATGACTTCATTTTTATTCTGTATCAAATCCCAAGAAACATCTTTTTTCATTTCATAATAATGAAATCTTGAAAAATGGGCTTCTCCTTCTTTAACTGTAATTTGAATTTCTTTTTTAGATTTATTCAGATTTACATGAAGTTTTTGATTGATAAAATAAGCCAATCGGTAGTCTTCTAATGAGGTATGAATTGCGATAAGACTATAATCTATTTCGTCAAATTCGCCAATATCCAATTTGTGAATTGCCATTTCATTAAAAAATAAGCTGTAAATATAGTATTTCTATCGAAGCAAAGAGGCTTCAGATAGCTATGATTTTGATATTTTATTAACGAAAACGATGTAGTTTTGATAATAGAATAGTTATTTTCTGTCAATTTTCTCTTGAAATGCAAAATAGGCTCTTTGCGATGCTTTCTCTTCTGCTTTCTTTTTTGAAGTTGCTCTGGCTTTGGCAATAACTTTATCATCAATACTAAGCTTAACCCCAAATAAGCGTTGACCATCGATAGCATTGTCTTCAAAAATGTCATAGTGAAAAAGTCTTTTTTCTTTTTGACACCATTCTATTACCAGACTTTTATAGCTGATAACCTTGCCTTCAAGTCGAGCAATATCTACATAAGGAATTATTACTCTTTTCTGGATAAATTTTTCGCAATATTCGTATCCTCTGTCAAGATAAATGGCTCCAACTAATGACTCGAAGATATTGCCGTGTATATTTTCACCAAAATGATGAACAGGGACTTTACTTTCAATAAATTTTATAAGATTTAAATCTTTTCCTAATTCATTTAAATGTTCTCTACTTACAATTTTGGATCGCATTTTGGTCAGATATCCTTCGTCTCCAAGAGGAGCTTCATTAAATAAGTATCCAGCAATTACAGCGCTCAGCATAGCATCTCCCAGAAATTCAAGACGCTCATAATTAATTGGATTTCCTTTTAGATCCAGTCTATTGGAGGAACGATGCGTAAAAGCTTTCCTATAAAAATCCAAAGTTATTGGATTAAATCCAAGAATAGGTTGAATTATATCAAAAAAAATCCCGTCTTCTAGAGAACGGGATCTTGAGAATATTTTTTTTATAAAACGCATTAAGCTTTGAAATCAATTTTTTTAACCAATACACATGCATTATGGCCACCAAAACCAAATGTATTGCTCATCACTACATTCATCTCTCTTTTCTGAGCGACATTAAAAGTAAAATTCAATTTAGAATCAATGTTCTCATCATCTGTAAAATGATTAATTGTAGGAGGGACAATACCGTGTGTCAGCGATAATATAGAAGAAATGGTTTCGATAGCACCCGCAGCACCTAATAAGTGTCCGGTCATTGATTTTGTCGAATTTAAATTCATCGTATAAGCATGTTCACCAAATACATGTTCAATAGCTTTAGATTCTGCTAAATCTCCTAACGGAGTAGATGTACCGTGCATATTTACACCATCAACATCTGTAGGTTGTAAGCCTGAATCTCGCAAGCAGTTCAACATTACATTTTTGGCGCCTAATCCTTCAGGATGTGGAGCCGTTATATGGTAAGCATCCGCAGACATTCCACCACCGCCAATTTCACAATATATTTTAGCACCTCGGGCTACAGCATGTTCGTATTCTTCCAGAATTAAAGCTCCTGCACCTTCACCCAAAACAAATCCATCTCTGTCTTTGTCCATTGGTCTTGAAGCTGTTTTTGGATCATCATTTCTGGTTGATAAAGCATGCATGGCATTAAAACCTCCCATACCGGCAATTGTTACAGCCGCTTCGGAACCTCCAGTAACCATAATATCTGCATGACCTAAACGAATATAATTGAAAGCATCAATAATAGCATTTGTTGAAGACGCACAAGCGGATACAGTTGCAAAATTTGGTCCTCTAAAACCATATTTAATAGAAATGTGCCCGCAAGCAATATCTGATATCATTTTCGGAATGAAGAAAGGATTGAATTTTGGAGTTCCATCACCAGCAGCAAAATTAAGTACTTCTATTTGAAAAGTTTCTAATCCTCCAATTCCTGATCCCCAAATTACTCCAGCACGATCTTTATCAATAGTTTCTAAATTAAAATTGGCGTCTTTCATCGCTTCTTCAGACGAAACCATTGCATATTGTGCATAACGATCCATTTTACGAGCTTCTTTTCTGTCAATGAATTCTTCAACATTGAAGTTCTTTAATTCACAAGCAAAGTGAGTTCTAAATTTTGAAGCATCAAAATAGGTTATTGGCGCTGCACCGCTGATTCCGTTGATAAGACCATTCCAATATTCTTGAATATTATTTCCAATGGGAGTAAGAGCACCTAAGCCTGTTACAACAACTCTTCGTAAAACCATAACGTTTTTGTTTTGTTATCTTTAAACAAATAAAGCCCATGCTTTTTATACTTTAAAAGTAATGTAAAAGAGTCATGGGTATTATAATATAAATATAATTTGATTGAATTTCAATCGTAAATTTAATTTAAAAAAATAATAACACCCGTTTACAATAGTGTGCAAACGGGTGTGTATTTATTATTTTTTAGCTTCCTCGATGTAAGAGATAGCTTGACCTACAGTAGCGATGTTTTCTGCTTGATCGTCTGGAATTTGAATGTCAAATTCTTTTTCGAATTCCATAATAAGCTCAACAGTGTCTAATGAGTCAGCTCCCAAATCATTAGTGAAGCTTGCTTCTGTTACAACTTCGTTTTCGTCAACACCTAATTTGTCTACGATAATCGCTTTTACTCTTGATGCAATGTCTGACATAATCTTTTAATTTTAGAATTTAATTTGTTGGCAAAAATAAAACAACTTTATTTTAAAACAACTATTTAGTTAATAAATGTGAGTACTAATTTATAAAATATATTTCAACAAAGATTTCTTATTCCTATTTATTTTCGTTTTTTATTCCTTTTTTTGCATAAATTTAAAAAAACGAATTATGAAAAGAATACTGATATTTGCTTCTGGATCGGGGACTAACGCTGAAAATATTGTAAAATATTTTGGCAATAGATCTACTGGAACAGTGGTAGCGATTTTCACAAATAATTCGAAGGCAACCGTTCTGGAGAAAGCAAAAAAATTAGCAGTTCCAACAGTTATTTTTTCAAAAGACGAATTATATTCAGGAATAACGCTACAAAAAGTTAAAGATTTTCAACCTGATTTGATTGTCTTGGCTGGTTTTTTATTAAAATTTCCTCAAAATTTGATTGATGCCTATCCAAATCAAATCATAAACATCCATCCAGCACTGTTACCGAAATTTGGAGGAAAAGGGATGTACGGTTTGCATATTCATAAAGCCGTGGTTGAAAAAAAGGAAAAGGAAACCGGAATTAGTATTCATTATGTAAATGAAAATTATGATGAAGGGAATATTATATTTCAACAAAACGTTCTTCTCTCCGAAACCGACACGGCGGAATCAGTTGCTGAAAAAATTCATGCGCTGGAACAACAATATTTTCCAGTGGTCATTGAAAGACTTTTAACTTCTAATCTCTAAAATCAAACTTTGGAATACGACGTACATATATATACAGACGGAGCCGCCAAAGGCAATCCAGGAAATGGCGGTTATGGAGTTGTTATGGAATGGGTTGGCAAGCCTTATAAAAAAGAATTCTATGAGGGTTTTAGATATACAACCAATAATAGGATGGAATTGTTGGGGGTCATTGTGGGTTTAGAAAAACTAAAAAATGAAAACACATCGGTATTGGTAATATCAGATTCTAAATATGTTGTTGATTCTGTGTTGAAAAAATGGGTGTTTGGATGGGAAAAAAAAGGTTTTGCAGGAAAGAAAAATCCTGATTTATGGAAGCGTTTTCTAATTGTTTATAAAAAACACAAGGTAGATTTCAAATGGATAAAAGGACATAATAATCATCCTCAAAACGAAAGATGTGACGAATTGGCCGTAATGGCATCGATGCAACAACAACTTTCTGTAGATGCTTTTTATGAAAAAACCGAAGGCAAACTTTTGTGAAAACTTTGAGAGAACCAACCTTTGCAATATTGCAACTTATGGACTATCTTTGCGCCTTAATTCGAAACTCATATAATGAATAAATTATTGATTGTTGGAACAGTAGCTTTCGACGCAATTGAAACTCCTTTTGGAAAAACAGACAAAATTTTGGGTGGAGCCGCCACTTATATTGGAATCTCAGCTTCTTTTTTTAATGTTAAATCAGCTATAGTCTCTGTAGTTGGCGATGATTTCCCTCAAGAATATCTGGATTTATTAACAGCAAGAAATATTGATATTTCTGGCATTGAAATTGTCAAAGGAGGAAAAACATTCTTTTGGAGTGGTTTATATCATAATGATTTGAATTCAAGAGATACTTTGGTGACAGAACTGAATGTTTTGGCCGATTTTCAGCCAAAAGTTCCTCAAGACTACAAAAATGCCGAAATAGTGATGTTAGGAAATCTACATCCACTAGTGCAAAGTAGTGTTTTGGATCAAATGGAAACTACACCAAAATTAGTAGTTCTTGACACGATGAATTTTTGGATGGATTGTGCCTTGCCTGAACTTTTGGAAATCATCAAAAGAGTAGATGTAATTACAATCAATGATGAAGAGGCGCGTCAACTTTCCGGAGAATATTCTTTGGTAAAAGCTGCGGCAAAGATTCACACAATGGGACCAAAATATGTGGTAATCAAAAAAGGGGAACATGGAGCATTATTGTTTCATGGAGAAGATATTTTCTTTGCACCAGCACTGCCATTAGAAGAAGTGTTTGATCCAACAGGTGCTGGAGATACTTTTGCCGGCGGTTTTTCTGGATTTATTACTCAAAGTGAAAATGTTTCTTTTGATAATATGAAAAAAGCAGTAATTTATGGTTCGAATTTGGCTTCTTTCAGCGTTGAGAAATTTGGAACAGAACGAATGATTGATTTAGATAAAAAAGAAGTGGTCGAGAGGTTGAAACAATTCAAATCGCTGACCCAGTTTGATATAGAATTATAGTGTTCTTAAGCCTCAATATGAGGCTTTTTTTAATTAATACAGTCAATATTTATAAGAAAGAGTACGAATTTGCATCGAATTTGAACTCGATAATAATTATACAGACACCATAAATACCAATAACTACAAACAATAAAACAATGAGCGACGCTTTAAAACATGAATGTGGGATAGCTTTAGTCAGACTTCTTAAGCCTCTTGAATTTTATAAAGAAAAGTACGGAACAGCTTTCTACGGCATACAAAAAATGTATTTGATGATGGAGAAGCAGCACAACCGCGGTCAAGATGGAGCTGGTTTTGCAAGTATCAAAATGGATGTAGAACCTGGTGAAAGATACATAAGTCGTGTGCGATCCAATCATGCTCAACCTATTCAGGATGTTTTTAAACAAATAAACGATCGAATAAACGAAGAAATGGTTGCTCATCCAGAATACGCGGATGATGTTCCAAAATTGAAAGCTAACATTCCTTATATAGGAGAATTGTATTTAGGACATGTTCGTTATGGAACTTTTGGCAAGAATAGTATCGAAAGTGTTCATCCTTTTTTACGTCAGAGCAACTGGATGCATCGAAATCTTATTTTAGCAGGAAATTTCAACATGACCAATGTTAAAGAACTTTTTCAAAATCTAGTTGAATTAGGACAGCATCCTAAAGAAATGGCAGATACAGTTACCGTAATGGAAAAAATCGGTCACTTTCTTGACAAAGAAGTAATGCAACTGTATCAAGATTGTAAATTGATGGGATTGTCAAAAAGAGAAGCCTCACCAGTTATTGCAGAACGATTGGATATTGCCAAAATTTTAACGCGTTCTTCCAAAAATTTGGATGGGGGATATGCTATGGCAGGTCTTTTGGGGCATGGTGATGCATTTGTTTTTAGAGATCCAGCCGGAATTCGTCCCGCTTATTATTATCAGGATGATGAGATAGTAGTTGTAGCTTCAGAAAGACCAGTAATTCAAACTGTTTTTAATGTCCCTTTTGAAAAAGTTCAGGAAATTGATCCAGGAAGTGCTTTGATTATCAAGAAAAATGGAGATGTTTCTATGAAAGAGATTCTTACTCCAACAATAAAAAAGGCATGTTCATTTGAACGTATTTATTTCTCCAGAGGAAGTGATGCCGAAATCTATCAAGAAAGAAAAAATTTAGGGAAACTTATTTTGCCAAGTGTTTTGGAATCTATTGATTTTGATACAGACAACACCGTTTTTTCATATATTCCAAATACAGCAGAAACCTCTTTTTATGGATTGGTAGAAGCAGCACAGGATTTTTTAAATCAAAGAAAGAAAAATTACATTCTCCAAAATAGGGATCTTTTGAATGAAGATACATTGGAGAAACTACTTTCTGTTAAAATCAGAACTGAAAAAGTAGCGATAAAAGACGCAAAATTAAGAACTTTTATTACCGAAGATAGTAGTAGAGACGATCTAGTGGCTCACGTTTATGATGTTACTTACGGGGTTATTAAACCAACAGATAATCTTGTCATAATTGATGATAGTATCGTAAGGGGAACAACTCTCAAAATGAGCATTATCAAAATGATGGATCGTTTGAAACCAAAAAGAATTGTCATTGTATCTTCAGCACCACAAATTCGTTTCCCCGATTGTTATGGAATCGACATGGCAAAACTGGAAGGGTTAGTAGCTTTTAAAGCTGCATTGGAGTTGCTGAAAGAGCGAAATTTATACCATATTGTAGATGAGGTGTATGCTAAGTGCAAAGCGCAAGAAAATTATCACGATAATGATGTCGTAAATTATGTCACTGCAATATACGAACCGTTTACACCTCAAGAGGTTTCCAATAAAATAGCCGAATTGTTAAGTTCTCCAGAAATTAATGCAGAGGTGAAAATTATTTTCCAAACCGTTGAAGATTTGCATATTGCGTGCCCAAAAAATTTAGGAGATTGGTATTTTACAGGAGATTACCCTACGCCTGGCGGAAACCGTGTTGTAAATCGTGCTTTTATGAATTTTTACGAAGGAAAAGATGCTAGGGCATATTAATCAATTGACTAACCGATAAACGAATTTATAGGTACTTTATCGAATATATTTTATTAATCTTATATATCGGCGTACATTTGACCACCATGATTTTAGTAGGTTAAGTTTATGGTAGATTTGGGGCAAAAAGGGTGAAAGTAAAATTTCACCTTTTTTATTGGAATAAAGTCAAGGAATTTGATAAAAAAAACGCAATATTGATCATTTTAGTGATTTTAAAATATTGATAATGAGAAAAATAGCTCTTTAACGACTTTATCGAGCATTCATCGAATAATTTTTTATAATCATATATATCAGCGTACATTTGACTACCATGATTTTAGTAGGTTAAGTTTATGGTAGATTTGGGGCAAAAAGGGTGGAAGTAAAATTCCGCCTTTTTTATTGGAATAAACTCGAAGAATTTAATGAATCACTTTTTTTATTTAATTCAAGTTATTTAGACAATGAAAAAACTTGATAATCAGCAAAATAGTTTTTTAACGACTTTATAGAGCATTCATCGAATAATTTTTTATAATCATATATATCGGTGTACATTTGACCACCATGATTTTAGTAGGTTAAGTTTATGGTAGATTTGGGGCAAAAAGGGTGAAAGTAAAATTTCACCTTTTTTATTGGAATAAAGTCAAGGAATTTTCAAAAAAAATATGCAATTGATTCATTTAATGATTTTAAAATACTGATAATCAGAAAAATAGCTTTTAAACGATTTTATAGAACATTCATCGAATAATTTTTTATAATCATATATATCGGTGTACATTTGACCACCATGATTTTAGTAGGTTAAGTTTATGGTAGATTTGGGGCAAAAAGGGTGAAAGTAAAATTTCACCTTTTTTATTGAAGATAGTCTCAAAAAAAGAAAATAAGTAAGAGAACAAAAAAGGGTAAAAGGTAATATGGTCAAAAATGGTTGATAATTTTTTATTTTGAATTAACTAACTTACCATATCAAATTGAAGAGGACATTGGCTCTGCTGAGTAGCAACCAACTAGCAATAAATTTGATTTACATACGAAAAATGAGAGCAGTTCAATCTGCCCTTTTTTATGCATTTTTTGGCTACTCAATGGCTAAAGAAAACCTACTTGTTGATTTGATTTTTATAATACAAATACCATTTCAAAAAATTCTTTCTATTGTCAAAGCTTAATCCTCTGTGAACATTTAGATTACCTTTTAAAGGTCTAAAAAATGATTCTAAAGAGTTTGTTGAGTTTGGTATTTTATCATCTTTTAAATAAAGAAACATATTTGGTAATGCTTTTTTTAATTACGCCAAATGATCTTCTACCATTTTATGAGTATCCCAATATCTCCCAGTTTCAATATTGTATGATTTTTGATTAATAAAATCGCTATACTCTTCTTCCCATCGAATGAGTTCCATAAGCCATAATTGACGTTTGTATTCAGAATTAATATGATGAATTTTGACTGCTATTTGTTTGAGTTCAAAGCCAGATTTGTGTTTAAGATTCTGTGTAAGCCATATTCTGCACATCCTTGATATACGTACCAAACATCTTTGAAAAGGCACTTTGGGACAAATTTTCTTGATGGCTTTTATTGAGGATTTATCACCATCTGAAGTGATACTTTTTATTTTAATTCCTAGATTCAATAAATTCTGTAAGTCTTCTGCAATCTCCTCGAAATGCTCTCCATCAGTTATTCGATAAAATTATGTCAACTTTAAATGAAAACTTCTATAAACTACTAAGCAAATATGATTTGGGAAATAGGTTCAATCCAGGACTAAATAAATTTCATAAGTAGAATTGAACTCTAGAACTGTTGCTTTGCGTAACATTTTAGAAAAATAACGCTGTAATGTACTTTTACTGTATCCAGATTCAAGTGATATTTTATCAAAAGTATCTTTGCCAATTATCCAATTCTTAAACCAGGTTTCTTTATTAGAATCCGAAACTGATTTATTACTAGAGATGAATAATTGACCACAATTTTTACACTTAAATCGCTGTTTATTTTTTCTTTATTCCCCATTTAATAGTTTGATGGCTTTTGCAAGTTGGACGATGTTTTTTTTTGAGTTTTTCATAAATAAAAAAAGTTTATTGAAACGAATTTCAATAAACTTCTGGAAACATCATATTTTACAATGCACTACAGCTTTTTTACCAACCTTTTTTGACTATTAAACCTTAAACTACAACCGATTAAAGTTATAGTTTTCTTAATTTATTAAATGTCTAAAAATGGTTTAAACCAATTTTGCAGCTATTAAGTATTCAGCTATTTGAATGGTGTTGGTCGCTGCTCCTTTTCTTAAATTGTCAGCTACAATCCACATATTTAATGTGTTGTCTTGGCTCTCGTCACGACGAATTCTACCAACAAAAACTTCATTTTTTCCTTCTGCATAACGAGGCATTGGGTAAGTGAACGTGTCTAAATTATCCTGTACCACGATACCATCTGTATGGTGCAAGATGTTTCTAACTTCGTTTACATCAAAATCATTGGCAAATTCAATATTCACCGCTTCACTATGTCCACCAACAACTGGCACACGAACAGCAGTTGCCGTTACTTTGATCGAATCATCACTTAATATTTTTTTGGTTTCGTTAACCAATTTCATCTCTTCTTTGGTGTATCCGTTGTCTTCAAAACTATCGCATTGCGGAATGCAGTTTCTGTTGATTTTATATTTGTAAACCATTTCCCCTTCGATGCCGGCAACTTCGTTTTCAAATTGTTGAACCGCTTTCACACCTGTTCCAGTAATGGATTGATAAGTCGAAACAATCACACGTTTGATGTTGTATTTTTTGTGCAGTGGAGCCAAAGCCAATACCATTTGAATCGTTGAACAGTTTGGATTGGCAATGATTTTATCGTCTTTGGTCAATTCACCAGCGTTGATTTCTGGAACCACTAATTTTTTGGTTGGATCCATTCTCCAGGCCGAAGAATTATCAATAACGGTGGTTCCTGCAGCAGCAAATTTTGGGGCCCATTCCAATGATGTTCCTCCACCGGCTGAGAATAATGCAATATCCGCTTTTAAATCAACGGCTGTTTGCATCCCTACAACTTTGTATTTTTTTCCTTGAAATTCAATCTCTTTTCCCACTGATTTCTCAGAAGCAACAGGAATTAATTCGGTTACAGGAAAATTTCTTTCTGCTAATACTTTCAACATTATTTCGCCAACCATTCCGGTAGCTCCAACTACTGCTATTCTCATCGTATATATTTTATAATTGTAAATTTAATTTTGAAGTACAAAAGTATGCAATATTCAAAACATAACAAGCTTCTTCACAAAAAATAACAAATTGTTACAAATCAAACAAAACAAAAAAACCACCCATTTATAGAGTGGTTTGGTTAGAATATATAGTGTAAAGCGGTATTATTTTTTTAATAAATCTCTAATTTGAGTAAGCAATTCTTCCTGAGTGGGTCCTGCAGGTGGAGCTTCAACGACAACTTCTTGTTTTTTGGTTTTTTCATAGGCTTTTAATACCATAAAAATACAAAAACCAATGATTACAAAATCAAAAACGGTCTGAATAAATGCACCATAATTCAAAGCTACTTCTGCAATTGCCGGAGCTTTTTCTGCTCCATTTTCCATAACAGCCGGAACCCCATCCTGAAGAACAATTTTTAGATTTTTAAAATCTACTTTTCCTAATAGCAATCCAATTGGTGGCATCAAAACGTCATTGGTAAAAGAAGTCACAATTTTTCCAAAAGCGCCTCCCACAATTACGGCTGTTGCCAAATTTACTATTTCCCCTTTCATCAAAAAGGCCTTAAAATCACTTATAAATCCCATATCGTATTGGTTTTGATTCGATTAATAATAACGAATATACTTAATTTTTAAAAACAAAATACTATCATTCTCTATAAAAAACACGTTTTACACGCTGCGAAATGCTCGTCAGGATTTCATATGGAATCGTCTTCAATTGTTCTGCCATAAAAGTTACCGTTGGGCTTTCACCAAAAATTACCACAGAATCCCCTTCTTTGCAATCAATCTCACTGACATCAACCATGAGCATGTCCATACAAACACTGCCAAGGATCGGTGCTTTTTTATTTTTTATCGTTACAAAACCAACTCCATTCCCCCAACTTCTGGCAATTCCATCGGCGTAGCCAATAGGAATTGTGGCAATTCTGGATTCTTTATTCGCTATAAATCGTCTGCCGTAACCTACACTTTCGCCAGTTTGAATCGTTCTGATTTGGGAAATAATGGATTTTAAAGTCCCAACATTTTCAAGATATTTTTGTTCTTCCGGATCATTGGAAACTCCATAAAGTCCTATTCCCAAACGAACCATATCATATTGTGCTTGGGGAAAATTACTGATTCCGGAAGTATTCAAAATATGACGAATGGGACTAATTCCTAATTCGTCCATCAATTGAGACGATAATTTTTCGAATAAATTAATCTGGTATTCAGCAAAGTCTTTGTGTTGCAAATCATCACTTGTTGCCATATGAGACAGAATACTCTTTACTTTGACGGTTTGGCTCCCTTTTAAAGTGGTAATCAAATCATCAATGGTATTCGTCTCAAAACCTAGACGATGCATCCCAGTATCTAACTTTATATGAATAGGAAAATCTTTTAGATTCTTTTGTTCAGCGATTTTAAGGAATGCATTCAGTCCTTTTAAACTATAAATTTCAGGTTCCAGTTGATGCTGGATGATTGCCGAAAAGCTCGTGTTTTCGGGATTCAAAACCATAATAGGCAATTTTATACCGGCGGTTTTCAACGAGATTCCTTCATCGGCAAAAGCCACTCCCAAATAATCTACCTTGTGATGTTCCAATAATTTTGCGATTTCAAATCCACCGCTTCCATAACCAAACGCTTTTACCATCGCCATCATTTTGGTGGTCGGTTTCAGTTTTGATTTAAAGAAATTAAAATTATGGCTTATTGCATTTAAGTTGATTTCAAGAACCGTTTCGTGTGTTTTCTCTGCTAGTGCGGCCACAATTTCTTCAAATTGAAAAGACCTTGCGCCTTTGATTAGAATGGTTTCATTTTCAAAATTCAATTCCTCCACATGCAATAAAAATTCATTGGTGTCTTTATAAAAAACAGCATGGTGAAGCTTTGTTTTTAAAGTTGAAATCGTTTCGCCAATTCCGATAAAACGGCTAATGTTATTCGAAACAATGAGCTCGGACACCTTAGAATACAATACTTCATTGGACAATCCGCTTTGAAAAATATCCGAAAGGACCACCGTTTTTTTCTGATGTTGTTTTTGGCTTTCGAGAAAATCAAATGCAATTTTTAAAGATTGAAAATCGGAACTATAACTATCATCAATCAAACTGCAATTGTTGATTCCTTTTTTTACTTTCAAACGCATTTCTATTGGATACAACAATTCGATTCGGTTTTGAATCGCTTTTGCATCATATTCCAAATACAGCAAAACCGAAAGACAAGAAATCACATTTTCAACCGAAGCATCGTCTACAAAAGGAATTTGCAAAGTTGAAATACTTCCATTATAACAGTACTCAATAATTGTATTGTCATGTGTTTGTTCTTTTTTAGAGACAAAAACGGCAGCTGTCATATCTGTAAAAGACCAGGAAATAGCTTTTGTTTTTGGAAAAATAAATTGTTCTACGCTACTATTCTTTTGATAAATAACTACTTTCGAATCTTTGAAAAGCAGCATTTTTTCTTTTATTTTTTCTTCCTGACTGGTAAAACCCTCATCATGTGCTGAACCTATATTGGTTAAAATCCCAATTGTTGGCTGAATGATTTTTTGCAGTTTCTCCATTTCTGAAACAGTCGAAATTCCGGCTTCAAAAATACCAAGGTTATGTTGTTCATTAATTGCCAAAACCGATAATGGAACACCAACCTGAGAATTATAACTTTTAGGACTTCGAATAATATTATAATCGGGACTCAAAAGAAAGTTGAGCCATTCCTTTACGATTGTTTTACCGTTGCTTCCTGTCACTCCAATAATCGGAAATGAAAAAAGACTTCGGTAATGTGCTGCGATTTGTTGTAAAGCCTCTAAAGTATTTTGGACAACCAAAAAATTAGCTTTTCCTTCAAGCTCCTTGGGAATATGTGTTACTACAAAATTACGAACGCCTTTGGTAATTAAATCCTTGATATAAATATGAGCGTCATTATTGTTTCCTGTTAATGCAAAAAAGAGTGTTTTTTCATTGTTTTGCAAAGACCGGCTGTCGATAGAAATAGTATCGATAATTTCTCCTGTTGGATTTCCATTCCATTTCGAATTTAGGATACTTTCAATATTTAGAATATTTAAATTCAATTTTGATCTTTATTATTGGGTTTGTGACTCTCGCTGTTTTTGTCCTCTTTTCGCATTGCATGATAATAGGCTGCACGGCTCAATGGCTCGTATTCTTCGGTTTCACCTAGCATTACGAGTTTATCATTATCTGTTTTACGAAAACTATAATTGGCCAAATTTCCTGTTCGGGTACATACAGCATGCACTTTGGTAACATATTCTGCAGTGGCCATAAGTGCCGGCATAGGACCAAAAGGATTGCCTTTAAAATCCATGTCCAGACCAGCAACAATCACTCGAATTCCCTGATTGGCAAGATCATTACAAATGGTTACGATCTCATCATCAAAAAACTGTGCTTCGTCAATCCCAACCACATCACAGCCTTGCGCCAAAATAGCAATATTGGCAGCTGCAGGAACGGGAGTAGAACGAATTTCGTTGCTGTCATGGGAAACAACCATTTCGTCATGATAACGGGTATCAATGGCGGGTTTGAAAATTTCCACTTTTTGTTTGGCAAACTGAGCTCGTTTTAATCTACGAATAAGCTCTTCTGTTTTACCCGAAAACATGGATCCGCAAATGACTTCAATCCAACCAAATTGTTCTTTATGATTTACTGTATTTTCGAGAAACATTTTGTATTTTTCTGCCTTAAAAAATGAATAGTTTTTATTACTTTGTAACAGTAATAAATCGATTGGGTAAATGTAAATTTTTACCTCGTTTCAAAAGTAGATAATTTTTATCAAATCGAGGATTCACGAGGATTTATTTCGACAAATAAAATCCTTCCCGTTTAATAGATTATTGTCTTTATACAATCACAAGTAACCAAAATTAAAAAAAAGCCTTACTCCTAATAATTTCAAAAGTTATGAAAAAAAAATTAGAAGCCGATTTAATCAGCATTGCTCATAGAATATTACAGTTAAAAAATAAATCTGATGTTAATCAACTATTTTTAGAAACGCAAAAATTGTATGAAAAACTGGCTGTTTTGCGATTTGTTGAGGAGCATTTTGGCGATCCTAAGCCCACTATTGGTCAAGCCGAAGTGGTAGAGAAAATGAAAGAGTTTTTTGAAAGCATTAAGGTTCCTGAACTGCAAGTAAAAGCTATAAATAGTGAAGCCGTCAGTCTAAATACTCCTGAAGTAGAATCAATTGTACCTGAAGATGTTGAAAAAACAAATACAGAAGAAATACTTGAAACCGTAATAAATGATTCTTCCGAATCCAATGAAACTGAATTAAGCCCAATTGCCGAGTTGCCTGAAATTGAAGATGTTATTGAAGAACCTAAAGAAGAAATTGCGATTATACCTGATGAAATTACAATCAGTCCAATTGTTGAAGAAATTGAAACAATAAAAACGGACACACCAAAGAAAACAGAAGCGGTGCAAATTTCTTTTGAAGACCTTTTGGGTGGTAATTATGCAGAACCGCATTTTGTAAAAGCAACACCTTTAGAAAAAAACATAGAAAAAAATACCATTGAATCTCCTTTGCCTTTTGATTTTCAAAAAGAAGCAGTTTCAAATGCTCAACTCGAAACTTTAGAAAAAGAAGAGCCAAAAACCATTACTTTAAATGATAAATTAACAAAAGGAATTACTATTGGATTAAATGATCGAATTGCTTTTGTAAAACATCTTTTTGGAGGAAATAATGAAGATTACAATCGGGTGTTGAATCAATTAATCACCTATGATACTTTTCAGGACACCAAAAACTTTATTGACGAATTGGTAAAACCCGATTACAATAATTGGGAAGGAAAAGAAGATTATGAACATCGTTTTATGGAAATTATAGAAAAGAAATTTTTGTCTTTTTAATACTCTTTTCAAACACTATTTTTTACATTCAATTCTATTTTTAAACTCAAACATGTCAAAATTATATATTGTCCCTACTCCTATCGGAAACCTCGAAGACATGACTTTTCGCGCCATACGGATTCTGAAAGAAGTGGATCTGATTCTAGCCGAAGATACCAGAACCAGCGGAAAATTACTGAAACATTTTGAGATTGGCACTCACATGTACAGCCATCACATGCATAACGAACACAAAACAATCGAGAATTTAATCTCCAGATTGAAAGCAGGCGAAACCATAGCTTTAATATCGGATGCGGGAACTCCAGCCATTTCAGACCCTGGTTTTTTGTTGACGCGTGCCTGCATCGAAAACGGAATAACGGTAGAATGTTTGCCAGGTGCAACGGCTTTTGTACCAGCTCTTGTCAACAGCGGATTGCCCAATGACAAGTTTGTTTTTGAAGGTTTCCTTCCGGAAAAAAAAGGAAGACAAACCCGATATCTGGAACTTGCCGAAGAAACCCGTACGATGATTCTCTACGTTTCTCCACATAAATTAGTCAAAACTTTAGCCGAATTTATTACCTATTTTGGCGAAGACCGTACCATTTGCGTGTGCAGAGAATTATCAAAACTCCACGAAGAAAACGTAAGGGGTACGACTCGTGAAGTCCTTACCCATTTTGAAAAGACGGCTCCACGCGGTGAAATCGTGGTCGTAGTAGCAGGAAAACCAATCGTAAAAGAAGCCAAGAAAAGTAAATTTTCGAAAGACTAATAAATCATGCCTCAACCTAAAACTTATATTCTTGGCGCTGGACTTACTGGCCTGACTATTGCCTATTTGCTTCAAAAAAAAGGAATTCAATGTCAATTATTAGAAGCAAATTCTAGAATTGGAGGAAGAATCGAGACTATTTCAGGACATTCCGGTGTAACTATAGAAATGGGAGCTACTTGGTTCAGTCAACAACACCCCTCTCTTTTGGCTTTATTAAACGAACTCGAGTTATCTTATTTTAAACAACATACTAGTGGGATTTCACTTTTTGAAACGATGTCTTTTGTGCCTCCTCAAAAATTTGAAATTCCAGAATCAGAGGCAGCTTCCTATCGAATAGAGGGCGGGACTGCGAAACTAATAAACACTTTGATTGCTAAAATTGGTTTGGATAACCTAAAAAACAACTCAAAAGTGATTGCTTTAAAATTACTAAATAACCAAATCGAAATTACAACTGAAAAAGGTGAAACCTATTTGGCCGATAAAGTGATATCTACCTTACCCCCTCATTTGCTAGTAAAAACTATAGTATTTGAACCCAATTTACCTGATTCCTTATTGCAATTAGCCAAGAAAACACACACTTGGATGGGAGAATCCATTAAATTTGCAGTAGAGTATCCAACAGCCTTTTGGAAAGAAAATAATTTTTCGGGAACCTTATTCAGTCAAGCTAGCATCATTCAAGAAATGTACGATCACAGTAGTGCAGATCACACAAAATTTGCATTAAAAGGGTTCTTGAATGGCGGGACAAACACCCTTTCGAAAGAAGAAAGAAAAGAAAAAGTAATTCAGCAACTCATTGCCTTTTTTGGTGTGGAAGCGAATAATTATACTGCCTACTATGAGAAAGTTTGGAGAGAGGAGCCCCTCGCCTTTCTTCCCTATGAACAATTAATAATGGCGCATCAAAACAATGGACATGTAATGTATAAAAATAAATTCTTTGAGGATAAATTATACATTTCAGGTTCAGAAACAGCCACACAAAGTCCAGGCTATATGGATGGAGCAGTAAACGCTGCTCAAACCATTGCCTCCCAATTTTAATATAAATTCGTCAACATGTCTATATCTACATTTTTAGAAAAATTAAAACAAGCACCCGAATCTATCTCATTTACAGAAACTATTGCAACAATAGAAGAAAACTACACTTTTATACCAACAGCCTTTCAAAACGGCGAACAACACAATGCTGCTGGAGAAAACTCAGGTTCTTGTAAATTATTTGCTTTTGCACAATTACAAAAACTATCTGCTGCAGAAACATTAGCTTGTTTTGGAGCCTATTATTTTGAAGAAGTTTTAGGAGATCCCAACGGAACCAATCATCAAAATATTCGCAACTTCATGAAAACAGGTTGGGATGGAATTCATTTTGAAGGAAATGCTTTAGATTTGAAATAATTTTATTTCATATAAAATATTTATTTATTTTTATTGGTCAAATGTAATTTGCAAGTTTTTTTGTCATTAACGACTAACTTACAATTATGTTTAATTGATCAATATAAAAAATCAGAAACTAAAACCTCCATAAAAATGCGTTGGAAACTTAAGCCAAAACCTACCGAAGAAAAAATAAAACACCTAGCTCAAGCTTTGAATGTAGAAGAATTTGTCGCTGTTTTATTAATACAAAGAGGTATTGAAACTTTTGAACAGGCCAAACTTTTTTTCAGACCAAGTTTAGATGATTTACATGATCCTTATTTAATGAAGGATATGGATAAAGCCGTTGAACGCATCGAAAAAGCTATTGCCAATCAGGAAAATATTCTCATATTTGGTGATTATGATGTTGATGGAACTACTGCGGTATCCCTAGTTTCTTCTTACTTAAAAACTTATTACCCGAATGTTGCCACTTATATTCCGGATCGCTATGCCGAAGGCTACGGCATCTCCTACGCAGGAATTGATTTTGCCGATGACAACGGTTTTTCACTTATCATAGCACTAGATTGTGGTATCAAATCTATCGATCATATCGCATATGCGAAAGAGCGAAACATTGATTTCATCATTTGTGATCACCACAGACCTGGGGAATTTTTACCAGAAGCCATAGCGGTTCTAGACCCAAAACGGGAAGATTGTACCTATCCTTATGATGAATTGTGCGGTTGTGCCATCGGCTTTAAACTCATTCAGGCATTAGGAACAAACCGAGACCAAACCATCGAAGATTTAGTATTATATTTGGATTTGGTAGCCACCGCTATCGCTGCCGACATCGTTCCAATGACAGGAGAAAATAGAGTTCTGGCCTATTTTGGATTGCAGGTTATTAATGCCGAACCAAGGCCGGGTATTAAGGCTCTAATACATCAAATAAAAAAGAAAACACTCGACATTACCGATGTTGTTTTTATCATTGCCCCTCGAATAAATGCTGCTGGAAGAATCAAACATGGTAACCATGCCGTCGAATTATTGACTGAATTTGATTTTGAGCAAGCACAACAATTTGCCTCAGAAATAGAACAATATAATTCTGACCGAAAAGATTTAGACAAACAAATCACCAAAGAAGCGCTTTTACAAATAACCAAAAATCAGGAAGAAAAAAACTTTACGTCGGTTGTTTTTCAAGAAGATTGGCACAAAGGAGTTATTGGGATTGTGGCTTCCCGATTGATCGAAACCTATTATCGTCCCACATTGGTTTTTACAAAAAGTGGCGATAAATATGCCGCTTCGGCGCGATCGGTAAAAGGATTTGATGTGTACAACGCACTCGAAGCCTGTTCCGAACATTTGGAGCAATTTGGCGGACACATGTATGCCGCCGGAATGACATTGGCCGCAGAGAACTATCAAAACTTTAAAAATGCTTTTGAAAAAACAGTGCAGGAAACGATACATCCCGATCAGTTAACTCCAGAAATAGCTATTGATGCCGAAATTAATTTTGAAGATATCACTCCAAAATTAATTCGGATTTTAAAGCAATTTGAACCTTTTGGCCCATTAAATATGACTCCCGTTTTTTTAAGCAAAAAAATAAAAGATACCGGTTATGCAAAAACGCTAGGCTCTGAGGATGAACATTTAAAACTGTTTGTAAAACAAAACAACTCCGAAGGCTTTACTGCTATTGGCTTTGGATTAGGAAATAAAAAAGAACTAACGGGCAATCAAAAAGAATTTGAAGCCGTATATTGCATCGATGAAAATGAGTGGAACGACAAAGTGAGCATCCAATTACGATTAAAAGACATTAAATAATAGCATTTACTTATGAAAAAAAATGACCCCTACGCAGCACTACGATTTAAAGAATTCAATACCTTTTTGCTTATTCGTTTTGCCATGGTTTTTGCCTGGTCAATGCAATTCATCATTATCGAATGGGAAGTTTATAGAATCACAAAAAGTGCTTTGTCTCTTGGTATTATTGGTTTAATGGAGATTATTCCCGCCATTGCGGTTTCATTATTTGCGGGTCACTTTGTGGATCAAAACGAAAAAAAAGGACTTTTATTAAAATGCATTTTGGGTTTCTCGGTTATCAGTTTAGGATTATTTTTAATCACTTGGCCATTAGTAAATACAGGATTATCTACCACAATTATATTATACACCATTTACTTCTTGGTGTTTTTAGGCGGAATTGTCCGCTCCTTTTTAGGCCCGACTGTTTTTTCTCTTTTGGCATTAATCGTTCCAAAAAAAGTATATTCGAATGCTGCTACTTGGAGTAGTTCAGTTTGGCAAGTAGGTTCTGTTGTGGGACCTGCAGTTGCGGGTTTCTCTATTCATCTAATTGGAGTTCATTGGTCTTTGAGTATGGTTCTTGGATGTTCCGTATTTGCTTCACTTCTTCTAACTCAAATTGATAAAAAACCTATTTTGAATCCAAAAATCGGAGAACCCATTATGGACAGTTTGAAAGAAGGAATCAAATTTGTCTATAACAACAAAACCATTTTGAGTGCTTTGACATTGGATATGGCAGCTGTTTTATTTGGTGGAGCCGTTGCATTATTACCCATTTTCGCCTTGGATATTTTAAAAGTAGGTCCAGAGGGATTTGGTTTCTTGAGAGCTGCTCCGGCTGTTGGTGCTATTTTGACCATGTTTTTTACAGCTTATGTTCCCGTGAACAAAAATGCAGGAATGAAATTACTAACTGCTATTTTCCTTTTTGGTGTTTGTATTATTATTTTCGGTCTTTCAACAATCTTTTGGATTTCACTTTTGGCGCTATTCTTCAGCGGAGTTGTTGATGGTGTATCGATGGTTATCCGTCAAACCATTTTGCAAATTAAAACTCCTGATCACATGCGAGGTCGAGTAGCCTCTGTAAATTCAATATTTGTTGGTTCTTCCAATGAGTTAGGCGCATTTGAAAGTGGATTGACCGCAAAATTAATGGGGACTGTTACTGCAGTTGTATTTGGCGGCAGCATGACACTAATTATTGTAGTCCTAACCGGATTTATTTCTCCAGAATTCAGAAAATTAGACCTCCAAAAAGATTTGGAAGATCATCAAAATATGGAATAACTATTTTCTGCTCACTTTATTCAAAAAAAAGTATATTTACTGCAATGAAAAAAATAAAAATCCTTTTTGCAATTGCAGTTTTTGCAACATTTTTGACAAGTTGCTCCAACAAATCTGACGAATATATTGATCCACGCGGAACTGATTATGCCGGATCCGAAAGTTGCATACAATGCCACAAAGTACAATACGAATCAGCCTTACATAGCTCGCATTCCAAAGCAACCGCACCCGCACTTCCGGAAAATGTTTTAGGAAGTTTCAACAAAAAAAATCCTGTTTTTGTATATGACAAAAACACTGAACTAGCAATCGAAAAACGCAACGACAGCCTTTATCAGGTTTTATACAAAAACGGAAAAGAGGTAGAAGCGCATCGGTTTGAAATCGTTTTTGGTGCCAAGCACGCGCAAACTTCTGTTTATTGGCACAACAATAATACATACGAATTACCAATTTCCTATTACACATCGGTAAACAGCTGGGCAACAAGTCCCGGTTTTCCCGCTGACAGACCCAATTTTAACCGAATGGTGGTCAAAGACTGCTATTCTTGCCACAGTTCTAATGCCAGCAGCAGAAACGTCAATCAAAATTCTGAAGAGCAAAATTTCCTTTCGATGGATATTGAAAATATTATCAATAAAAAAACAATCGTTTACGGAATTGATTGCGAGCGCTGCCATGGCCCAGCAAAAAAACATGTCGAGTTTCATCTTAAAAATCCAAATATAAAAACAGCCAATAGCATTGTGAGTTACCAATCACTTAATAAACAACAAAAACTAGACGCCTGTGCTCTTTGCCATTCCGGGAATGCAGATATGAAAATGAAATCACGTTTTGATTTTAAGCCGGGGGATAATCTTTCAGACTATTTTCGAAGTTTAAGAGCGCCGAATGATACTACCTCTTTTGATGTGCATGGGAATCAATATCATTTATTGATACAAAGCAAGTGTTTTATCAAAAGCAAAAAAATGGATTGCATTAGCTGTCATAATCCTCATGAAAATGCTTCGCCAAATCTGGCTTCCTATTCTAAAATTTGCGTGAGTTGCCATCAGGATACAAAACACAGCAAAACCACTCTTAAAACAATGCCTGCCTCGTTATTGGCAAATAACTGTGTGGAATGTCATATGCCAAAAAAGGCGTCGAATGCTATACGTTTTCAGCTTTCTAATAATGCCAAAATGTCTAATTACATTTTAAGAACGCATAAAATTGCAATCTATCCAAACAATAAAAAATGATTATTTTTCGAATGTTTTCACTTCGAATGTCTCACCATCATAAACTCCGTAGGTAAAATAACTAATCCAATCACCAAGGTTAACATATTCTGAATTTTCGCCTACTTGCTTAATCATTGGTAAATGACGATGCCCAAAAACAAAATAATTATAATGTTGGGTTTCCAGTTTTCGTTTGGCATAAAGTATAAGCCATTCGTTTTCTTCACCTAAGAATTTCACGTCTTCAGCTCCAGAAATGAGTTTGTTTTTGACCGAAAGATATTGTGCCAATTTCACTCCAACATCCGGATGAAGCCATCTGAAAAGCCACTTGGAGAATGGATTGGTAAACACTTTTTTCATTCGCTTATAGCCCAAGTCTCCTGGTCCTTTGCCGTCGCCATGACCAATCAAAAAGGTTTTGTCTCCAAAAGTAAATTCTTTGTTGTCGTGATAAACAGGAATATTCAACTCAGTTTCAAAATAATCGGCCATCCATAAATCATGGTTTCCCACAAAGAAATAAATTGGGATTCCGCTGTCGCGAATTTCGGCCAACTTTCCTAAAATACGGACAAATCCTTTGGGTACAACCGTTTTGTATTCGAACCAAAAATCAAATAAATCACCCAAAAGAAAAATGGCTTCGGCATCCTCTTTTACTTTGTTGAGCCAAGCCACAAACTTTTGTTCTCTTGGAAAACTCAACTCTGGTGTTGGCGCCCCGAAATGTTGATCGGATGCGAAATAGATTTTTTTGTTATTGGCTAATTGCATGAACTACGTATGGATTATTGATTGTCGCTTGCAAACCATTCGGCAAATGAAGATTCTGTTTCTTGCAATTTCAAAGAGAAAAGTTGAATGTTTTGAGGCAATCTGCGAATAATTCTTTGCGAAAAATCGACCACCATATTTTCGCTTGTCGGTTGGTAATCTACCAAAATTACGTGATGCCCGCGGTTTTTTAGTTCGTTTGCCAACTCGATATGTGGAGTCGTTTCGTTGAAAACACTAGCATGATCAAATTGATCGACAATCTCTTCTTTTACGATTTTTTTTAGATCCGAGAAATCAATCACCATACCAAACTTCACATTGTTGCGATCTGTAATTGGTTTTCCTATAACGGTAACCGATAACTTATAACTATGACCATGCACATTTTTACATTTTCCATCATAGCCGTATAAAGCGTGACCGGTTTCAAAATTAAATTGTTTGGTGATTCTGATATTGCTCATTGAAGATCTATTTTGAGTGCAAATTTAATGAATAAGTATGAGAAACGGCGTGGAAATGTGGAGCAAACATATTTGCCTAATTATTACGCAAAGATTCTCGAAGTATTGGCAGAGAATCGCAAAGATTTTTATGATTGCCCTTAAGTTGAATAATAATTGATGTTTTGACTAAATAGAATTTATAAAAAAAGCGTGTATTTTTAAACATGAAGCCCTAGCCCTGATGGAAACGGTATCCCACGCTTTTGGGCGTGGATACAGTGGACAGCAGGAAATAGCTCCATATTAAACTTATGGATTATTGATTATTGACAAGGTTGTAAAGCCCATGTTGTATAGTGTAAAGGCTTGAATGTCGCAGATTTCCTGAATGGTTGCCGCGAGAGATTTTCCGGCACCGTGACCCGCATTAATATCGATTCGGATTAAAACGGGGTTGGTTCCTGTTTGTTTTTCCTGCAACTCGGCTGCAAATTTAAAACTGTGCGCCGGAACTACCCTGTCATCGTGATCGCCTGTAGTTACAAGCGTGGCTGGATATTGAACCCCCGATTTTACATTGGCAACGGGAGAATAACCTTTGATGTATTCGAACATTTCCTTGCTATCTGCCGAAGTTCCATAATCGAAAGCCCAACCGGCACCCGAGGTAAAGGTGTGGTAACGCAACATATCCATCACGCCCACGGCCGGCAAGGCGACTTTCATCAAATCGGGACGTTGGGTCATGGTAGCTCCAACCAATAATCCGCCATTGGATCCGCCGCGAATGGCCAAATAATTGGGAGAGGTATACTGTTGGGCAATCAGGTATTCGGCTGCTGCGATGAAATCATCAAATACGTTTTGTTTTTGCATTTTGGTTCCAGCATCGTGCCATTTTTTGCCGTATTCACCGCCTCCGCGAAGGTTGGCTACAGCATAGATTCCACCATTTTCCATCCAAACGGCATTGGAGATACCAAAACTTGGTGTCAGACTAATATTGAATCCGCCATAACCGTAAAGAATTGTTGGGTTATTTCCGTCGAGTTTTAGACCTTTTTTGTGGGTGATGATCATCGGGATTTTGGTTCCGTCTTTCGATGTATAAAATACTTGGGTAGAAACATAATCTTCGCTGTTGAAATCTACTTTTGGTTTATCATACACTGCCGATTTTCCTGATTTTGGTTCAAACGAATAAATCGTTCCCGGTGTAATATAATTGGTAAAGGAATAATACAGTATTTTTTCTCCCTTCTTACTGCCAAAACCCGCGGCAGTTCCTAGACCTGGCAATTGAATTTCGCGTACCAACTTACCGGAATACTCGTATTGTTTTATTATCGATACCGCATCTTTCATATAATTGGCAAAGAAATAACCTGCTCCTGTTGTTGGTGTCAAAACATTTTCGGTTTCGGGGATAACGTCTTTCCAGTTTTCTGGTTTTGGGCTGTTGACATCTACACTCACAATACGCTTGTTGGGTGCATTCAAATCGGTTTCTATAAATAGTTTTCCGCCTTCGTTTTCTATGATGTTGTTGTCACTATTGAAATTGTCTACAATTATTACAATAGGACTGTTGGGTTTGGTTAAATCCTGAATGTATAATTCGTTTCCATAGGTAGAATTGGCCGCTGTAATCACCAGATAATGATTGTCTTCGGTTACATATCCGCCTACATAACGTCGTTTTTGGTCTGCGCCAAAAATGACTTGATCGTCTTTTTGGGCTGTTCCTAATTTATGGTAATACAATTTATGCTGATCGGTTTTGGCCGAGAGTTCGCTTCCTTTTGGTTTGTCATAACTGGAGTAGTAGAATCCTTCGTTACCCTTCCAGGATACACCACTAAACTTGATATCGACCAATGTATCTTCGAGTTTTTTGAAATTGTTGACATCCATCAAAATTACTTTTCGCCAATCGCTACCTCCTTCAGACAATGAATAGGCTACTTTGGAACCGTCTTTGGAAAAATCGACTCCACCCAATGAGGTAGTTCCCAATTTTGAAAAAGTATTTGGGTCCAAAAAAACTTCTTCTTTGCCTTTGGCATCTTTGCGATACAAAACCGCTTGATTTTGCAATCCGTTGTTTTTGTAATAATAAATGAAATTCCCTTCTTTGAATGGTGCGCTTATTTTTTCGTAATTCCACAATTTTTCGAGTCTGGCTTTCAAGGCATCTCTAAAAGGAATTTGAGCCAAATAATCGTAGGTCACTTTGTTCTCTTCTATTACCCAGGCAGCAGTTTCAGCCGATTTATCGTCTTCAAGCCAACGATATGGGTCACTTACTTTGGTATCAAAATATACATCGACAGTTTCGCCTTTTGCAGTTTTGGGATAGGTTATTGGAGTTGGTTTTTGGTTTTGCCCCAAAGAAGCCATTGTGGTAGATACTGCCATCAGAAATAGGATTTTTTTCATAAATTATTAGGTTAAGTACCTAACAAAAATAGGAAAAGTTTTCTTTTAAATAGAGATTCAATTTAATAATGCAAAATGCATTTCAAAAAATGGTTTTTGTATGAATATTTTATTTTTTGTTCTAATCCATTTCGAGATTATCTTTTTTTTGGATTTATATTAAAAATTAAGTAAATCCTAAACATGTAGAAGCTTCAAAAAACCTTTTATTGTTGTATCTTTAGAACAAAATTTACAGCTATTTTACAGTTCTTTAAATTGCTTTGGCATGAAATTTGGAATTGTTGGAATTGCAAAAGAAACGTTTGTTAAATACCACATTCAATTCATTTTTATTGATACATTAAAATGTTAAAAAAAATAAATAATTACAGAAGAAAATTTACCAAAAGGTTAACCCAAAACATTGGACACTCCAATTTTGAACCCAATGCAGAATCATTCCGAAGAGCAGAAATAAAAAATATTTTAATTTGCAGACCCAACGGAAGATTGGGTAATCAATTACTCATTAGCCCTTTGATTCAAGAAGTTACAGCTACTTTCCCGGGATGCAAAATAGATTTATTTGTAAAAGGCGGATTGTCTCCCTTTATTTATAAAAATTATGAAAATGTAAATACGATAATTCAATTACCCAGTAAACATTTCAAACATTTTGGCAAATATCTTTCCTCCTGGTTGTCATTGAAAAAAAAGAAATATGATCTCGTTATAAATGTTGAGAAAAATTCTTCTTCCGGACGTCTTTCAACCCAACATGCTACATCAAAATTTAAGTTTATAGGCGATGCCACTATCGGTGCTAAAACTAGCCAAATGGATTACGATCATATCGCCAAATATCCTATTTACAATCTGAGAAATTATTTGACTCCCCTTGGAATTAAAAATAATGAAGATCCGATTCCTTCGTTAAACCTAAAATTAAGTTCATCTGAAATAGAAGAAGGTAAGCAATTACTAAAAAAAATTACTAATAACGAGAAACAAACTATTTGTATTTTTACAAATGCGACTGGTGTAAAATGTTATTCTGAAACTTGGTGGGAGACTTTTTATGAGCGTCTAAAAACAGCATTCCCAAATTACAATATTATAGAAGTGTTACCCGCCGAAAACATTTCCAGAATTTCGTTTAAGGCCCCAACTTTTTACAGTAATGACATTCGCGAAATAGGATCTCTTATTGCAAATACATCATTGTTTATTGGTGCCGACAGTGGCATTATGCATTTAGCAAGTGCTTCACAAACGCCCACAGTTGGTTTGTTCTCTGGTTCCAATATGTCAAAATACGAACCTTATAACAATAATAGCATTGCTATAGATACTAATAACAGTAACATTGATGATTGGATTTCAACTATAAAAGAAATTCTTTTGAAACCCAAAAAAGTAACCCCAATTCAATAAGCTTTTTTTAAAAACTAAAAAACCCTAAGGTTCTTATTGAACTTTAGGGTTTTAATTTTTTTGATGTGGAGAATATCGGATTCGAACCGATCACCTCTTGCCTGCCAGTAGCAATGGAACTATTTTTTATATCTGATAATCAATTATTTATATTTATGTAAAAATGCAAAATGTAACAATTTTTACCATTTTACCACTTAGAAAGTGTACTTAGATAAAATAAATATTTTTATAAACAACTACAAATAACATTTATATTACTGGCTAAAAATTTATTATTTTCTTGCATTAAAAATATTACGGTTTTTTAAAGATAGTGTTTCTTTTTCCATACATTTGAAACAAAGTTTTAACATTTGTTTACTATTGTTCAAAAAATGAATTTCTGCTCTTACTGCACATTTTAACGATGAAATATCTTCAATGGAATCATATTATCGGAGAATACTTTTTTAATCCATCAAAAGCAGGGAGTGAGGTTCTATTATATGTAACAAAGAAAGAAATTTCAGAATTAGGTGTCCAAAAGTTCAACTTCCCAAACGAATCTGAAAGTTGGGAAGATTTCTGTAGAGCTATTAAGTGTAAGTTTCCCGAAACATCTTCTAAAAGTAATTACATTGACAAATTTTTAGTTGTTGCAAACAAATGGAAGACATTTGAACGAATAGTCTTTGAATTGGGGAATCAATCTGACTTAAGCATTGATGGAGTTTCAATTTACAGTCCAACATTTAAGATTGTTTATCCATTCTATATTGGCTACTTGATTGCCTTTATAATTCCATTAACTGACAATAATGAATTCAGAACGAACTCTTTTTTCCCACCTTTAAATAATTTCTTAACCAAGAATAATATTGCAACCACAGTAACAGGAACGATTGAAAATGTTGATTGGGTTTGGGGCAATTTAGAAAAGTGGAGCAAAGAATATTACAAAACGGATTACGGCTACTTCAAAGAAAGACGAGTAGGAAATCAGAATTGGGTGTATGTAAATAAAGCTTTTTCGCAATGTTTATTGACACCAAAAAACATTAGAGACATTCCAAATATTTTTTGGAAAGCCAATATTGCACCCTATTCAATTATTCCTGAAAAACAATTTCAGAGAATGATTACACTACATGGCATATTAGAAGCAGGATTCAGTTCTAGAATTATTTCAATCGTATCAGACGAAGAGAATCCACTCCGTAAGATAATTATTGATATTGTTATAAGAGAGTACAAAAACTGGAAAGGATATGTAATTGAATATAATGAAGATGAAGAGGTTTTAACACCAAAATCAGCTTGGGTTTACGCAACTCTTTTTTCAGCTTTTAATTTGACTAAAACGGATGAATCCTTCAACCACTTTTATTATTTGTTTTCAAAGAATGATTTTCCTGATGACTTACATTTAGGAGAAAACGAAATCCGAAATTCTGGAAACGGTTATTCAAAACCGATAAATATTTCTTTCAATCAAAGTTTAAATCTACAAGACGAACAAAATAAATGGAAAGCAAGCACGACAAAAAATGAAATTATAATTTACATCTCTGGTTCATATTTCGGTTTACCTTCTGACAATTTAATTGAGACTGACAAAGTTAGTAAGCAATCATTGATGTATTTGCTTTGCACCGATTCAAAAAAGCAAAGTATTGAAGATTGGGGAAAAACATTTTTGAAAGGCGATTTCAGTCCGATTGATTATGACAAAATCCCAACAGGCTTTAATCTCTTCAAATTTAAAAACCCTCCAAGTTCTCATCCAACAGAAGAAATTTTACGAGTTACCACAAAGAAGAGATTAGAGTTTCTGGGTGGAATTAAGGTTGATAATAGAAGTTACCTAAAAAACTTACTGCCAAAAATTTATGTTGATGGTGCTGATGGAACTGAAAAAGTATTTTTAGAATTTACAGAAACAAATCAAAGTATTTTCTTAAAGCCAAACTCCGCTATTCCTGAGGAATTTATCATTCCAGAAAATGTTATTTGTAATCAAAATTTTTTAGTGAGGATTGAAAATGAAAACTTAATCAATTCTGAACTACCTTACCAGATTAGTGATATTGACTTTAATCCGCTTGACATTGTAAATGAAAATTCAACTAAGCGTAACAGGTTTGGAGAAGTTAGCCATCCTGATGAGGAATTCTATGTTGTAGGAAGCAACACAACCTACAATGATTGGCAAAAACAAAGTTCATGGTCATTCCCTTTCTTTTCCTCCAAATACACTCCAATTGGATTTGCCAATAATGTTGCTGAATACAAGTTTCAAAAAGGGAACCTGATTTTGCAAATCCTTAGCACAAAAAGAAATTTAAGGTTCGAAGAGTTTTCTGAAATTGTTGATTCAGTTGAGAATATTGAAAAAGTTTGGGAATTTTCAAAGTTTCAGCAAACTCCGAAATATGTCAAACAAACCTCAATTAGCTTTTACGATTACTTAGGCTACTTAGATTATGATTATTCTTTAAATAAAATATCAATCAACAAACCCCAATTTGTAATAATTCCGTCCAATTCTTCTGTAAAAGCAATTCTAATTGGAGGTCGTTCTAAATCTTTTATTGACAATTTGCAAGATAGTTGCCAGACATATGAGATAAATCTTGAAATTATTCCACAAGAGAAACAATTAGACATTTATTATTTACCAGACCTAATTCAGCTTACGCCCGCAAATTGTAAAAACTCTACAGATGCATGGAAAAAATTGCAAAGGGTCGCAGAAAATTTAAACATAGAATTTAAAATCACAGAAAAGCCAATCCCCCAACCTCAAATTACACAGTTCGGGTTACAAGGTTTTAGCGAAACAATTGAAGGTTACAAGAGAAATATATTGGCAAATAAGTTTGTTGAAAGACCAAACTATGAATGGGCAAGAAAAGTATTTGACATAAATGTTTTGAAGTTTGTAAAAGATACTGAAGAGATTGATAAAAATCTTTCATTACAAGAATATTATGTTCGATATCAGTACACACATATTCTTTGGATTGACAACAAATCATACGAAGTAGATAGGAACTGGGGAAAGTTTTTGTTGCTTTCGGAAAAGCATAAAAAAGTAATTTATTACAATGAAAATACACAGGAATTGGCAATACCAAAATATGTTCAACTTCCACGGTTAATTGCAGAATCAATCATGTTACTTAGCGGACGAGTACCATATTATAAAAGTGTAAACATTAATGGTTGTAATTTGATTTATCAATTTTATCAAAATGTTCCCAAATTATTTGCAGAAAATTTATTCAAGAAGTTCAACCAAAGTATTCAATTCAAAAACGACTGGTAAAAAATGAAAGACCCAATCACAGCTTTTGACACAATCAAAGACAACTATATACGCTATGTAGAAACTGCATTTGATACAAAATTCACTTCTGTAAATTCAGAGAGAAAAATCAAATTAAATACTGATAAGGTTTTATATAGAGAACCTTGGATTGAACCATTGTCGGATTACAAATCAAGTAACTTTACAATTTCACAACTTACAAAAAGTGAAGTTCCAAACATGACTGATACAGAGTTGGAAACATTCAAGTCATTAGTAAAAACTGGATTGTTTTCTGATTCATTTCCTATGTATGCACATCAGGCAAACATGCTCAAGCAAGCAATGAATAAAAAACATTGTATCATTACATCAGGTACAGGTTCAGGAAAAACGGAATCTTTTTTACTACCATTGTTTGCACAACTTTCAAAAGAGCTTTCACAATGGGGAAAATCTAACGGTACAAATAAAAATTACTGGTGGAGTAAGAATGACTTGGCTGACAAAGACATTGTCAAAGATTTCAATCTAAGTCCTGAAGTAAGACAAAGGCCTAATGATGGCAGACCGCAAGCTATTAGAGCTCTTATTCTTTATCCGATGAATGCTTTGGTTGAAGACCAACTTACAAGATTGAGAAAAGCTCTTGATTCGGACAAGACAAGAGAGTTGTTGAAAACCAAAGCAAACAACAACTCAATATATTTTGGTAGATACACTGGTAATACTCCATCATCAGGCGAATTACACTCTTTTAATGATACTGGAGTTAAAAAAATTAACAAGTATAAAGTTGAACAACTACGAAAGGAACTTGTAGCACTTGAAAAATCTTCTAATGACATAAAAGAGCATATTGAAGAAACAAAGAAATCAGAAGAGGAGGCTGCGGATTTAATTGCATTTTATCCGAGGTTAGACGGTGCGGAAATGCGAACAAGATTTGATATGCAAGTTGCACCACCTGATATTATGATTACGAATTACTCCATGTTGAGTATTATGCTCATGAGAGAAATTGACAGTGGCATTTTCGACAAGACAAGAGATTGGCTCAATTGCGATGATGAATTTTCAAAAGACCTCTCAACTGAAGAAAAAACAAAAGAAAAAGAAAACAGAGTTTTTCATTTAATCATTGATGAGCTGCACTTGTACAGAGGAACTCAAGGAACAGAAGTAGCCTATCTTTTAAAACTTATTTTGAATAGATTAGGGTTACATCCCAATCATCCTCAATTGAAGATACTTGCTTCTTCTGCTTCGCTTGATGCAGATGATTCAAAGAGTATTGACTTCATTCAAGATTTTTTTGGTGTTGCAGATGCCAAGAGTTCGTTTGCTATTATCAAAGGTGAAAATAATCTTGTCCATCCGCTTTCAAGTGAAGCAGAAAAACTTCCAATTGAACCTTTCAAAAAAATCAGCGAAGTTTTTTATGCTACCAATGGGAATATTAATTCAGAAAAATTTAAGAAACAATGTTTAGTCACTGCAAATGCTTTGAAATCGTTTGCTAATATTACTTTGGCAGAAGTAGAGCCAATACAGTTAGTTTTAAAAGTTCTACTTGACAAAAAATTAGAATTAAGGGAACGTTTATACAATGCTTGTACAATAGACGGAAATGAAAGAGCAGTTTGTTCATTAAGGGCAAACGGAGATATTGACAGTAAAGATATTTTAACCGAGAAAATATTTGGAAAAGAAAATTCAAAAGAAGATTTACGAAACGCAATTAGTGGTTTACTCATTTTGCGTTCCATGTATGACCTTTCCGAGTACAAAAAAATTGAATCAAATAACAATGAATCAAAATTGCCACGATTCAGGTTTCATTATTTCTTTCGCAATATTGAAGGCTTGTGGGGTTCATTAAATGAGGAAGATATTGCAGATGAATTTAAAGACGAAGAAAGAACAGTTGGAAAATTATATCCACAGGCACAAATAAAATCAGAGAAGGGTTACAGAGTTTTAGAATTACTTTATTGTGATAATTGCGGGACAACTCTTTTTGGAGGTAGCCGATTGAAAGCATCAGACGATACAAATAGTTTTTTTGAACTACTCCCACTTAGCCCCAACATTGAAGGAATTCCAGAGAAAACGCCTCACAAACTTTTAGAGAGAAGAACCTATCAAGAGTATGCGATTTTTTGGGTGCAAGGTAAACAAGAATTAGAACCACACGAAAGACCAAATGGATATTGGAGACAAGCTACTGTAAATAATTCTATCGACCAAAAAGATTACACCTCTACTTGGGAGAAAGCATCAATAAATATATATTCAGGAGACGTAAAGGAAACGTACGAGAAGGCAGAGCAAGAACCTACTAACTGGCGTAAAGGATACTATTTCAAAATTGCCCATGACAAATCTCCCCGATTAGATATTGCATTTAACTCAGCAATAGTAGATACTCATAAAGCAACACCCTGTGTTTGCCCTGGATGTGGTATTAATCATAGTAAACATAAGCAGGGAATAGTTAAAAATAAAATTTCATCAATAAGAGGTTTCAGAACGGGTTTCGCCAAGTCAAGTCAAATGTTTGCTAAAGAGTTAATGTATCAACTACCAAACAAACAAGACGAAAGAAAGTTAGTTGTATTTTCAGATAGCAGGGAAGATTCTGCACAAGTAGCAAATGGTATCGAGAGAAATCATTTTATAGATTTATTGAGAGAACTTTTAATTCGTGAGTTAAACAGTCGGCTAATAATTAAACATGAAATCCTCAAAGCATTCAAAGCAAATGACACAGGAAAAATTACAGAGTTTAGATTAACATACAATGACCTTGTTGATGAAGTTGATGATGTTTGGAATGATGCGAACACTACAAGAACAACACCGAAAGCAATAAACGAAAAGAATTTTGCCTTACGAAAAATTGAAGAAATTGAAACAAGAATTATTAAAGTCAGAGATTTAATTGACTACACAAACAATCTAAACTTAGCTCCATTAGTTAAACGAATAGCAGAGTTAGGAATCAATCCGGGAGGCAACGACATTAGGTTGCAGTCAACACCCGATGCTAAAATTCCTTGGTATAAAGTGATTAACTTTGAGAATCCACAACAATGGGCCGAAGGAGTTGATGACGAATTTATCAGAGAAATAAAAAAGGGAACATTGCGAAAAATGGCGAATATGTTTTTTGCTTCTTTGTTTTATTCGTTTGAAAGTTCTGCATTAGGTTATTTAACAATCAATCCAGGGACACCAGCGCTTTTAAAATATGCAGGTGCAGTTGGATTAGCCCCGAAAGTTTTTCTTGAAATTGTAAATTCTTCAATCAGAATTTTAGGAGATAAGTACAATCACAATCAAGTTGATGAAGACAATTTTCCGTTTGATATTATTACGTACAATAATTTTCCAAGTTTATGTAAAGGTTATATCCGCAATGTTGCTGACCGCCTCTCAATTTCCGATACACTATTAGGACAAAACATATTTGAATTGCTTACAGAAATAAATCTGCTAAAGGGAAATACAGGCTTACAATTTGAAGATTTATTTATCAAAGCATCAACGGCAAATGATGAGGTTTGGTTAAGTAGTAGGAGTAGAAGAGCACATCTTCATTTTTCTGGTGGAGTTTGCACGCAAACAAAATCCCAACTTGACCCTTCAAATAAAACAACTTGTGAAAAAGTTTGGGAGGAAAATTATTTATCTCATTCTGCAATGATTCAAAACAGAGAGCCGATAAGAATTCATTGTGAGGAATTAACAGGGCAAACAGACAATCAATTTGAGAGGCAACGACATTTTAGAAATGTTGTTTTGAAGGCAGAAGGGAATCCACTTGTAAAACAAATTGATTTACTCAGTGTAACAACAACATTGGAAGTTGGAGTTGACATTGGAGCATTACAAGCGGTAATGTTGGCAAATATGCCACCGCAAAGATTCAACTACCAACAAAGAGTTGGACGAGCTGGAAGGCGAGGACAAGCATATTCTATAATACTTACATTTTGTAGAGGTAGAAGTCATGATGAATTTTATTTTTCAAATCCTCAAAAAATTACTGGTGACAGTCCACCTACTCCATTCCTGACAATGAAGCAAGAGAGAATTTGTTTGCGATTAATTTCAAAAGAAATTTTACGACAAGCATACTTGACAATTGAAGTGAATGAAAACTTTGATGAAAATAAATCAAGCATTCACGGGGTATTTGGAAAAGCTCACAACTGGAATAGTTACAAAACGCACATAACAAATTGGGTAAATGCAAATCATGCTTCTATTAAATCAGTAATTGACTGCATCACACCTTCTCAGCTAAGTCTTCTTAAAGTGCCATTTCAAAATTACTTTACAGATACAATAACAACAGACGGTTTTATAGCTAAAGTGGAAAGCGTGATTCTGAATGGTGAGATTCCTACTGATGATATTTCTCAAAAATTTGCTGAAGGCGGAATTCTTCCAATGTTTGGAATGCCAACTGATGTAAAATATTTTTATCATGGGACAGCACCGAATAATGAAACTCTGAAAATTGACAGAGCTCAAGCAATGGCTGTTTATGATTTTGCCCCAGGTGCACAGAAAACAAAAGACAAAGCAATCTATCAGTCCATTGGTTTTACTTCTGATATCATTAAATCAAGCAATGGAGGAAGAGATATATTAACTAACAAAGAAGATAGCTTAACTGGCAATTCGCCTTTCTATTTAAGCAGATGGATGGAGAGATGTAAAAAGTGTGGCTACAATCAATCATTTGCTGAAGATGATGAGCCAACAAATTTGCAGTGTCTTAATTGTGGTAATTTCGACATATACACATACGGTAAATTTAAAATCAAATCACCAAAAGCATATAGAGGAAATTTTCTTTTAGGCGCAGAT